>NZ_CP029145.1:2828023-3142248 GCF_003149515.1 Hymenobacter nivis
TTGCACAAATTTCGGTGGTTTTGCGCGATTGCTGGCCCGCTGGGGTCCCGGCGGGTCAGGTGCTGCACCGGGCCACCGCCCAGGCGATGCCCGCCACGGCCAGCAGCGTGCCCAGCCGCAGCAATAAAAATACCCACGCGGGCAACTCCGGGTCTTTGCGAATTCCAAACATTGCCACTTATACGAGCGCCGACGCCGGAAAGATGGGAAGCCTACTGGCCTTCGGGCACCGGCACCGGCGCGGGCGGTGGCGGCTTGCGGCCCAGGCGGTGCGCCAGCTCATAGGCCCGGCCGCGGTACTGCATGCGCCGCTCCCAGCGCTTGCGGCGGGGGGCAATGGAGCCGCGCAGGTATTTTTCAATGACCAGGGCGGCGCAGGGGGCCGCTTCGGTGGCGCCAAAGCCGGCGTTTTCGAGGTACACGGCCACCGCAATTTTGGGGTGGTGGGCGGGGGCGAAGGCGACGAACGTGGCGTGGTCGTCGCCCTCGTCGTTCTGCACAGTGCCCGTTTTGCCGGCCACGGCAATGCCCACATCGGCCAGGCTGGAGGCGGCGGCGGTGCCGCCGCGGTGCATCACAGCCAGCATGCCGGGCACCAGGGCTTCCAGGTTGGCGCTGTCGACCAGGGTGTGGTGCCGCACCAGAAAGCGCGGAAGGGGGCCCCCGGTGCCCACACCACGCACGAAATGCGGCGTGTAGTACCAGCCCCGGTTGGCGATGATGGCCACCATATTGGCCATTTGCAGGCCCGTCAGGTTGATTTCACCCTGCCCGATGCTGAGTGAGTAAATGGAGCGAAACCGCCAGTTGCGCGTGTGCCGGGCCTTGTCGTAGTAAGCCGGCGTGGGCAGAAAACCGGCCTGCTCGCGGGGCAAATCCACGCCGAGCAGCGTGTCGAGCCCGAACGATTGGGCGTAGCGCTGCCAAATGGCTAGGTTGGCGTGGCGGGCAGCCACTGTGTCGGCCATCAGGCTATCAGGCACGTGGTCAATCAGGGCCCGCATGGTTTGGTAGAAGTACGGGTTGCAGCTGTATTGCAGACCCATAGTGAGATTACGGGCCGCCGGGTGGTAATGCACGCAGCTGATGAGCGACTGGTTGCACGGAAACCCGGTACCGGGCGTAATGGCCCCCAGCTGCAAGGCAATGGCCGAATTCACGAGCTTGAATACCGAACCGGGCGGGTTGGCCAGCACTGCGGGCCGGTTCAGCAGCGGCAGGTCCTCGTCCTCCAGCAGCTGGCGGCGTACGCCGGCCTGGTCGGGGCTGGTGAGGGCGGCGGGCGCGTAGGTGGGGGCCGACACCGAGCAGAGAATTTCGCCGGTGCGCGGATCGAGGGCCACGAGGTAGCCCTTGCGGCCGCCCAGCAGGCTTTCAGCGTAGGCTTGCAGCTTGGCATCGAGGGCCAGGTGCAGGTCCTGCCCATCCTGGAAGGCCGTGTCGGGGGCCCAGCTGCCGCGGCGCTGGCCCAGCGCGTCCACCAGCGGGTGCAGGTAGCCGCGGTGGCCGGTCAGCAAGCCGTTGTAGTAGGTTTCGACGCCGCCGTTCCGTAGGCGGTAAAACTGGCCGCTCCGGTAGCGAATCGTTTGGTTGATAAATGGTTGGGCATTGGCAGCGAGGTAGCCCAGCACCGGGGCGGCCGTGCGCACGGTGTAGGTGCGCTGCACGGCTTCGGCCAGGGCCAGCTGGGGCCACTCTGCCTGGTGGCGGTGCACGCTGCCGGCTTCGGCCGGGGTGATAACGAGCTGGATGGGGCCCCGGAGGCGGGCCCCGGCATAGGGCAGGGCCTCGGCCAGGCGGCGCGCCAGGGTGCTATCGGGCCAGCCCAGCAGGCGGTTCAGGGCCACGGCGGTGGCCGAATCGAGCCCCGGGCGCAGCGGCACGGCCAGCAGGTAGTTCAGGCGGGTATCCACCAGCACCGAGTCGTGGCGGTCGAGGATGCGGCCGCGCCGGGTGGGCGGGGCGGTTACCTCACGGCGCCGCGCGTAGGTTTCGGCGGGCGCGTTGGCGGCCGGGCCGGAGGGCGACGAGCATGCGCTCAGCCCTAGCCCTGCGAGCACCAGCCAACCGCAAACCATTACCAGCCAATTTTTTCCAGCCATTACTTAAAATTACGCATCCTTTTGCCCGGCCGTATTAACCAGTTCGGCAAGTGAGGCCCAGCGCCTTGCGAGTAGCCCCCGGTAACGGATAAAGCGAGCAGAGGTTTTCGGGGGTCCTGGCTGGCTGCCCGGGCCGCTTCGGGAAACCCGCGGGCGACAATGGGGCCCCGGGGGCCCGCCCCTACCTTTGCGGCCCGCTTATGTACGACTTCCTCACCACCTCGCCCTGGCCCGACTACGAGCTGATTGACTCCGGTAATTTCCAGAAGCTGGAGCGCTTCGGGCCCCACGTGCTGGCCCGCCCCGAGCCCCAGGCCATCTGGGACCCGCACCTGCCGCTCACAGAGTGGGAACGGGCCGACGCCGCCTTCGCCCGGGCCCCCGGCAGCACCGAAAAGGGCCAGTGGCGCCTCAAGCCCGCCATGCCCGAGCAGTGGCTGATTAACTACGAGCGGCCCGACGGGCTGAAGCTGAGGTTTCGGCTGGGCCTCTCGTCGTTTAAGCATGTGGGACTGTTTCCGGAGCAGGACCCGAACTGGCAATTCATTTACAACCAGACCAAAGCGCGCCGCGCCGCCCAGCCGCGGGTGCTAAACCTGTTTGCCTACACTGGGGCCGCCACCCTGGCCGCCCGCGCCGCCGGGGCCGACGTGACGCACCTGGACTCGGTAAAGCAGGTGAACTTCTGGGCCCGCGACAACATGGAGGCCAGCCGCCTCGACGGCGTGCGCTGGCTGGTGGAAGACGCCATGAAGTACGTGCGCCGCGAGGTGAAACGCGGCAGCAAGTACCAGGGCCTCATCCTCGACCCGCCCGCCTACGGCCGGGGCCCCAACGGCGAGAAGTGGCAGCTGGAGGACGAGCTGAACGAGCTACTCAAGCTCAGCCAGCAGCTGCTCGACCCGGCCGACCACTTCTTCGTGGTGAACCTGTACTCGCTGGGCTTCTCGGCGCTGATATTGGACAACCTGACCACGGCTATCTTCCCGGGGCCCAAGGCGGTGCGCGAGTTGGGCGAGATTTATCTGCACGATGCCGGGCAGCGCAAGCTGCCGCTGGGCACGTTCTGCCGGTTTGCGAATTAGCCGCGTTCCGTCTTAAAATCGGTTGGCTCCGCCCGGGGCAGCGACGCATCCTTGCGTCTCAGGTGTGAACGGCAGGCTTGCACGATGTCCGGGCAAGTCGTTCAAGCCGAAGACGCAAGGATGCGTCTCTACATCGGGCTGATTCTCACCTGAACAGTAGCGTTATTCCTAAATTAGAAAAAAGCGGAACGTCGTGCAGAGCGGTCATGCAGCGCGGTGTTTATTTGGGAACAACTCTAGCTCCTAAATCAAATGCATACCTAAGCCCGGGGCAGGGGGCCCGGCGGGCGGTTTAGCCAGTAGTGAAAGCCCAGCGTGCCGGCTGCGTAGGCCAGCACATCGAGCGGATCGGCCACGGCCCGGGCCGACCACAGCGGCAGCAGGCCCTCGAACCATACCGATACGCCGAGCCATGCGCCGACCAGCCACGCAACGGGCAAGGTGCCGCGCGGGTCAATGAGCCAGCGGTGCGCCGCCAGCGCCAGGCCCAGCATCAGCGGCAGGGCCAGCAGGTCGGCCAGGTGCGAGGTAACCAGGGCAGGCAGCGGCCAGTGCAGCCAGTGCCGGTTGAGCCACAGCCCGCCGTAGAGGCCGGCCGCGCCCACCAGCAGCGGGTGGCGCAGCCCCGGGGCCCCGCCCACGGCTAGGCGGCGATGGCCGTGGCCACCCACACGAAAAATGAGAGCAGCGCGATGAACAGCAGCTGCCCGCCCCGCCCAATCCACTTGAAGAAGGTCAGCACGGGGCCGTCTTCGGGACGAATTTCGATGAGGCGCAACGCTGATTTTTGCGGCTGCGCCGCCGCCACGGCATCGGCTTCGGCGCGCTGGTGGGCCTGCGGGTCGAGCAGGTGGCCGCAGTGCGTGCAGCGGTCGGTGGGCCGCAGCTCCCACTCGGACCACTGCTGGCAGAACGGGCATTTTTTGGTGGAAACGAGCGGAGTAGCAGCCATTACTTGTGCATACGCAGGCGGCGAAAGGGGCGTTGCAGGCCGCCGGCCCGCTTACTTTGCACCCGCCAGCCTCCCGGCACTTATTCTGCACCGTATGCCCCCGCGCCATCGCCTCGCCCTTATCGACATGGGCACCAACACGTTTCACCTGCTGATTGTGGAGCTGCCCGCCGTGCCCGGCCAGCCGCCGCACGAGCTGCTGCGTACCAAAGCCGGCGTGCGCCTGGGCGAGGGCGGTATCAGCAAGGGCGAAATCGCGCCCGAGCCCTACGCCCGGGCCCTGCATACGCTGGCCGGCTTCAAGGAAGAAATGGAGTTGCACGGCGTGACGCAGGTGCGCGCCACGGCCACCAGCGCCGTGCGCGTGGCCCGCAACGGCCCGGCGCTGGTGCGCGAAATTGCCGACCAGTTCGGCATCGAGGTGGAAGTGATTGCCGGCGAGCGCGAGGCCGAGCTCATCTGGAAGGGCGTGCGCCAGGCCGTGCCGCTGGGGCCCCAGCGCCAGCTCATCATGGACATCGGCGGCGGCTCGGTAGAGTTCATCATCGCCAACGACCACGAGATTTTCTGGAAGCAGAGCTTCGAGATTGGGGCCCAGCGCCTGCTCGACCAGTTCTTCCCCGACCCCAGCGGCGTGTTTCCGGCCGCTGCCGTGGCCGCCGAGCAGGCGTATTTCGATACCATGCTGGGGCCCCTGGTGGCGGCCCTCAGCGAGCTGAAGCCGGTGGGACTGGTAGGAGCCTCGGGCAGCTTCGACAGCCTGGCCGACATGCAGCTGGGCCGCCTGCGCACCGAAAAAGAATTGCCGCCCCGCGTCGAGCTGGCCCTCGGCAGCTTCCAGCACAGCTACGCCCAGCTGCTGAGCCGCGACCACGCCCAGCGGCTGGCGCTGCCCGGCATCCTGCCCATGCGGGCCAACATGCTGGTGGTGGCCACCGTGCTCATCGATTGGGTGCTGGGCATCAGCGGCATCACGCACATCCAAACCTCGGCCTTCGCCCTGAAGGAAGGGCTGCTGGCCGAGATGCTTTCCTAGGGCGAGGGGGTAAGAGAGCAGGTAGGTGGGAGATGGCCGTGGCCTGCATCAACTCCTACCGCAAGTACACCGGCGGGAAACAGTAGCAACAGGGCCCCCAGCCCACCCAAAAGTTATCCACAAACCCAATGTGGATAACTGGATAACTCCCTAAAAACCGGGCCCCGGCGCTGCGTAGCGCCGGGGCCCGGTCGGTTTTCGCCCAAGGCCGCTGGCTTAGGGCTGCCTGTCAAACTGGACGGGCACGGTGAAAATTACGTTCACCGGGATGCCGCCTTGGCGGCCAGGCACAAAGGCGGGCAGCTTGCTGACGGCTGTCATCACGGCCGCATCGTAGGCGGGCCCCAGGCCTTTTACTATTCTGGGTTCTACCACGGCGCCGTCCTTATTCACTGCGAAGGACACGAATATTCGGCCATCTTTTTGATCGGCCGCAGCGAGCGTTGGGTACTGAATATTTTTTTGAATGGCTTCCACAATGGCAGTATTACCGCCCCCACCGGGCAGGTGCGGCATCTCCTCTACGAACACGTAAAGCTTCGAGCCGTCCTTTAGCTGGTTAAATTGCAGTTCTGACGAAGCAATGGGCGGCGGAGGGGGCGGAGGCAGAGCTACCCCGTTGTTGGGTTGCGTATCAGCGGCCGGCTGGCAGGCTACGACCAACAGGCCCGCTACAACGGGCAGGGCCAGCCACTGCTTCCAGCGGCGCACGGGGTGAGACGACTTTAACATGGCAATGCGGGTGAGGGTGAGGGAATGGGTAAAAGAGTGCAGCAGGGACAGTGGCGCTTCGGGCAGCGTGATGCGGCGGGTGGCCAGCCGGGCCAGCAGCGTGGCGTAAGCGGTGGGCCCGGGCCGGGGCCCCGGGGCGGTGGGGGCGGCGGTGGTTTCGGCCAGGGCGGCGCGGTCGGCCAGTAGCTCGTGGGTGAGGGCCAGGGCCCGCACCAGCGGGTAGATGAAGGGGTTGAACCAGAGCACGGCGCGCCAGCTTTCCAGCCACAGCACGTCGTAGGTGTGGCCCTGGCGCACATGGGCCGCCTCGTGGGCCAGCACCTGGGCCGCCTCGGCGGGCGCCAGGGCAGCCGTCTCGTCCCAAAAAATGGTGCGCCCGAACGAGCTGGTGGGCAGCCGGCCGCCAGTATTGGCCAGCGCGTAGCCCGGCCCGGCAGTGCGGAGCAGGCCGCGCGTGGCTCGGTGCAGCCGCGCCAGCCGCCAGACAAGGCGGCCCAGGCCCACCGCCACGCTGGCCGCGTATAGCCAGACTAGCGGCGGAACTCCCGCCCACTCGGCCCCCCAGCCGCTGGCCTGTACGTGCAGCGTGGGCAGCACGAACGACGGCCCCACGCCCGCGCCGGCCAGCCCCGGGGCCCCCGGGGCCGCGGCGCCGGCCAGCCACCCCAGCGCCGGGCGCGGCAGCAGCGGCAGCCCCGCCGCCACCAGCGGCGCCAGCAGCAGGAACGCACGGTTGTAGCCGAAGCAGCGCTCGGCGCGCAGGGCCCCGCGGTACAGGACCCAGGCGGCACTTAGCCCCAGCACGGAGCCCAGCATCCAGGTTAGCAAGTCGTTCATGGTTGCGGGGCGTGGGGGGTGGCGGCGGCATCGAGGGCGGCGGGCGCGTCGTCGCTGGGGCCCCCGGCCTGGGCCTGGCGGAGCAGCGCGTCGAGGGAGGCGGCGTCGAGGTTTTCCTCCTGGGCAAAAAAGGAGAGCAGCCGGCTGAACGAGCCGCCGAAGTGCCCGCCCAGCAACTTGCGCAGCGAAAAGCGGCGGTAGTCGTCCTGCCCCACCAGGGCATGGTAGCGGTGCGTGCGCCCAAAGGCCTCGTAGCCCACAAAGCCCTTTTGCTCCAGAATGCGCACGATGGTGGACACCGTAGTGACGGCCGGCGCCGGGGCCGGCAGGGCCCCTTGCACGTCCTTGACGTAGCTGGGGCCCTCGCGCCAGAGGATTTGCATCACCTGCTCCTCGGCGCGGGTAAGTTCGGGGAAGGAAGGGCTCATGAGTGGATGCGGGAGGTGATGGAACAAATATCAACTAAATAATTAGTTTATCAACTAAATTGTTAGTTGATTAATTTAAAACGTTGATAAATAGTGTAATAAATATTTATACCCGCGTAAATTTTATTTTAAGGCAGTTCCCAAGTGGCGGTAGGGGCGGGGCTTGCCCCCGCCCGTCGCTGAACAGAATCGGTGGATTGGCGCACTATCCGGGCGGGGGCAAGCCCCGCCCCTACCGCCGCTGATTCCGAAGTCAGTGCGTAGAACCACCGCCAGGCCCCACCCCCGGCCCCTAACCACTCGTTCCACCGCGCGTCCGCGCTACATCCGCGCCGCTTCTACCTTTGCCCGTCCTACCAATTTCGTGCCCATGCCCACCCCCACTACGTTTGCTTATAACCAGCTATTTGCCTTCACCGAAGGCGTATTCCAGGCCATTGGCTGCCCCGAGGCCGACGCCACCCTGGCCACCGAAACCCTGCTGGCGGCCGATTTGCGGGGCGTCGATTCGCACGGCGTGGCCCGGCTGGTGGGCTACGTGCGCCTCTGGGAGGCCGGCCGCATCAACGCCGCGCCCCGCGTGGCCGTGACCTACGAAACGCCCAGCACCGCCGTGGTGGACGGCGACGGCGGCCTGGGCTTGGTGGTGGGGCCCCGGGCCATGCGCGTGGCCATCGAGAAGGCCCAACAGGTGGGCACCGGCTGGGTGTCGGTGAAGAACTCCAACCACTTCGGCATAGCAGGCTACCACGCCATGCTGCCCCTGGCCCACGGCATGATCGGGGTAGCCATGACCAACGCCTCGCCCCTGGTAGCTCCCACCTATTCTTTGGATAGACTACTGGGCACCAACCCCATTGCCGTAGCCGTGCCCGCCGGCGAGCAGCCCGATTTCGTGCTCGACATGGCCACCACCACCGCCGCCAACGGCAAGCTCGAAATCGCGCAGCGCAAGGGCCTGCCCCTGCCCGAAGGCTGGGCCCAAACCGCCGCCGGCCTGCCCAGCACCGACGCCAACGCCGTGAAGGACGGCGGGGCCCTGCTGCCGCTGGGCGGCGCCACCGGCTCGCACAAGGGCTACGGCCTGGGCGCGGTGGTCGATATTTTCTCGGCCGTGCTCAGCGGGGCCAACTACGGGCCCTGGGTGCCGCCGTTCGTGGCGTTCCTCCAGCCCTCGGCCAACCCCGTGGGCCAGGGGCTGGGCCACTTCTTCGGAGCCATGCGGGTCGACGCCTTCCGGCCCGCTGATGAGTTTAAAGCCCACATGGACAATTGGATAACCACCTTCCGCCAGGCCCACGCCGTGGAGGGCAAGCACGTCCTCATCCCCGGCGACCCCGAGCGCGACACCGCCGCCCACCGCCTGCTCGACGGTATTCCGCTGCTCGACGCCGTGGTGAAGGACCTGCAGGGCGTCGGGGCCAAGTTTGGGGTGAAGCTGTAGGAGAATTGGGGCCCCAGGAACGAGGATTGGGGCCCCAGGAACGGCGTAGAGACGCATCCTTGCGTCTCCGGTTTAAACGGCTTGCCCGAACATCGTTCAAACCGGAAACGCCAGGCTGCGCTGCTACAACCGGGCACAAAAAAAGGGCCTGCACATTATGCGCAGGCCCTTTTTTAGGTTAAAAACACGGCGTTACGATACGCGCTGAGCTTCGGCGGCCAGCGCTTGCATGGCCACGTGCTGGTTCAGGAATTTCGAGCGGTAGCCGGCGTGCGAGCGGTTGATGAAGAGGCAGGTGCCACCGTTCACAGCGTCGATGATTTGGGCGTACTGGTCCATGGGCAGGGCGGGGCAGCCGAGGCTGCGGCCCAGGCGGCCGTTCTGGCGGATGAACGCTTCACTCACGTAATCAGCGCCGTGCATCACCACCGAGCGGGTGGCGGCGTTGGTGTTGTAGCCCTCGTCGAGACCCTGGAGGCGCAGCGAGTGGCCGTGCTTGCCCTGGTACTCGCCGCCCGTCACGTAGAAGCCGAGGCTGCTCATGTTGCTGGCGTCGGTGTTGGAGAAGTTGGTGGCCTCGTTCCCGCCCGAGTTGTGGCCGTGAGCCACCAGGGTGTGGAAAATAATTTGCTGGCTGGCCAGGTTCACCACCCACAGCCGCTTCTCGGTGCTGGGCAGGTCAAAGTCCACCACCGTCAGCAGCTGCTTGCCATCGGCGAGGCGGCCGCCCTGCTTGAGGTTGAGGTAGCCGGTCATGGCTTTCTCGAACACCTCAAACTTCAGGCCCTGGGCCTGGGCCCCGAGGCCGGCGTAGGTTTCGTGTAGCTTCAGATCGAACAGCAGCGCTTTGGTGGGGGCCACATGGGCCGCCTGGTGCGTGCCCACGGCGGCATTGCCGGCCAGCGAGCGGCTCACCGGGCCCGCCCCCGGTGTGGCCAGGAACAGCGCGGCCAGGAAGGGCAGCACACGCCGCACGAGGCGCTTGGTACGCCGGTCGCGGCGCTGGCGCAGGACAACGCTAACATGATGCTTTTCCATAGACTAATACAATCTGCTGAATAACAAGGGCGAATCAGTAAGCAAAGTAGCCAATAGTGGCCAATTAACACCGAAAGCCCCGAGGCACATACGCAAAAACAGCGGCGGTGGCGCACGGCATAACCTAAATTTTAGCCAAAATATTCCCGGTAGATTACCGCGCCGGGGCCCTAGCCCCAGCCGCGGGCCAAAAACCGGCGGGTGGCCACGGGTCCGTCGAGCCAGCGCGAGTGCAACCCGGGCCCGCTCAGCAGCAGCGTAGTACCGCCCTGCACCGTGCTGATAATAGCCTTGAACTGCTCGGGCGGCAGCGCCGGGCAGCCGCGGCTGTAGCCCAGGTGGCCGTGCTGGCGCACGTAGGCCGGGCTGGCGTAGTCGGCGGCGTGCAGCACCACGTAGCGGTTGTAGGCGTTGGCGTTTTCGCCCTTGTCCAGCCCCTCCAGGCGGCGCGAGTAGCCGTGGATGCCGTCGTAGCTGCCCGCCGTGCGGTAGAAGCCCAGCGAAGTGCAGGCCGACGCCTCTTGGTTGGAGAAGCGGCGGGCGCGCAGGTGACCCGAGCCTTCGCCGTGGGCCACCAGGCTGCGGTACAGTACTTTGGCGTTTTTCAGGTCGAGCACCCACAGGCGCTCCTCGGTGTTGGGCAGGTCCATGTCGGCCACGGCCAGCAGGCCGGCGCGGAAGCTAGGGTCGGTGCGGCGCAGGGTGAGGTAGCCCACGCAAGCCTGCTCCAGCACGGCCGGGCGCAGCGCGGCGGCGGCGGGCCCCAGGGCCGCGTGCAGCTGGGCAATAGCCCGGCGCAGGGTGTCGGGAACTTCGACTACGGCGGGCACGGGCGTAAGCACCAGCGAATCGGGCAGGGCCGCCGGGGGCCCCGGGGGCAGCCCCGGCGGGGGCCCCGCGGCCGTGGGCACGTCGGCGGGCCGCTGGCAGCCGGCCGCGCCCATGAGCACGGCCAGGGCCGCGCCGGTCAGCAAAGCGGGAAAGCGCATCATGCCCCGAAACTACGCGCCCGCCGCAAGAAAACCGACGGTGGGCGCCAGCTTTTCTTATTTTTATCCAATGCGCGGGGGTGCGGCGGCATTCGGCGGCGGGCGTGGGGCCGGGCGTTGGTGGGAACTATTGGGCGCGCAAGAGTGTGCCGCCAGGCTGTGCTGGCGCAGGCAAAACCATACCCCTAAAGCGGTTTTCAGATCAGTCTACCGTCCAGTCCGCTGGCTTTTCGGCTGGCGGGCCGTTTGGCTGGCATCCACCCATTCTCCCCAACGGCAAGCGGCCGGCCGGTTGAAAAAGCCAGCGGACCGGTAACGACTGGCTGGCACACTGATCCGGAGACTGCACTCCGATATAAACCTCAGCCCCAGCCGGGCCGTTGAACTGGAGCGCCCGCCCGCAGCGCTGGGCGTATTTTTGGGCCCGACCGGCTGATGCCGGGCCGCATCGCTTCCTCGCTCTTATCCGTGCCGCCTCCGCTGCGGCGTTTTGCTCTTATGGCCAAAGTCGCCATCAACCTCACCACCGGGGCCCTCCAACAGGAGGAAATCATCGTCGGCATCGACCTCGGCACCACCAACAGCCTGGTGGCCTACGTGCACCCCGAAACCCGCCAGCCGTTGGCCATCAACGACCTGGGGCGGGGCAGCATCGTGCCATCGGTGGTGCACTTTCCGGCCGATGGCCACGACCCGGTGGTGGGCACCGAAGCCCAGGAATACCTGCTCACGGACCCGCAGCGCACCATTTACTCGGTGAAGCGGCTGCTGGGCAAAAGCTACCGCGACCTGGGGCCCCACGCCGGCCAGCTCGGCTACAAGATAATTGACGACAACGCCGAGGGCCTGGTGAAAATCCGCGTTGCCGACCGGTTTTACTCGCCCATCGAGCTGTCGGCCGACATCCTCAGGGAGCTACGGGCCCGCGCCGAGCACGCCCTCAAAACGCCCGTCAACCGCGCCGTCATCACGGTGCCGGCGTACTTCAATGACTCGCAGCGCCAGGCCACGCGCGATGCCGGCCGCCTGGCGGGCCTGGAGGTGCTGCGCATCGTGAACGAGCCCACCGCCGCGGCCCTGGCCTACGGCATCGGCCTAAGCCCCGACGAGGAGAAAACCGTGGCCGTGTACGACCTCGGCGGCGGCACCTTCGACGTGAGCATTTTGCGCATTCAGCAGGGCATTTTTGAGGTGCTGAGCACCAATGGCGATACGTACCTGGGCGGCGACGACTTCGACCGCGCCATTGCCGAGCACTGGCAGGCCACGGCCGGCCTGCCCGCCGCCTTCGCCACCGACCCGCCCCTCCAGCAGCAGCTGCGCCTGGCCGCCGAAATGGCCAAGCGCTACCTCAGCCAGCACGACGATTTCACGACCCAGCTCACCGACGCCGCCGGCACGGTGTTTCCCGTGGCCCTCACCAAAGCGCAGTTCAACGAGCTGGTGGGGCCCCTGGTGGCGCGCACCATCGATGCCTGCCGCCAGGCCGTGGCCGATGCCAAGCTGGACGTGGGGGCCCTGGACGCCGTGCTGCTGGTGGGCGGCTCGACGCGCGTGCCGCTGGTGTTCGACGAGGTGTCGAAATTCTTCGGCCAGCCGGCCAATAACTCGCTGAACCCCGACGAGGTGGTGGCGCTGGGCGCGGCCATCCAGGCCGATATTCTGGCTGGCAACCGGCGCGACGTGCTGCTGCTCGACGTGACGCCGCTCACGCTGGGCATCGAGACGCTGGGCGGGCTGCTCGACCCCATTATTCCGCGCAACTCGAAGATTCCGACCAAGGCCGGGCGCCAATACACTACGAGCATCGACGGGCAGGTGAACCTGAAAATCGGCGTGTACCAGGGCGAGCGCGACCTGGTGAGCCAGAACCGCAAGCTGGGCGAGTTCATCCTGACCGGTATCCCGGCCATGCCCGCCGGCCTGCCCAAGGTGGACGTGAACTTCCTGCTGAACGCCGACGGCATCCTGCAAGTGGAGGCCGTGGAGCTGCGCTCGAACACCCGCCAGCAGGTCGAAATCAAGCCCCAGTACGGCCTCACCGACGAGCAGGTGGAGCAGATGCTGATGGACTCGCTGCTGAACGCCAAGGACGACGTGGCCGCCCGCCTCCTCATAGAGGCCCGCACCGCCGCCGAGCAGCTGCTCTACCAAGTCGAGAACTTCACCCGCAAGAACCGCGTGCACCTCACCGAAGAGGAGCTGGCCACTACCGGGGCCCAGGTGGGGCGCGTGCGCGCTGCCCTGGCCGGCACCGAGCGCGACCCCATCCTCAAGAGCATGGACGAGCTCGACGAGCTGACGCGGCCCTACGCCGAGCGGGTGATGAACATCTCCATCCAGCAGGCCATGGCGGGCAAGAAGATCGGGTAGCAGCGCGGTTGGCAGGCGGTATGCTTTCTTGCGTCCCGCTGGCCGCGCCCGCGCACCGTTTTATTGCTTGCCGCACGATTCCTAACATGATTTCTCCACGTTTTCGCTCGCTGCTGTTGTGGCTGTTTTACGTCGCCTTGGCTAGTCTGCCGCTGTCCATCAACTGGTTTTCGCCCTGGGGCCACTTCGGGCTGCTGGTGGCCGTCGAGCCCCTGATGGTGCTGACCGTGGGCCTGGTGGGCCTGGGCGTGCTGGCCGGGTGGGTGGCCCGGCCCGGGCCCAGTTCCTTGCTCGACAAGCTGGTGGGGCTGCACTTAGGGGCCCTGCTGCTGGCCACGGCTTTTTCCAGCGATGCGCAGGTATCGGCCAAGTACGTGACCACGGTGCTGGTCTTCGTGGGCTTTGGCTACGGCGTGCCGCGGGTGCTGCGCCTGGGGCGCACCGAGTGGGGGCGGGCGGTGGTGGCGCTGGGCGCGGGCACTGGCGCGCTGGCGCTGTACGTACTGGCGCGCCACGTGCTGCTGGGCATCTCGTACCCGCTCTCGTACGCCATTGCGCAGCCATTTTTGCCGCACGGCCACACTAACCTGACGGTGCTGCTGGAGCCCTTGGTGCTGGGCCTGAACCTGGTGCTGCTATTCCACCCCCGGGCCCAGGGCCCCCGCGGCCGCCTGCTGGCCACGGGGGCGCTCACCGCCGTACTGATGGCGGTGGCGTTTTCCTACTCGCGGGCTTCCTACATCTCGCTGCTGGTGCAGGCGGTGCTGCTGCTGGTGCTGCTAGGCCGCCCGGCCGTGGCCCGGCTGTGGGGGCCCTGGGCGGTGGCCGGGGCCCTGGTGTTCGGTAGCTGGCAGGGCATTACGTGGCGGCTGGCCCCACCGGAGGCCGTGGTTACCGCCCCCTCGGGCGAGCGCCCCACCCTGCTGCACGAACTGGGGTCGGTGAGCGATTTCACGGCCACCAACGAGTCGAACGCCGAGCGCCTCAACCGCTGGAAGTACGGCCTGGTCCTGTACCGGCGCACGCCGCTGGTGGGCATCGGGCCCGGTACTTTTCCCGACCGCTACCTCGATTTCGCGCGCAGCATGCCCGCGCACGACCGGTACTACACCACCTTTCGGCGCATGAACGTGCACAACCTCTACCTCGGCTGGCTGATCGAGGCGGGGGCCCTGGGGCTGCTGACCGGCCTATTGGTGCTGGGCTACGCGGTGCTGGGCCAGCTACGCCGCATAGTGCACGGCGAGCGGTCGGCGCTGGCCGTTGGCCTGGCCTTGTACTTTGTTTTCTTTCTGTTGCATTCCTTTGTCCAGGATTTCTGGCAGGAGCCGCGAGTAATCGTGGTGTTCTGGCTGGCCCTGGCACTGCAACGCTACTACGCCCAAGCCGCCCGGGCCCCCGCCGAGAGCCCGCTGCTGGCGTAACGCGCCGCGCCTTCCCTGCTGCCGCGCCTTCCCCGTGCCTGGCCGGGGCCCTGGCGCCGCCCAGCAGCACAAGCGGGTATAAAACTCGTCTTGTACTTAATAAAAGGTTCTTAAAGGCGCAAGAATGAACGCAGCCATTGCCCGCCTCTGCCACCTGGCCCAGCAGCCCAGCCGCCGCATCGTAGGGCTGATGTCGGGCACCTCGCTCGACGGGCTCGACGTGGCGCTGTGCCGCCTCACGGGGCACGGCGCGGCCACGCAGCTGGCGCTGGAGCACTTTGCTACGGTGCCCTACACCGATGACGTGCGCCGACGCATTCGGCAGGTATTTGCCCGCGAGCAAGTTAGCCTCGAATACCTAACCTTGCTGAACCCCTGGCTGGGCCGCCTGCACGCTGGCATGGTGCTGGAGTGCCTGCGCGCCTGGCAGGTGGCCCCGGTCGACGTGGACCTCGTGGCCAGCCACGGCCAAACCGTGTACCATGCCCCGGCCCACCAGCACCAGCAGGCCGATTTCGCGGGCCAGAATGCCACATTGCAGCTTGGCGACGGCGACCACGTGGCCCAAGGCACGGGCATTATCACCGTCAGCGACTTCCGCCAGAAGCACCTGGCGGCCGGCGGCGAGGGGGCCCCGCTGGCCACCTACGGCGACTACCTGCTGCTGAGCAGCCCCGCCGAAGCGCGCCTGCTGCTGAACCTGGGCGGTATCGCCAACTTCACCTACCTGCCCCGCACCGGGGCCGACGCCCGCACCGCCTTCAGCACCGACACGGGCCCCGGCAACACCCTGCTCGACGCCACCATCCGGGCCCGCCGGCCGGGCTTGCACTACGACGCGGACGGCCGCCTGGCCCTGGCTGGCCGCGTGCACCCCGGCCTGCTAGGGGCCCTGCTCGACCATCCGTTTTTCGCCGCTGCGCTGCCCAAAACCACGGGCCCCGAACTGTTTGGCCCCGCCTACCTGGCCGCCGCACAGGCCCAAACCGGCACCGCCGCCCTGGGCCTCGAAGATCTGCTGGCCACGCTGGTGGAGCTGAGCGCCGCGGGCGTGGCGCGGGCCGTGCGGCAGGTGTTTGGCAGCGCGAGGGCCCCGCTGCCGGCGGTGTACACCAGCGGCGGCGGGGCCCACAACCCGGCGCTGCTGGGGGCCCTGCGCCGCCACCTGCCGGGTGCCGCCTTCGCCAGCACCGCCGCGCTGGGCGTGCCGCCCGACGCCAAGGAGGCTATCCTGTTTGCGGTGCTGGCCAACGAGGCGGTGGCGGGCCAGCCAGTGGCGCTGGGCGCGGGGCGGCAGCGCGTGCCGGCCGTCACGATGGGCAAAATCTCATGGCCCGGGTAGCCATGCTGCCCGGTGGGCCCCGGGTACAAACGGGGAGAACTGCTAGCCGCGCCCAAGCCCAAACACCAAGTGTAGTCCGGCACGGGACACCTGGTGTTTGGGCTTGGGCGCAGCGGCGCGGGGCGCTGCCGCCGGCTACGGTGCGGTGTGCACCTGGATGGGGCAGTCGGCGGCGGCGGTGGTGGTGGCCCCGCCCATGCGCAGCGTGTCGGTGCTCGACCATGCCACGAACTTGTCGCCGCCGACCTCGGTGGCCGTGCCCACGGCTTGCACCCGGCCGGTGTTGCTGCCCGAGCCGGCGGCGGTCCAGACGAGCGCGGGCTCTTGTGCAACCCAACAGAAGGCGGGTAGGTACCGCCGCGCCAGCAAGCGCACGGCAGGAACGAGTAAACGTGTTTTCATAAAAATACGAAGAAGGGTAATACACCAGTGCCTGCTTGGCTAAAGCCTTGCGCTCCACAAAGTTTTCCATAAATCCTGCTCCGGGCAATACCTACTTATAAGTAATTTTTGGGGCCCCGGCCGTTGCTTATAAGCCGTGCTCGTGGGCAAAGCGCATCAGCTCAGCCACGCCGTGCAGGCCCAACTTCTGCATCAGGTTGCGGCGGTGGGTGGCCACCGTGACTTCGGCCAGCGAGAGGCGTGCGGCAATGGCGCGGGAGGAGAGGCCCTCGCACACGAGACCGATGATTTCGCGCTCGCGCGCCGAGAGCTGATGCAGGCGCAGCAGGGCCTCGGCGGCCGGGTGGGGCGCGGCGGCGGCCCGGGGCCCCGGCCGGGCCGGAAACACCCGCTGCCCCGCGTGCACGGCCCGGATGGCAGCCAGCAAGTCGGTGGCCTCCGCCGATTTGTCGAGGAAGCCGTGGGCCCCGGCCGCCGCCACCTGCGCCACCAGCCCGGGCGAGGTGGCGCTGCTGAACACCAGCACCCGCAGCGCCGGCCACTGGCGGCGCAGGCGCGGCAGCAGGGCCAGGCCGTCGTGGGGCGGCGGCAGGTGCAAGTCGAGCAGCAGCACATCGGCCGGCAGCGCGGGGGCCCCTTCCAGGAACGCCAGCAGGGCCCCGCCGGTGGCAAACTGCCCGCTCACCGCCAAGTCTGGCTCTTGGCTGAAGAGCGCGGCCAGGCCCCGCGTCAGGGCCGGGTGGTCGTCCACGAGAATTAAATGGCATGGCATAAGCAAGCAGCAAATAACGCTCGGCAATAAACGCCAAAATTACTGGCAATCAATGACTCGTTACCTCTTAAAACACTGGTAGCTCGACGGTAACGACCGTGCCCTGGCCGGGCTGGCTGCTGATGAGCACCCGGCCGCGCAAATAGCTGGCACGGGCCTGCACGCCGCGTAGGCCCAGGCCCCCGCGGTGCGGGGCCGGGCCGTGGGGGTCGAAGCCCCGCCCGTCGTCGGCCACAGTGATGCACAGGCCGGTGTGGAGGCAGCGCACGCCCACGTGCACGTAGCTGGCCTGGGCGTGGCGCAGGGCGTTGTGCAGCAGCTCGGCCACAATGCGGTAGGCGGCCTGGGCCAGGGGCGCGGGCAGGCCGTCGGCGCCGGGGTCGCAGCGGGCCGTCACGCGGGGGCCATCGTCGGTTAGGGCGAGGGTTTCGACGAGCAGAGCCAGGGCCTGGGGCAAGGGCAGCAACTCGTCGGCCGGGATGGGCAGCAGCACGTGGCTAAGGGTGCGCACGTCGTGGCGCAGCTGGCGCAGCAGGGCCTCGGTTTGGGCGTGGGCCTCGGCCAGCAGCGGCGGGGCCAGGGCCAGGGCCTGCCGTACCAGCCGGCCCTGCCAGGCCAGGTGCAGGGCGGTGAGGCCGGGGGCCAGGGCGTCGTGCAGCTCGCGGGCCAGGGCCGCGCGCTCCTCCTCCTGGGCCCCGATAAGGCGCTGGCCGGCCACCGCCCGCTCGCGCAGCTGGCGCACGCGCAGCTCGGCGTTCTGGCGCAGCGTGTGGCGGAAGCGGCCCGTGAGCAGGGCGCTCAGCGCGAGCAGCTCCAGGGCCAGGCCCCAGGCCAAGCCGTTGGGGTCGGCGACGTGGATGTTGGTCAGCCCCGAGCGGTTCAGCAAAAAGTTGATGCTGCCCAGGAAAAAGCAGCTGTACGTGAGCCCGTAGAGCGCCGCCAGCCGCCGCTGCGGCGGCCGCCCCCGCGCCCACACCACGCCCAGTACCCCGGTACCAGCGGCCAGCAGCGCCCACAGCAGCACCTCGCGGGCACCGTTCAGCCAAACCAGGCCCGACGGGGCCCGCGCCAGCACGGGCCCGAACAGCAGGGCGTAGGCCCCCGCGCACGCCACTGCCCCTACGCTCAGCCCCACGCTGAAGCGGTACAGGCGGGGCCAGCCCTGCCGCAGCCGCACAAACAGCCCCATGATGCGCAGCCCGCAGGCCAGGGCCAGCAGCAGCACGCTGTACTGCCCCAGCCGCCAGCCCAACCCGTAAGCCCACGGCGGCAGCAGCCAGGCATCGAGGCCGTCTTCCATCAGCAAAAACCAGGTGATGAAGAACACGTAGGCCCCGTACCAGAGGTGGATGCGGTCGCGCAGAAAGGCGTAGAGGAGGAGGTTGAACAAGGCGCTGCTCAAGTACACGCCCAGTAGCCACACCCAGTTTTTGGTCATGAAAAACCCCGACTCGTAGGCCAGGTAGTCCTCGGCCGTCGTCAGGTCGGTGGGCAGGTATAGGGCCCCGGTGTGGTTGTCCACGCGCAGGTACACCACGGCCTGGGCCTGGGCTTCGAGCCAGAACGGCAGGCAATTGGCCCGCGCCGGAAACCCGCGCTGGGCGGCCACTACCCGCCCGCTGGTGGCCGCCACCAAGCGCGGCACGCCCCGCCCGCCGGGCTGCACAAAGAGCGTGGCACTGTCCACAAACGTGTACAGGCTCCACACGAAGCGGGTGCGCTGGGGCAGCGTGTTCACCACAGTGGCCCGCAGCCACAGCCGGTCCTGGGTGTAGCCCACCTGAAACACGCGCCCCGGCGGCACCCCCCGGAACTGCCCGGCGGCCCACAGCGCCGCCGCTTCGGCCCCGCTGTTGGGCTGGGCACAGGCGTCGAGGCAGTAGGCAAAGTAGTGGTTCCAAGGCCCGTCGTTCACGGCTTGCAGGAATAAGGTATCGGCGGCCAGGGGCCCCGGGCGGGCCCCGGCCGGCCCGGCCAGCAGCCAGCCGCACCCTAACCAGCCAAGCAGCACGAAAAAACGCATGGAACGCTCGCCACCGCTGTTTTACCCGGGAAGCCCCACAATATAGAACAAAGTTTTTTTATTGATTTCCCAAGTTGCAAATCGGTGCCCGTGGCTGCTTCGCCCGTTCAACTAATTGGTCCTCAGCCTTACTTGCATTTAGCATCGAACGGTACCACCCCACACCTCAGCGCCGCCGCACCACCACCCCGAACCCCAGCGGCCGGGTGGCCAGCGAATCCTGAAACGTGACGTCGAGCACTACATGGGGCCCCGGCCGGGCCGAATCGGCGGCAAACCGGAACTGGTAGAACAGTAGCGCCGGCCGCCCCTCGGGCAGGCGCCAGCCCAGCTTGTACAGCTCGATGGCGGGGCCCCAGCGCCAGGCCTGCGCCCGCAGCGCCGCCACCTGGCCCGCCGCCTGCGGGGCCGACAGTGCCGCCCCGGGGGCCAGCGCGGCGTACGCGGCGCGGGGCCGGCCGGCCAGCGCATTCAGCAAAAATTGGCGGGCCAGGGAGGCCTGCGGGGGCCGCGCCGCGGGGGCCCCCAGGCTGGCCGCCGCCCAGGCCAACAAGCCTAACAGGGCCCCCAGGGCGCTTTTCACTTGCCCTCGGCGTCTTCGGGCACCATGATGAACAGGTCCTCGCCGGGGCGCTTCATCAGGTATTTTTCGCGGGCAAATTTCTCCAGCAGCGCGGGGCTGCTCATCAGCTCGGCGCGGTCACTCTTCACGGTTTCGATGTTGTCGAGGTAGTACTGCTTTTCATTCAGCAGGTCCTGGTACTTTCGGTAGATGTCGAACTGCTTGCCCAGGTCGTTGGCGTCGAACACCACCATCCACACCAAAAAGGCCCCGCCTACGAGGAAGTAAAAGCTGCGCACCACGCGCAGCACCGGCACCAAAACCCGGGGTATTTTCATCAGCGTTTCGTCGTTAGGGGGACCTAAAGCTACGCAAAAGCCCCCGCTGTTCAGCACAGCGGGGGCTTTCTCCATCCGTAAAAACGCGCGGCGTGCGGACTCGTCGAGCCCGCGCGGCACTACATTTTGCGGCCGGGGAAGTAGGCGATTTCGCCCAGCTCTTCCTCGATGCGCAGCAGCTGGTTGTATTTAGCCATGCGGTCGGAGCGCGAGGCCGAGCCAGTTTTGATCTGGCCGGTGTTCAGGGCCACGGCCAGGTCGGCGATGGTGCTGTCTTCGGTTTCGCCCGAGCGGTGGCTCATGATGGACTTGTAGCCGTTGCGACGGCCCAGGTTCACGGCGGCAATCGTCTCAGTAAGGGTACCGATCTGGTTGACTTTGATGAGGATGGCGTTGGCAATGTGCTCGTCGATGCCCTTCTGAATGCGCTCCACGTTGGTCACGAACAGGTCGTCGCCCACGAGCTGGATTTTTTTGCCCAGCTTTTCGGTCACCATTTTCCAGCCCGCCCAGTCGTCTTCGGCAAGGCCGTCTTCCAGGCTGATAATCGGGTACTTGTTGACCCAGTCGGCCCAGTAGTTCACCATTTGCTCAGGCGTGAGCTTGTCGCCGGTGCTCTTTTTGAAGTGGTAGTGGCCATCTTCGAAGAACTCCGACGCGGCGGGATCCAGGGCAATCATCACCTGCTCGCCGGGCTTGTAGCCGGCCTGCTCGATGGCTTGCAGCACAATCTGGATGGCCTCTTCGTTGCTCTGGATGTCGGGGGCAAAGCCGCCTTCGTCGCCCACGTTGGTGCTGTAGCCTTTTTTCTTCAGCACCGTTTTGAGGGTGTGGAAGATGTCGGTGCCCCAGCGCAGCGCCTCCGAGAAGGAACTGGCGCCCACAGGCATCACCATAAATTCCTGAAAGTCAATCTTGTTGTCGGCGTGCGAGCCGCCGTTGAGGATGTTCATCATCGGCACGGGCAACGTAGTGGCGCCCATGCCGCCCACGTAGCGGTAGAGCGGCATACCGGCGTCTTGGGCAGCGGCGCGGGCGGCGGCCAGGCTCACGCCCAGGATGGCGTTGGCCCCGAGGTTGCCCTTGTTAGGAGTGCCGTCGAGCTCGATCATGATTTTATCGATCAGCCCCTGCTCGTACACCGAGAAGCCCACCAGCTCTTCGGCCAGCGTGGTGTTCACGTTCTCCACCGCCTTGAGCACGCCCTTGCCCTGGTACATGGCTTTGTCGCCGTCGCGCAGCTCCACGGCTTCGTGCACGCCGGTGCTGGCCCCGCTGGGCACAGCGGCACGGCCCGTGGCCCCGCTGTCGGTGGTCACGTCAACTTCGATGGTGGGGTTGCCGCGCGAATCAAAAATCTGGCGGGCGTGGATTTGCGAAATGATGCTCATTGACAATGAGGGTTGGTTGGGGAGGAAATTTCCAAAAGCACGCCCCGGCGGCCCCAATGCCCGCCGCGGCGCGTTGCGGCGGCAAGGTACTCATTCCGTTTTAGCTCCCCACTAGGGCCCCGCGCAACACGGTAACTTAACACGCGCCGGGGCCCTACCCTTCCAGCCAGCGCCGGAACTCAGGCGTTTGGGCGGCGCTGGTGGTGAGCACCGCCGCGGGCTTGGTGCGCAGCTGCACCGCCAGCCGGTTGTTGAAGTACGCCTCCACGCGCGCCACGAAGGCAATGTTAACCAGCTCGGAGCGGTTGAGGCGGCCAAAGTGGGCGGGGTCTAGCTGGCGCTCCACCTCGGCCAGCGTGCCGGCCAGCGGATAGTGCGCGCCGGCCGCGTCCACGGCGAAGGCCACGCCCGCATCTGCCTGTACGTAGGCCACGTCGGCCACGGGCAGCACGTAGAGGCCGTTGCGCATCCGCACCGAAAACCGCTGCTTGTATTGGGGCCCCGGCGGCGGGTGCAGGGCCTGAGCCAATGCGCGCAGCACTTCAGGGCTCAGCGCTGGGGGCCCTAGCACCGGGGCCCCAGCGCCAGCGTTGGGGCCCCCAGCCAAGAGCTGGTACTTGTCCAAAGCTTCGCGAAACTGGGCGTAGTCGAACGGCTTGAGCAGGTAGGCGATGCCGTTGCCCCGGAACGCGGGCAGCAAAAATTGGTCGTAGGCGGTGGTGAAGATGACCGGGCACGTCACCCGGAACTGCTCGTAGAGCCCAAACACGTTGCCGTCGAGCAGCTCAATGTCAGAGAGAATCAGGTCCGGCATGGGGTGCGTTTCCAGCCAGGCCAGGGCCTTGGCCACGCTGCGCAGCACGGGCGGGGCCGGCGGCGCCAGCCCCGCCCGGACCAGAAAATCCACCGTTTGGCGGGCGGCCAGCTCTTCATCTTCCAGAATCAGGATGTTCATCGCAAGGCAGGCTTGGGGGCCCCGGGGCCAGCGCCACCAGTGGCACGGCCACGGCAAAGGTGGCGGCGGTGGCCGTGATGGCAATTTCCTGGCCGGCCAGCAGCCGGTACCGCTCGCGCAGGTTGGCCAGCCCCGTGCCCAGCGAGTCGACGGCCGTACGCTTGGGCCGGCGCGGGTGGACCACGCGCAGGGCCCCAGCGGTGGCCCCGATGGTGATGCGCAGCGGATCGTCGTCGCCGCCGGCATTGTGCTTGATGGCGTTTTCCACCAGCAGCTGCACCGTGCCCGGCACCACCAGCAGCCGGTGCAGCTCGGCCGCCGCGGGCAGCTCCTGCCGGAACTCGTAGGCCGCGCCGAAGCGGTGGCGCAGCAGGTAAATGTATTCGTCCACGAATTGCAGCTCCTCGGCCAGCGTCACAAAATCGTCGTCTTTGTGGCGAATCAAAAAGCGGTAGAGCGCGGCGAAGCGGGTCAGGTACTCGTGGGCCTCGGCCGGGTCGTGCTGAATGAGGCCCCGCAGCACGTTGAGGTTGTTGAACAGAAAGTGTGGGTCAATTTGGGCTTTGAGGTGGCGCAGCTCGCTTTCGGTCTGGGCCTGCCGCAGCTGCAATACCTTTTTCTGGGCCTCAAAGTAGCGCTTGCCCGTCAGCAGTACGGCCAGCAGGCCGTAGCTTTTGGCGTGGGCCACGGCCCCCAGCACCAGCCACACCCCCGAAAGCGGCCCTGTGTGCCCCAGCAGGGCCCCGTAGAGGCTGACGTACGCCCAGCCGCTCAGCAGCAAAAACAGGGGCAGTAGTGCCAGGCCCAGCCAGTGCCGCCGGTTCAGGAACAGCGGCAGCAGGCCCCCCACCAGCACGCCCATCGTAGCAGTATCGAACAGCACCGTGGCCCCCACCACCGGCAGCGCCCGGGCCCAGCCCCAGCCGGTATCGGCCTCGTACTGCACCAGCAGAATGGGCCCCACCACGAGCCAGTACGCGGCTACCAGCCCCAGGTCCGAGCGCGAAAGCCGCGGCGCGGCAGGAAAAGCATTCATGCGAAAAGGGGTGTAATCAATGGCCAAGGTAATCAGCTATCGTTGGGGCCCCAGCGCGCTACCGCAACGCTAGGCCTTCGCCAACGCCACCAGCTGCGCCACTTCGTTCATACCCGAGTGCACGAAGATGGGCAGCAGCAGGCTCCCGCTCCGCGCCCGGCACCAGGCCAGCACGAACCCGCCCACTGTCGGGATGGCCATCGGCAATAGTTACAGCGCGACGTGCAAATCGGGGCCGACACGCAAGCCGTGGCACAGCCCAAAAACAAGCGAGCTGGACACCGTGCCCCGTCCCACATCGGCCCCCAGCACGCGCACCCGCTCCGTAAAGGTCCGGTCGAGCAGCGCCAATAGCACCCCGCGAAAGGCAAGCTCTTCGGTCAGCCCAGGCATTGTCAGTTAAAATAAGTGGTATTCCAGCGCCGGCTGTCCGCCCGGTACCAATGCACAGCACCACTGATTCAACGAGCATTAGCGGCAACAGGTAGCGAACCACGTCGCGGCCAATTCCAGGATTGAAACCGGCCCGCAGCCCGAACTCTGCCCGTTTCCACCCGCCTAACCACACCAGCAGGACAATGGCAATCCCGCTCACCAGCAGCGCCAGCGCTTGGCCAGTCCATTTATCCAGCGGGGCCCAGGCAGCCACAACGTTGCAAAAAACGAGCAGCGCCCCGCATAGGATATTGCGCCGGCCAATGGCGCACCGCAGCCCCGGTAAGCACAGCAGCAGCACGAGCGTTCCCAATATGAATACACTAAAAACTAGTCTCATTGGCTTCAAATGATTGATTTATTACCCTACTTTAAAATTTCTGCCGGTTAGCGGAGGCTGGTTGCCGCCGCTCCCGGGGCCCCCAGCGGCGTCACCGGGCCCGAGCCGCGCACCAGCACCAGGTACTGCACGTAGGCCGTAGCCGGCAGCTCGGGGCGGAACTGTATCTGCTGCTCCGGCGGCATCCCCGGCGCGTAGCGCAGTTGGATGGGCTGGCGGGTAGCGGCGGCTCCCGGCGCGTCGAGCCGCACCAGCGTGGTGCTGCCCGGCGCGGTGCGCTGCTTCAATTCGGCCAGGCCGATTATCGTCACCAGGGGCCCGTCATGGTTGAATTTATCGGTGGTAGTGTACGGCTGCCCCGCCGCTTGCCAGGGCCCCGGCAGGCCGTCCGTCGGGTATAGCATCCGGCACTCGCTGAACACGCACAGCACCGACGCCACTTTATCGTGCACCGGCAGCGCACTCTGCCGAATGCGAGCCGCCAAGTCTAAAAAGCCGTTTTGCAGGGGGCTTTGCAACACGTGGCCCAGGCCCCACATCCCATACAGCTTCTCGTGGGCCAGCCGCTTGGTCTGCATCAACGCCTGGAAATTTGCAAAGATGTTATCCTCTCGCCGCCCCGCGCGCAGATCGTAGCCCGCATTCGCCAGCGCGTGGCGCAAATCGTCGTACTCAACGTTTGGCCCCATGCTGGCCAACGTCCGCCGCGCCACCCCCATTAGCCCCGGGGCCCCTAGCTGCCGCAGCACCGCCACCACCGAATCGACGCGGCTGCGCAGCCCAGGAGCCAACGGCGACGTGCGCAGCAGCGCCGTGACGTAATCGGCCGCCAGCGGCAAGTCCTGCAACTCGTCGAGCCCCACGAACCGAATGCGCCGCGCCGTCGGCAGCGTAAGGTTCAGGAACCTGATGCGTTGAATTTTCCGGTAAAACTCCTGGTTGGCCCACTGCGCCCGGCCGGCCATCCAACTCCTGAACACGAGTCGCAAGGCACTATCCTGGCCCGTGCGCAGGTACTCGTTTAGGTAAAATGCCTTGGCGCAGTCCACTTCTGCCATGTAGGTGCGCACTCCCGCCCGGGCATTCAGGTGCTTTAGTAGGGCAAAATCAACGTCCTGGGGCCCTCGCACCCCGTGCGATTCGCCCAGCAAAAATAACTGATTGGTATAAAACGCTTTGTCGAACAGCGCAAACGCCTCCCTTCCCGCCTCAATAGTTTCCAACGGGGCCCCGGCAAATACAGATTCCGGCGCAGCGGTTTGCGCCCGGACTCCCGGGGTATCCAGCAGCAGCACGGCCCAAAGCAATGTGTAACGCAGAAGCAGGGTGACTTTCATGATGCAAAACGGCTTAGCCGCAGAGGAGGTGATTGAATCCTTCAAAGCACGCCTCCCCTACCGCTGGCTCCACCTCGCCGCCCGCCAATCCACCGAAAATTCCGATGAGCTGCCGCAAAAATCCCACGAGCTTTATTGCCCAGAACCCGACAAAAAAAGGGATGCCCCATGAGGAGCATCCCTTTTCGAAATCAAACTTTAAAGCTTACGCGTCGGCTTTGGCCTCGTCGCGGCTCTCGCCATCCTTCACCGTTTCGGTGGGGGTATCTTCCGGAGCCGACTGCTGCACGGTAGCGTCAGGAGCGACGGCCTCACCCTTCACTTCGGTGGCCGAAGTCACAGCGGCGTCGCCGGCAACTGGCGCGGCACCACCCGAGCGGCGGCGCGAACGACGCGTCGTGGTAGCTTTCTCAGCGGTAGCGTTTTTAGCTTCTAGCAGGGTGTCGTTGTAGTCCACCAGTTCAATCACGCACATGTCGGCGTTATCACCAAGGCGCGAAGCACTCAGCTTAATGATGCGGGTATAACCGCCGGGGCGGTTGGCAATTTTGCCCGCCACTTCACCGAACAATTCCTTGATGGCCTCTTTCTCCTGCAACTGGGCAAACACCAGGCGGCGCGAGTGCGTCGTGTCCTCTTTCGACTTAGTGAGCAGCGGCTCCACGTACTGGCGCAGGGCCTTAGCCTTAGCTACAGTCGTGGTTACACGCTTATGCATGATGAGCGACGTTGCCATGTTCGACAGCATCGCGTGGCGATGGGCGGTAGTCCGGCCCAAATGATTAATCTTTTTTCCGTGCCGCATGGACTGAAAAGTAAGTGTGCGCTTGCGGGTAGCGACCACGGCGGGTCAAAACCTCATTAGAACCGCTACCCCTCGGGCGCACTGGTTGAAAATGTGAGAAACAAAAAAAGTGGAGCAGTGCCACAGCGGTTACCCACTGCCGCACTGCTCCACCGCATTACTAGTCTTCTTCGAGGCGGTACTTGCCGAGGTCCATACCGAACTCCAGGCCGCGCTCCTCTACCAAGTTCTCCAACTCAGTCAGGCTCTTCTTACCAAAGTTCCGGAACTTCATCATGTCGGCAATCTCCAAGGTCACCAGCTCGCCCATCGTCTTGATGTCGGCAGCTTTTAGGCAGTTCTTAGCGCGCACGCTCAACTCCATGTCTTCCAACGGAGTTTTCAGCATTTTACGCATCTGCATGGTTTCCTCGTCGATGGGCTCATCTTCCACCACACGGGCTCCTACGGTAGCCATCGTACTGTCCGAAAACAGCATAAAATGCTGAATCAGAATGTTAGCCGCACCTTTCAATGCTTCCTCTGGATGAATAGAGCCATCGGTCTGAATTTCGAGAACAAGCTTCTCGTAGTCAGTCTTTTGCTCCACACGAGTGTTCTCAATGCTATATTTCACGTTCTTAATAGGCGTGTAAATAGCATCAATGGCAATCTGACCAAATACTTGGTCAGTCTGCTTGTTCTCGTCAGCCGGCACATAGCCACGACCACGGTTGATGGTCAATTCGAATTCCAGCTCCTTGCTCGGGTCAACGTGGCAGATCACGTGGTCCGGGTTTAACACCTGAAAGCCGCTGGCAAACTTGCTGATATCAGCACCCGAAAAGGTGTCCTGGCCTTTCACGCGCACCGTAATTTTGTCTGGAATGGCATCACTCACTTTCTTGAAGCGCACCATTTTCAGATTCAGAATGATTTCGGACATGTCCTCAATCACCCCCTCAATCGTCGAGAACTCGTGCAGCACGCTGTTGGTGCGCACCGATGTAATGGCAAAACCTTCCAGCGACGACAGCAGAATACGACGTAGCGCATTGCCGATGGTCACGCCGTAGCCCTTCTCGAGCGGTTTGAATTCAAACGTCCCGGTGAAGTCGTCGGATTTCTCCATCACTACTTTCTCCGGCATCTGAAAAGCTAAGATTGACATAGATGAGGCGTTAAAAACTAAAAAAAATGAGGGAGGCATTACGCACGAATGCGGCCCGGCAATTTGCCAGGCCGCACCCTATCGGCGCTATGCAGATTACTTTGAATACAATTCGACGATGAGCTGCTCCGTGATTTTCTCAGGGATCAACTCGCGCGAAGGTGCATTCACAAATTTGCCAGCCAGTTCTTTGCCATCCCACTCCAGCCACGAAAACTGGCGCGAGTTGCGAACCGAAAGACTCGTAGAAATAGCTTCCAGCGACTTCGATTTCTCGCGCACAGCCACGATGTCGCCGGCACGTAAATGATATGAAGGAATGTTTACCACCTCACCATTCACCGTGATGTGCTTGTGACCCACCAACTGACGAGCAGCACGACGGGTCGAAGCAATGCCCAAACGGTAAACCGTATTGTCGAGGCGCGCCTCCAGCAAGCTCAGCAGGTTATCACCCGTAATACCGGGCAAGCTTGCTGCTTTATGGAACAGGTTCTCGAATTGCTTCTCGAGCATCCCATACATGTACTTTACTTTCTGCTTCTCCATCAGCTGCACAGCGTATTCCGACTGCTTCTTACGGCGGCCGCGGCCGTGCTGGCCCGGAGGATAATTCTTCTTGTTGAGAGCCTTGTCCGGGCCGAAAATCGGCTCGGCGAAGCGACGGGCAATTTTGGACGTGGGGCCGGTGTAACGTGCCATGGTAATATAAAATCAGAGGTGAATAATCAGACGCGACGGCGCTTGGGCGGGCGGCAGCCGTTGTGCGGCAGCGGCGTTACGTCGCGGATGGTCGTCACCTCAATGCCCACGTTACCCAAGGCACGAATGGCCGACTCACGGCCCGAACCAGGGCCCTTCACGAACACTTCGGCTTTGCGCATACCCAAATCATGGGCAACCTTGCCACAATCGCTCATCGCCATTTGGGCGGCGTAAGGCGTATTCTTCTTCGAACCACGGAAGCCCATTTTGCCGGCTGAAGCCCACGAAATCACTTGCCCGTTGTTGTTCGTGATGGAGATAATAATATTGTTGAACGAAGCACGAATGTGCACCTGTCCAACCTGCTCCACCACGACAACGCGCTTCTTGGCTTTGTCTTTTCTTTTTTGTGCCATTTGGTTATCGCGAAAAATGCGGGAGGTGTTGACGCTGGCAACTCGAGTACATCACCCGTAGCTGCCAGCGCCGATTCCCACTAAAAGTTATTTCGTTGCCTTCTTCTTGCCGGCTACGGTCTTGCGCTTGCCCTTGCGGGTACGCGAGTTGTTTTTAGTGCGCTGGCCACGTACGGGCAGCCCTTTGCGGTGACGCAAACCACGGTAGCAACCGATGTCCATCAATCGCTTGATGTTAGTAGTTACCTCCGAGCGCAGTACGCCTTCAGTCTTATGTTCGGCAGCAATAATTGCGCGAATAGCACCAGACTCTTCTTCAGTCCAATCCTTCACTTTCTTATTAATGTCGACACCTGCTTTCACCAGAATTTTCTGGGAATTGCTTCGGCCGATGCCGAAAATGTAAGTCAGGGCGATTTCGCCGCGCTTGTTGTCCGGGATATCAACCCCTGCGATACGAGCCATGTAGTTTTATTATGTTTTTGCGGACAGAAACCCGGCAGCATCTTGGAAGGCGGCCACCATAGTGACCAGTACCCAAGGCTCCGGGATTCTTAAAAAAAGTTGCTTAACCCTGGCGTTGTTTATAACGGGGGTTCTTCTTGTTGATGACGTACAGTTTGCCATTGCGGCGGACGAGTTTGCAGTCCACACTGCGCTTTTTCACCGAGGTCTTGACTTTCATGACGAGGTTATTTGTAACGGTATTTAATTCTGCCCTTCGACAAGTCGTAAGGTGACATTTCCAGCTTCACTTTATCCCCCGGCAGAATTTTAATATAGTGCATCCGCATCTTACCGGAAATGTGGGCAATTAGTTGATGACCGTTTTCCAACTCCACGCGAAACATAGCGTTGGAAAGGGCTTCGAGGATGGTACCGTCCTGCTCAATAGAGGCTTGTTTGGCCATAAGGGGCTACTGCAATACTTTTTCGATGTATTCAAAAGACGTGAGAATCTCCGCCTTATCTTTTCTAACAACAACAGTGTGCTCAAAGTGCGCTGAAGGTTTGCGGTCTTTAGTACGGATGGTCCAGCCGTCCGCTTCCTGTACCACATCTTTTTTGCCCAAGTTCACCATTGGTTCAATGGCTAATACCAAGCCTGATTGAAGCAAAGGACCAGATCCTCGCTTGCCATAGTTTGGTACTTCAGGTTTCTCATGTAAGTTGGCTCCCACACCATGACCGACCAACTCCCGAACCACGCCGAAGCCCAAGGGACCTACATGATTCTGAATTGCGTAACTAATATCACCAACACGATTGCCACTAATTGCTTTCTCAATTCCTTTAAACAAGCTTGCTTTAGTTTCCTTAAGCAGAACTAATACCTCGGGGCTTACTTCCCCTATCGGATAAGTATATGCACTATCAGCATGGTATCCATTCATGAAAACACCGCAATCAACAGATAGTATGTCGCCGCTCTTTAACGGTTCATCTGTTGCGAATCCGTGAACTACCACCGCATTAGGTGAAAGACACAAACTAAAAGGAAACTTGTTATAACCCTTAAAGGAAGGCACTCCACCATTGTCCCGAATGAACTCCTCGGCGCGTTGGTCAAGTTGCCTCGTAGTAACACCTTCTTTTATTAGAGCGGCCACCTCACCATGGGCTTGAGCTAATATGTGAGCACTAACCCGGATAAGGTCAATCTCCTCCTCTGTTTTATATTGTATGCTGCCGTTTGCCATGATAACCGCTTACGAGGCTATAGCCACGTTTTGCGACCTTCCGCGTACCCGGCCAGATTTCATCATGCCATCGTAATGTTGCATCAGCAAGTAACTCTGCACTTGGTTCACTGTGTCCAATACGACGCCTACCATGATGATAAGAGAAGTGCCGCCGTAGAAAGCTGAGAAAGGTCGTGTAACACCTAATAGCAATGCAATAGCCGGAAAAATTGCAATGGCTGCCAAAGCAATAGCACCGGGCAAAGTGATTCGAGTCAGTATTTCATCGATGAATTCCGAAGTATCTCGTCCTGGTTTAACACCAGGCACAAAACCACCGCTTCGTTTTAAGTCATCAGCAATCTGATTGGGATTGACACTGATTGCAGTGTAAAAATATGTAAACACAACAATCAGAACCCCAAATGTCAGGTTGTATTGCCAAGAGGTGTAGTCTGAGAATTTTACTCCGATGTAGCTAGCAAAATCACTCTTATTTTGCCAGACTGAAGCAGCAATTGCTGGTACGAACATCAGCGATTGGGCGAAAATAATGGGCATCACGCCAGCAGCATTCACCTTCAACGGAATAAACTGACGTTGGGCGTCAAGCTGTGTTGTGCCCCCAACCTGCTTGGCATATTGCACAGCAATGCGCCGAACAGCTTGAGTCAACACGATAACGGCCATCACAACCAAAAACAGCACAACCAATTCTAGCAAAAAAATCAACGATTTGTTTACGCCTTTGGCAGCAGCTTCCCCAATCATCGCACCAGGTAGGCGGGATACAATGCCGATCATAATAATCATGGAAATACCGTTGCCAATACCCTTATCGGTGATCTTCTCACCCAACCACATACAAAACAGCGTTCCGGCTGTGATGATAAGCATAGTTGAGATTGTGAAGAAAGTACCCGGATTAGTGATTGCCTCGGCATTAATAGTGGCAATGAAGCCTACAGACTGTGCAAGAACAATCGGTATCGTTAGGATGCGAGTATACTGATTTATCTTCTTACGGCCTGACTCACCTTCTTTTTGCAATTTCTGAAAGTACGGTACTGCGATCGTTAACAATTGCAGTACAATACTAGCTGATATGTAGGGCATGATGCCCAAAGCAAAAATAGAAGCGTGGCTGAATGCACCGCCAAGCAACGTATCTAAAATACCAAATAGACCTTCGGCGCCCGTTTTTAGTCGGGTTGGATCAACGCCTGGGAGAACAACGTAAGAGCCCAGACGATAAATGGCAATGAAAAAAAGCGTATTGAGGATTCGCGTACGCAAGTCCTCAATCGCAAAGATATTTTTTATCGCGGTGATAAATTTATTCATTGCCTTTATTTGAGCTTTAGAGCGTTACCGCCTTGCCGCCCGCTTTCTCAATAGCTTCAACAGCCGACTTTGAAAAAGCGTGAGCATGAATTTCAAGGGCAGTAGTAATTTCACCACGACCCAAAACCTTGATTTTAGCGTTTTTTGACACCAGTCCGTTTGCTACAAAGTAGGCTGCATCCATAGTAGCGGTTTGCGTGCCCTCAACCAGAGAGGCAAGTACGTCCAAGTTGATAGCTTTGTATTCAACACGGTTGATGTTGGTGAAACCAAACTTAGGCACGCGGCGCTGAAGTGGCATCTGACCACCTTCAAAGCCAGACTTACGCTTGTAGCCCGAACGCGACTTGGCACCTTTGTGACCTCGGGTCGACGTACCACCACGGGTCGAGCCTTCGCCACGACCGATCCGCTTTTGGTTCTTTGTAGAGCCAACGGCAGGTTTTAGATTGCTAAGATTCATAATGATTGAAAGACTACAGGTCGGTTACTTGCACCAGATGCTGCACACTTTTAACCATGCCTAAAATAGCTGGATTAGATTCGTGTTGAGCAATACTGTTCATTTTGCCTAAGCCCAACGATTTGACGGTGCGCTTCTGGCGCTCGGGGCGGTCAATGACGCTACGCACGAGCTTTACTTGAATTTGTGCCATTGTCAATTAACCGTTAAATACACGGGACAAAGAGATACCACGTGCCTGTGCAATTTGCAACGGGTCACGCATCTTAGCTAATGCGTCAAAGGTAGCCTTAACTACGTTGTGGGGGTTCGACGAACCCTTCGACTTAGCCAAAACATCTTTAATACCTGCACTTTCAAATACGGCGCGCATGGCACCGCCAGCAATTACGCCAGTACCAGCTGCAGCAGGCTGCACCAGTACAAAGCCACCGCTGTACTTGCCTTGCATCACATGAGGTACAGTATGCTTGTACATTGGTACTTTTACTAAGTTCTTCTTAGCGTCATCGATGCCTTTAGCAATAGCATCAGTTACTTCGTTGGCTTTACCAAGACCGTAACCTACAGTACCATTACCATCACCCACTACCACAATAGCAGAAAAACTAAAGCGACGACCACCCTTCACCACCTTCGCAACGCGGTTGATGGCAACGACTTTTTCTTTGAAGTCGGAGTCCGGGCCCATGCGACTCGCTTCCTTGTTGCGGTCCCGGTCGTTGCTACGCTGACGGTCTCCGCCAGGACGATTGTTGTCGCGTTCTTGCGCCATGATATTTTAGAAATTGAGGCCGCCTTCGCGGGCTCCTTCTGCTAATGATTTTACGCGGCCGTGATACAAATAACCTGAACGGTCGAATACCACTTTCGAGATACCTTTCTCTTGCGCCACTACTGCTAGCTGCCGACCAACAGCGGCCGCTAGTGCTACACCGTTACCACCTTCGGCAGTTACTTGTTTCGACGATGCCGAAGCAAGGGTACGGCCAGCCGTATCGTCAATAATTTGAGCGTAGATGCCTGTATTACTACGAAACACCGACAACCGCGGCCGCTCGGACGTGCCAGCCACCTTCGTGCGGATGATGCGCTGGATTCGCTTTCTGCGGGTTGCTTTATCAAAAGCCATGATGCAAATTATTTAGAGGCTGTTTTACCAGCTTTGCGACGGATAATCTCACCCACAAAGCGTACACCTTTGCCTTTATAAGGCTCAACTTTACGCAGCGAACGAATCTTGGCGGCCACTTGGCCCAGCAGTTGGTTATCAATACTCGTTAGCGTGACAATCGGATTTTTACCCTTTTCTGTAACAGCCGTAGCGGTTACTTCTTTTGGCAATGCGATGTACACGTTATGAGAATAACCAAGAGCCAACTCGAGGGTAGTCCCAGCTAACGTAGCCTTGTAACCTACACCTACAAGCTCCAACTGCTTGGTGAAGCCATTACTCACTCCAACCACCATGTTGTTGATAAGCGAGCGATACAGGCCGTGCATAGCTTTGTGGCGCTTCTGCTCAGTAGGACGGGTTACGGTGAGGGTACCGTCTTCAACAGCAACGGCAATATCGCGGTCCACTTGCGTGGTCAGCGAGCCCCTGGGGCCCTTTACCGTCACCGCGTTGTCTTTGTCAACCGAAATATCGACCCCAGTGGGAACAGTAATCGGCAGTTTACCAATACGTGACATAGTTCTATTAGCTAAGCAGATTTCGAATTAGTACACGAAGCACAGTACTTCACCACCTACGTTCTCGGTTTTAGCCTCCTTCTCCGTCATCACACCTTTAGAGGTTGAGATAATGGCAATACCCAAACCGCTGAGTACACGCGGAAGGTTATCAGCCGCGACGTATTGACGCAAACCAGGCGTCGAAACGCGCTGAAGCTTGGTGATGGCCGGGACCTTAGTAGTGGGGTTGTACTTGAGCGCGATTTTAATCGTGCCCTGTACTGCTGCATCATCAAACCGGTAGCTCTGAATATACCCTTTGTGGTAGAGCACCTTCGTGATTTCCTTTTTGATATTGCTGGCCGGGATTTCTACTACCCGGTGGTTCGCCTTGATGGCGTTGCGCACCCGGGTCAGATAGTCGGCGATGGGATCAGTGTTCATTGAGTGCTAGATGCGTCCAGTTTTTTCGGAGCGCAAAGATAAGAAGATTTCGCCGGGCTTCCAATGGGGGCCAACGAAATCTTGGTTAAGACTACTTGGCTTGCCCGGCGACGGTACAGCCAATGGTTTCTTTCGGCAACCTGCCAAAGGGTCTGGGGCCTTCCCCAACTTTTCGGAGTGCAAATGTAGCAGGCTTACAGGGCTTTTGCAAGCGGGTAAGGAAGTTCTCTTTAGAAATTGTACATCAAGCTATTTTATATCTCTCCCCCACTACCCGCCGCCCAAGCATCAGCAAAAACTGAGAGTAGCAGGAGATTTACAAAATACAATTCAAATTAAGCATGTAATAAGGCTGAGGTCCTCCCAATTACTGGACCGGTCAAAAGTAGAGAGTCAGGCGTTCAAAGCTCGACAGTAGTAGCGGCTGCTGCCACCTCATCGGGGATTAAATTCTGTGAGGAACTGTGGGGTCGGAAGCCATTATACTCCTGCCGCCACTGCTCAATTTTCTCCTGGGCGTCGGGTAGCGAGAGAAACCTGTAGACTCCCCCTGTAAGTGAGCCAGTCAAAAGTAGAGGTCAGGCAGCTTGACGAAACTCGATGGGGGTTAAGAAGTTAAGGGCCTCATGGGGCCGCAGGTGATTATAATCATACTGCCAGCTCTGGCACTGTTCGCGCACCTGCCGCAGGCTGGTGAAGAGGTAGGCGTTGAGCAGCTCGCGGCGAAACGAGCCGTTAAAGCGTTCAATATAGGCGTTTTGGGTTGGACTGGCAGGCTGAATCCAGTGCAGCTCGATGTGCTGGTCCTGGCACCAGGTCTGCAAAACCTGGCTGATGAGTTCGGGCCCATTGTCTACTCGAATCCGGGCGGGTGGGCCGTGGCAGCCAACCAGCGTCGTGAGCAGGGCCACTACGCGCACAGCGGGCAGCGAGAAATCAACCTCGATACCGAGCACTTCCCGGTTCTAGTCCTCCACTACGTTGAGCGTGCGGAAGCGGCGGCCATCCGTTAAGGCATCGCTCATAAAGTCGGGCGACCAGCAGACATTAGGCTATGGAGGGACTTCCAAGGGCCGCTTGACCCGCTCGGGCAGGCGTTTCTTTTTGCGCCGCTTTCCTATTTGTAAGCTAATTACCTGATAGATATGCCATAAGCGCTTGTGATTAACCAGTACGCCCTGCTTGCGCAGGCGGTAGTAGTACTTCCAAAAGCCCCACCCGCTGTGGCGCGTGACCAGGGCCTGCAAGCGGCCCATTAGGTCAGCATCGGCGGGCTGGATGCCCCCACGGCCCCCACCGGGTGGCGGGGCGTAGCTGTTGCGGGCCAGGCCCACCAGCGTACACGCCTGGCGCTGGCTCAGCCCCCGCCCGCAGGCGTAGTGGGCTACTGCGCGCCGGGCCGTGGGGGTGGTTACTTTTTTCGCAAGACCTCCTTAGAGGCTATCCGAATAGGAAAAAGTCAGTTGTATTTTAGGGGTATGGCTACGGTTCAAGAATTTCGTATTTCGGACACGCTTTGGGAGCGCTTGTCCGCTCATTTGCCCGTGCATGTGCCCAAAGCACATCCCTTGGGCCGTCACCGGCAGCGGGTGCCGAACCGGCAGGTGCTGGACGGGATTTTCTTTGTGCTGCGCACGGGGTGTCAGTGGAAGGCGCTGAGTGCGACCGGCATCTGTTCGGGTTCGACGGCCCACAGCCGGTTCCAAGAGTGGGTGCAGGCTGGGGTTTTTGCCCGGCTCTGGGACGTAGCCCTACAGGACTACGAGGACTTGATTGGCCTCGATTTTGAGTGGAATTCCCTCGACGGCTCGCTGCACAAAGCGCCGTTGGGCGGAAAAAAAAACCGGGGCCAACCCCACGGATCGGGGCCAACCCCACGGATCGGGGCAAAGGCGGGGTCAAGCGCAGCCTGCTGACCGAGGCGCGGGGCATCCCCGTGGGCCTGGTGCTCGACGGAGCCAACCGGCACGACATGAAGTTGACGGAACCCACGTTGACGAGCCTACCCCCGGCGGCTGAAGCCGCCCGCGATGCCCACCGCGCCGGCGGCGGCGAGCAACACCTGTGCCTGGATGCCGGCTACGACTATAACCAGGTCCGGGAAATCGTCGCGGCCCACGGCTACACGGCCCACATCCGCCCGCGCGGGGAAGAGGTCCAAGCCAAAAAAGCCGGCCAGAAAGCCCGCCGTTGGGTCGTGGAGCGGACCCACTCCTGGCTCAACCGCTTCCGCCACCTGCTCATCCGCTGGGCCAAAAAGCCCGAAAACTACCTGGCCATGCTCCATTTTGCTTGTGCCCGAATTACCTGGTATAACTGTCTTTTTGGGTGACCCCGTTCCCCTATTCGGATAGCCTCTTAATGACCTGATTCTCCAGGCTCAGCTCCGCGTAGAGTTGTTTGAGGCGGCGGTTTTCGTCCTCCAGATGCTTGAGACGCTGTAACTCGCTGGTGCTCATGCCACCAAACTTGTTTTTCCACCCGTAAAACGTGGCCTCGCTAATACTATGCTCGCGGCAAATCTGGGTGACGGTCTGCCCTTGGTCCTGTTGGCGCAAAATGCCCAGAATCTGGGCTTCGCTGAATCGACTCTTTTTCATGAATAGCTAAAAATAGAGAAAGTGAAAAGTTACTACTTCTCTCTACTTTTGGCTGGCTCACTTACCGGGGGAGCCTACAGGGTAGCGAGAGAAACCAATGCACGTTTAATCACTCGTCGCGGAAGCTGCCGTTAAATGATTCCATGTACGGATTATCCGTGGGTTTGCCCGGCCGCGAGAAGTCCAGCGTGACGTGCTGGTCGTAGGCCCAGCGGTCCAGGGCCTTGCTGATAAACGCGCTGCCCTGGATGCGTTCGGGAACCAAGCCCAGTTCTTAGTGTAAGCGCTGCATGACGGCTATCACATCTTCCCCTTTGAGCGACTGCCCCACGTGAATAGCCAAACACTGGCGACTCTAGTTATCGACCACAGTTAAGGAGCGGATTTTGCGCCCATCAAAGAGGTTATCGGCCACAAAATCCATGCTCCAGCGCTGATGCAGGCGGCCCAGTGGTAGCCGTTCCAAGCGGTATGCGGCCAGCCCGGCTGCACTTGGGACGTTTGCTACATAAGTGCGCCTTCCAGGCAGTAAAGGCGGTGTATAGGGTGGTCCAGTGAAAACAGACAGGGAGCTAAGATAGGTTTATTTTCAGGTCCTATTCAAATTGGTGGGGCGAGCGGTAGCCGAGAGCGGAGTGGCGGCGTTCGAGGTTAAAGTAGACATCAAGGTACCAGGCGATTTCTAAGCGGGCTTCTTCGAGGGAGGCGAAAGGGGCATTGCCAGGCAAGAGTTCGGTTTTCAGGGTGCTCCAGCCGGCTTCGGCCTGGGCGTTATCATAGGGGTTGCCCGGCCGGCTAAAGCTGGGCACCGCGCCAGCTTGGTCGATACGGGCGCGGCAGGCTTGGCTGGTGTATTGGCTGCCGCGGTCGGCATGGATGAGGAGTCCCGGCGCGGGCTGGCGCAGGATCAAGGCCTGTTCCAGCGCCAGCAGCACGAGTTCGGTGGGCATCTGCGCGGCCAGGTGCCAGCCCACGACCCGACGCGAGCAGGTGTCGCGCCAGGTGACCAGGTAGCATCAACGCCCGCCCACCAGCGGCAGGTAAGTGATGTCGCCGACCCACACCTGGTCGGGGGCGGTGGGGGCCGGCTGGCCGAGCAGCCGGTTTTCGGCCACGACGGCCGCCGGGTCGGCCACGGTCGTGCGGGGGCGGTGCGGGTGGGTGCTCAGGGCCCGTAATCCGTTGCGGTGCAGCCAGGTGCGCAGCGCATAACGCCCCACCGCGTGCCCTTCGGCATGCAATTCGGCCCGCAACCGGCGGGTGCCATAACGGCGGGCATGACGCGCAAAGGCGGCCTGCGCCGCCAGCTGCCACGCCGTAGCTGGTGGGGCCGGGCGCTGACGCCACTGATAATAGCCGGCTGAACTGACCGCCAACAAGCGGCAGAGCACCCGCACGGGCCACGGTTCCACGCAGGCATGGATAAATGCGTAGCGGCTCATGACTGAGGCGGTTGGGAGAAGATGGTCACGACTTTTTTTAAAATATCACGCTCCATTTCTACGCGCTTGAGTTCGGTACGCAGCCGTTTGATTTCGTCGCGCTCCGCGCTGCTGGGCACGGCTTGTTCCAGCGCCTCGCGCTGCCAACGGCCCAACAAGGCGGGTGAAATGCCTTGGGCCCGAGCCACGTCGCTTTGTCGGGCACCAGCCGCCACTTGGCGAACGCATTCGGCCTTAAAAGCCAACGTGTACTTCTTGCGCGGGGCAGGCAGCGTTCCGCCTAGATTCAGTTTTTCAGTCATGGGCAATGGAAGATAAGACTTCACACTGTCCGTTTTAGCTAGACCACCTCAGTACACGCTTGTGATTAGCCAGCCAGCCTTCCCGCCGCAACAGGGTGTGCAGGCGCTGGCAACCGTAGCGAATACGCACCTGGGCCAACTCGCGCAAACGCTGGCGGAGCAAGGTGTCGTCCTGGCCATGCGCTTTGTAGGACCAACTGGCTCGTTGCAAGCCGATAACCCGGCAGGCCCGCCGGGCTGAGATGCGGTAAGCGTCGATTAAGTGTTGAGCCGCATGCCGACGCTGCACGGGCTTCAGAAGGTTGTTTAAGCACATCTTGGAGCAGCTGCTTGTCCAAGCTCAGGTCAGCCACGAGCTGTTTAAGCGGCTAATTTTCCTCTTCTAACTGCTTGATCCGACGCAGCTCAGGTACACCCAGGCCGCCATACTTCTTCTTCCAATTGTAGTAGGTGGCCTCGCTGATGCCCATCTTCCGGCACACCTCCGCGACGGTCACACCGGTGTCGGCCTGGCGCAGCGCGAACACGATTTGAGCCTCGGTAAACTTGGTCTTTTTCAGGACAATTGTCTGGATTTTAAGGTACGACAAGTGCCTGATTGCTCTACTTTAGCTTGGTCTAGTTTTATGGAAGAAGGTCAGGTGATTTACCTAGCGACGTATTTTGGGCGGTGGTCTATTAGCGAGTGAGGTTGTAAATTAGCGCATGGTTTATACGCAACACTTATGTGCCCGCTGTGGTAGTGAACACATCCGCCGCAATGGCACGCAGGGTGGTCAGCCTAAATACCAGTGCAAGGCGTGCGGGTATCAGGCACGGTTTATACCAGCGGCCGTGGCCAAGGCGGCACAGTATGCGCAGGTGGAAGCCTTGCTCACCGAGCGTAACTCCCAACGTAGCATCGTGCGCGCCACCGGCGTGGCACGGATGACCATCGCCAAGCTGATAAAAAAAAGCGGCCTTGGACTCGCCCCGGCTGCCGCGTCGCCGGACGAAAAAGGCCCAACGCCGGAAACCTGAAGCCCTCGAACTTGACGAAATGTGGACCTTCGTGGGCCGGCGCACGTGCAAAGTCTGGTTGTGGCTGGCCGTTGAACGGGCCTCGCGCCGCATCGTGGCCTGGGTGCTGGGTTGCCGGGGAGCCGCCACGGCCCGGCGCTTGTGGGCCGCGCTGCCGCGACGCTACCAACGCCACTGCCGCTACCACACCGACCAGTGGGAAGCCTACGCCAAGGTCTTGCCCGCCCACCAGCATCGGCCTCATCCCAAAGGCAGCGGCAAAACCAATATTGTTGAGGCTATCAACTGCTCCTTACGCCAGCGCTGCGGGGTATTGGTCCGCAAATCCTGCTCCTTTAGTAAAAGTTTGCGCATGCACACGGCTCGCATCAAGATTGTGATTGACAATTACAACCTCACTCTTCAATAGACCGCCGCCGTATTTTGTTTCAACGATTTGTGGTATTCTTTAATTTTCCACCGTCTTTAGTAGATTGTCGTCAACTGGGCCTGGTCCAGGCTCGTATCACTGCTCACCAGCTATAGCACGCCCTGCGACCCATCTTTGTTGAGAAAGATTTGCCGAGCCACGAGCACCGCCGGTTGGACGGAGCTCAACCAGACGTGCAGGGGCTGCTCATCGGGAAAAAGCGGGGCATCGAGGGCCTGAAACTGGCCATTCTTGCGGCCCTTATCACGCAGGGTTACGGTGCGCGAGGATGCGAGAGCCAGCACGAAGTCGTGGCCGAGTTCGAGCACCGTGTTCAGGTTCTCGGCTGAGGCATACCAACTGTCGGCCAGCAGGTAGCGGTAGCGGACGTGCTGCTGGGCCACGCGCAACATGGCCCGCAGGTACTCGTTTTTGGTGAACTTACTTTTAGCGCTGGTTTTCTGGGTCTTGGGATCCACCACGGCTTCGGTCTTTTCGATGAGCTCGACGGCGATGGGCAGGGACAGTTCGCCGGCCTGATAGCGTAGGCTCACGAAGTTGAGGCCTTTGACGAAGCGGCCCTTGCGGTGGTCGTAGTGGGTACAAATCAGCGCACTTGGGTCCGTGTGGGCCTTTTCCAGAATCGAATCATCCACGAGTAGGACGGCAAATTCCGCCGCCGGCCGCTGGCGCTCGGCTTGGCGAATTACGGGCTTGGCGGCGGCCCAGACCTGGGCCGAGTCCAGATACGAACTACTCAGCCAGCGCGTCACCTGGTCGTGGCTCACGGCCCCACCCAGGAGCCGCGACAAGCCCGTGGCGGAAGTTTGCCCCGTCGAGCTAATCAAGTAATCCGTGTGCAAATCCAGCGTGCAAGTCCTGGCCAGTTCGAAAATTACTCCCCAAATATCCGCGTAACATCAGTGATTAATATGCCAAAAAAAAGCGCCTTGATTAGTCAAGGCGCTTTTTTTATAAATAAGTCTCTATTACAAAAAACCTAAACTGGATACTACCAACTCGACTTGGTCACACCGGGAATTTTCCCGGCGAGCGCCATTTCGCGGAAACGCACGCGGCTGATGCCAAACTTGCGCATGTAGCCGCGGGGACGGCCATCAATCATGTCGCGGTTGTGCAGGCGCACGGGCGAAGCGTTTTTGGGCAGCTTATCAAGACCTTCATAGTCGCCGGCAGCTTTCAAAGCCTTGCGTTTCTCAGCGTAGCGGGCCACGGTGGCAATTCGCTTGCGCTCCCGTGCTTTAATGGATTCTTTAGCCATGAGTTCAAAAGATTAAGCTTCTTTCTTAGCGTTAGCGAAAGGCATACCGAATGCTTTGAGCAACTCGTAACTCTGCTCGTCATTCTCAGCAGTGGTCACAAACGTGATATCCATACCTGAAATACTCTTGATCTTGTCGATCGAAATTTCAGGGAAGATAATTTGCTCCTTTACACCCAGTGTGTAGTTACCACGGCCATCAAATCCTTTGTCATTGATACCTTTAAAGTCACGTACACGGGGCAATGCTACAGTCAACAAACGGTCCATAAACTCATACATCCGCTCGCCGCGCAAAGTCACTTTCGCGCCGATGGGCATACCCTCGCGGAGCTTAAAGTTAGATACCGAGCGCTTAGCAATCGTTGGAACAGCTTTCTGACCAGTAATAGTTGTCAGCTCTTCAACACCATTGTCGACCAGTTTTTTGTCAGCAACCGCTGCACCAATGCCGCGGTTAATGCAAATTTTGGAGATGCGCGGTACCTGCATGATGCTCTTAAACTGGAATTTCTCCTGGAGCGCTGGTACTACGTCTTTTTGATATATGTCTTTTAATCGGGCCATGATACGAGGAGGCTAGTTAAGCCTTTTTCGTGGCCGGTGCGCTTTTGCGCACCCGCTCACCGGTTTTAGGATCGACAACCTGCACATTGCTTACGTGCATTGGCGCCTCCATCTTAGTGATGCCACCTTGGGGTGACTTGGCGCTCGGCTTGTTGTGCTTAGTTACCAAGTTAAGACCGTCCACAATCACACGCTGGGTCACTCGGTTCACCGATTTGATGACACCAGTTTTCCCGCGCTCATCACCGGCAATCACCTTTACAGTGTCGCCCGATTTCACATGTAGCTTAACGGGCAGTTCTTTATTAATAGCCATGGCTTACAGTACTTCGGGGGCCAGCGATACAATTTTCATGAATTGGCGCTCACGCAACTCACGGGCCACTGGTCCGAAGATACGTGTACCGCGCGGCTCATCATTGTTGTTAAGCAACACAGCGGCATTATCGTCAAAGCGAATGTAACTACCGTCTTTACGGCGTACTTCCTTCTTTGTACGCACAACCACTGCCTTGCTTACAGTACCTTTTTTAGCGTTGCCAGAAGGAATAGCTGATTTAATAGCTACTACAATTTTATCGCCAACACTAGCGTATTTTTTGCCCGTGCCACCCAGAACGCGGATGCAAAGCACTTCCTTAGCGCCGCTGTTATCGGCTACCGTCAGGCGGGATTCTTGCTGAATCATTGGTCTGTGTTATTTAGCGCGTTCAATGACTTCTACTAAGCGCCACCGCTTAATCTTGCTCAGCGGACGGGTGCTCATAATGCGCACCGTATCGCCTTCGCCACACTCATTCTTCTCGTCATGAGCGTGAAACTTCGTGGTTTTAGTCACGAACTTCCCATACTTAGGATGTTTCTGCTTTTCAACTACAGCTACCGTGATGGATTTTTCCATCTTGCTACTGGTTACTTTACCAACGATTTCTTTACGCGCATTACGGTCGGAAGCTGGGTCGTGAGCCGGCAACAGTTTTTCTTGAGTTGGTTCCATTATTGAGCGGGATTAATGGCCTGCTCGTTATTGCGGCGGGTTTGCTCGGTAAGCAAACGGGCAACATTTTTGCGGCTAGCCTTCAGACGGGAAGGGTTTTCGAGCGGCGAAATGGCGTGGGCGAAACGTAATTGTTGGCCCTGAGCACGCTCAGTTTTAATTTGCTCTTTCAGCGCATCAGCGGAAAGACCTTTGATGTCGTTCTTGTTTTTCATGTTAAGCGGCGGCTTCAACGTAATCGCGGCGTACCACGAATGTAGTCCGAACCGGCAATTTTTGGGAGGCTAAGCGAAGCGACTCCTTCGCTACCTCCAGCGTCACACCATCCGATTCAAACATAATCTGGCCCGGTTTTACGCAGGCTACCCAGTACTCTGGCGAGCCCTTGCCCTTACCCATCCGCACTTCAGCGGGCTTCTTAGTAATGGGCTTATCGGGAAAAATGCGGATCCATACTTGCCCTTCGCGTTTCATTGCGCGGGTCATGGCAATACGGGCTGCCTCAATCTGGCGAGCCGTAATCCAAGACGTTTCCAGCGACTTGATAGCGAACGAACCGAAGTCTATGGAGCTGCCGCGGTAGGCTAAGCCAGTCACGCGACCCTTTTGCATCTTGCGATACTTAGTCCTTTTCGGTTGTAACATGAGAAATTAAATAAAAAGATTGTTAGGGATGGGCGGACTAAATGCGTAAAAAGTCTGCTTCGAGGTATTAAGACATGGGACCCAACACCCCGAAGTAGCTTCTTATCTTAGTTAATTAGCGGCGGGGTGCCCGGCCAGCTCCACCACCTTGGGCAGGGCCGTTGCGACGGGGGCCGTTGCTATCGCCACGGCCAGCACCGCCAGCAGGAGCACCACCGGCAGGATTACCGCCACGATCGCGGCGGGGACCACGGTCACCACCGCGGTCGCCACGTTCGCCACGAGGGCCACGATCATCGCGGCGTCCACCAGCATCGCCACCTGGATTAGTCTGCTGTTGGTTAGGTGATAGATCAGGCTTACCAAATACCTCCCCACGCATTACCCACACTTTGATACCAATTTTGCCATACACTGTCTGAGCTTCTGACAGCGCATAATCAATATCAGCGCGCAAAGTGTGCAAGGGAGTACGGCCCTCTTTATACTGCTCCGAACGGGCAATTTCAGCGCCACCCAAACGACCACCACACTGAATCTTGATGCCTTCAGCTCCAACCCGCATTGCAGCTTGGATAGACATCTTCATAGCACGGCGGAAAGAAATACGGGCTGCCAACTGCTGGGCAATGCTCTCACCTACCAGCTTAGCATCCAGTTCTGGACGCTTAATCTCAAAGATATTTATCTGGACATCTTTGTTGGTGATTTGCTTTAACTCATCTTTAATCTTATCAACCTCCTGACCACCCTTGCCAATTACCACGCCCGGGCGAGCCGTATTAATGGTAATGGTGATCCGCTTGAGCGTACGCTCAATCACAATGCGACTGATGCCACCTTTCTGAATACGGGCGTTGATGTACTTGCGAATTTTTTCGTCTTCCACCAATTTCTCGGCGAAGTCCTTACCGCCGTACCAGTTCGAGTCCCAGCCTTTGATGACGCCCAAACGGAAGCCAACCGGATTTACTTTCTGTCCCATATTATTTATGAGTTGGCCTCGGCCTGATTTTCGGTGGTGGCGGAATTAGCAGCTTGCGCCTGAGCGGATTTACTGCCGGCCTTCTCAATCATTGTATCGATTTTCAGCGTCACGTGATTGCTACGCTTGCGAATACGGTGACCACGGCCCTGAGGGGCAGGACGTAAACGCTTTAGCTGCCGACCTTCGTCAACGAAGATCTCGCTAATGTAGAGATTTGCCTCTTCAATACGCTGGTCTTCGTTATGTTGCTGCCAGTTGGCCAAGGCCGAGAGGAGCAGTTTCTCAATCTTCTCAGCACCGCTGTTGGCTTCAAAGCGGAGCAAGCCCAAGGCCCGCGTCACTTTTTGACCGCGTACCAAGTTGGCTACCAAGCGCATCTTGCGCGGCGAGGTAGGCACATTGCGGAGTTTTGCTACTGCTTCCATCTTAGCGCTTGCCTTTATCTTTTTTGGCGACGTGACCACGGAAGTTACGCGTCGGGGCAAATTCGCCCAACTTGTGCCCTACCATGTTCTCGGTCACGTACACCGGGATGAACTTATTGCCGTTGTGAACAGCGAAGGTGTGGCCTACGAAATCTGGCGAAATCATCGAGCGGCGCGACCAAGTCTTCACCACCGATTTTTTACCAGCCGTTTCGAGTGCCGTGACTTTCTTCTCCAGCCGGAAGTCAATGTACGGCCCTTTTTTGAGTGAACGTGCCATATATTACTTCTTGCCTTTGCGGCTCACAATCAGGTTCTCCGAATACTTATTTTTATCGCGAGTCTTGTAGCCTTTCGACAACAAACCATTACGGCTACGTGGGTGACCACCCGACGATTTACCTTCACCGCCACCCATTGGATGGTCAACGGGGTTCATAGCCACACCACGAACACGGGGGCGACGACCAGCCCATCGGTTCCGGCCGGCTTTGCCCATACGCACGTTCATGTGATCACCGTTTGAAACGGTACCTACCGTAGCCATACAAGTAACAAGAACCATCCGCATCTCACCCGAAGGTAATTTCAGGGTAGCATAGCGCTCTTCCCGGGCTACAATCTGAGCGTAGGTACCAGCCGAGCGAGCCATAGCCGCACCTTGGCCAGGCTGTAACTCGATGTTGTGTACGATGGTACCGAGAGGAATCTCACGTAATGGCAACGTGTTGCCAATTTCGGGAGCTACACCGGGGCCTGAAACTACTTGCGCGCCAACCGTAAGGCCGGCCGGAGCAATGATATAACGCTTCTCACCATCAGCGTAGCCGAGCAATGCAATGCGTGCGGTGCGATTAGGATCGTACTCGATAGTCTTCACCGTGGCAGGCACACCTGCCTTGTCGCGCTTGAAGTCTACGATACGGTACTGGGTTTTATGCCCGCCGCCGATGTAGCGGTTCGACATTTTACCGGAAGAGTTCCGGCCACCCGATTTCTTGAGGGAAGTCATCAGTGACTTCTCCGGGGTCGACGTTGTTAGCTCGTCAAACGCCGGCGCAACGCGGAAGCGTTGCCCTGGGGTTGTTGGTCTGAGTTTTTTAAGTGCCATTACTAGCTAGTTGTGCTTTTGCGGCGAAAATGCTACAGGTTACCGTAGAAGTCAATGATATCGCCTTCTTTTACAGTCACAATGGCTTTTTTGCCATGAGCGCGACGGCCAATGGCTTGGCCGCTGCGGGTAGCTTTTGACTTCATTTTGCCAATGGTGCGCATCGTGTTGATATCGGTTACCGTCACGCCATAAAGCGATTCGATATCTTTCTTGATTTGCACTTTATTGGCAGTACGCTCCACTTCAAAAGTGTAGCGACCTTTCTCGGTCAGGCCCGTAGCCTTCTCGGTAACGATGGGACGTTTCAGCGTGCTCATTATTCAGCGGTGCTATAGAGTTGAACCAACGAAGCCATACCGTCTTCGGAAATCAGCAACGTATCCGTATTGAGCAAATCATGAGTGTTAAGCCCAACCGGCGTCGACACTTTCACTTTCTGAAGATTACGGGCGCTGAGGATAACGTTTTTGTTCACCTCAGCGGTGACGAGCATCGTTTTCTTACCATTGTTAAGCTTGAGGCCGTCCATGATGGCAACGAAATCTTTGGTACGGGGAGCATCCATAGCAATGTTTTCCACTAAGGAAATCTTGCCGTCTTTAGCCAAACTTGACAAAGCCGAGAGGCGAGCTACGCGTTTAGTTTTTTTGTTGAGCTTGAAGTTGTAATCGCGAGGCTGCGGACCAAACATCCGGCCGCCACCAACGAACACGCCCGACTTCATGCTGCCAGCACGAGCACCACCCGTACCTTTTTGCTTCTTGAGCTTTTTCGTAGTGCCGTGCACCTCGTTCCGCTGCTTGGATTTGTGAGTACCCTGACGCTGATTAGCGAGGTACTGCTTTACGTCCAGATACATTACGTGCTCGTTGATTTCGAGCCCGAAGATATCGTCCGACAGCGTAACCTTGCGGCCCGTGTCTTCGCCTTTAATGCTATATACTGCGAGTTCCATTGCTACGTCGGGTTATTTCTCCAGGACCACGTAAGAATTCTTGGCACCGGGTATCGAACCGCTAACCAGAATCAGGTTCTTATCGACTACTACGCGCATTACTTTCAAATTCTGAATTTTGACGCGGTCACTACCCATGCGGCCACCCATGCGCATTCCTTTGAACACACGGGAAGGCCACGAGCAAGCTCCAATAGACCCGGGGTGACGTAGGCGGTTGTGCTGGCCGTGAGTCTGGCCACCGACACCCTGAAAGTTGTAGCGCTTTACTACACCCTGAAAGCCTTTGCCTTTTGAGGTACCAACTACATCGATAAGCTCGCCTTCTGCGAAGAGCGAAGCGTCGATAGTAGCACCAGCGGCGTAAGTTGATTCCGCATCGAGACGAAATTCAACGAGCTTTTTCTTGGGAGTGGTACCAGCTTTGGCGAAGTGACCGGCCAGAGCCTTGGTCGTATTCTTCGCCTTCTTTTCGCCGTATCCAATCTGAACGGCAGTGTAGCCGTCGTTGGCGATAGTCTTAACCTGCGTCACTACGCACGGACCCGCTTCGATGAGCGTGCAGGGAATATTTTTCCCGTCCGGAGTGAAGAGGCTTGTCATACCGATTTTCTTACCGATGATGCCAGGCATTCTGTGGAGATTTATAAACACAAAAAGAAAACGACCGAGTGTCGTTTTCGCTAAGGGAGTGCAAAGATAGAATTAAAGTCCGAATTTTCCCAATGTAGCATATAAATAATTTCCAAATGAGGCAGTTAGCTTTCAGAAATTCTATTCAGTATATGCGTTATTCGAAAGCAATTTCATTAAGAAGCCCCGTTTCGACTAATCGAGACGGGGCTTCTTAATGAATGCATTAAGTCCGGTCCTCAGACTTTGATTTCTACATCAACGCCGCTGGGTAGTTCCAGTTTCATCAAGGCATCTACAGTTTTCGACGAAGTCGAGAAGATATCCACCAAGCGCTTGTAAGTGCAAAGTTGGAATTGCTCCCGGCTCTTCTTGTTCACGTGGGGCGAGCGTAGGACGGTGAACTTCTCCTTTTGCGTCGGCAACGGGATTGGGCCGCTAACGATGGCACCGGTAGCCTTTACAGCTTTCACGATTTTCTCAGCCGATTTATCTACGAGGTTGTGGTCGTAAGACTTGAGTTTGATGCGGATTTTCTGGTTCATTGGTGGTTTTGGTCCGATTGACCAAGTTAGTGACCGATATTATTTAGCTCCTTTTACTTTAGCAATAATGGCATCAGCCAAGTTTTGAGGCACCTGCTCATAGTGCGAGAAGGTGAGCGAAGCTGAAGCCCGACCCGACGAGATCGTCCGCAGGTCCGTTACATAGCCAAACAGCTGCGACAACGGCACGTCGGCCTTGATCAACTGGGCACCGCCTTTGGTGTCCATGCCTTTCATCAGGCCGCGACGGCGGTTCAGGTCACCAGTTACGGGACCTGTGTACTCGTCGGGGCATACCACTTCTACGCTCATGATGGGCTCCATCAATTTGGGGCCAGCCAAACGGGCAGCTTCGCGGAAACCACCCCGGGCGGCCAGTTCGAACGACAGGGCATCCGAGTCAACGTCGTGAAAGGAGCCGTGGTAGAGGCGCACTTTCATGCCCTCAATCGGGAAGCCTGCCAAGGGGCCTTGCTTCATGGCTTCTTCAAAACCCTTCTGGATAGGGGCAATAAATTCGCGAGGGATGACACCACCTACAATGGCGTTATCAAACTCAAATCCAGGCTTTTCGGGTTCGGTTTCTTTCGGACCGAGTTCGAACAGGATATCACCGAATTTACCGCGGCCACCGGTCTGCTTCTTGTATGTTTCGCGGTGGTCGACTTTCTTGGTGAGAATCTCCTTGTAGGCCACCATCGGGGCACCCTGATTGATTTCCACTTTGAATTCACGACGCATGCGGTCAATGATGATTTCCAAGTGCAGTTCGCCCATGCCACGCAACACCGTCTGACCGGTCTCGGGGTCGGTGTTCACTTTCAGGGTGGGGTCTTCCTCAATGAGCTTAGCGATGGCCATACCCATTCTATCAACGTCGGCCTGCGTCTTCGGCTCAATGGCGTAGCCAATCACCGGTTCGGGAAAGCTCATCGACTCGAGGACGATGGGGTGCTTCTCTTCGCTCAGCGTGTCACCGGTTTTGATATCTTTGAAACCAACGCCCGCCGCAATGTCACCCGCCTGGATTTTATCAATCGGGTTCTGCTTGTTGGAGTGCATCTGCATGAGGCGCGAGATACGCTCCTTCTTACCAGTGCGGTTGTTGAGCACGTACGAACCGGCGTCCAATACTCCGCTATAGCAGCGGAAGAAGCACAAGCGGCCTACGAACGGATCGGTAGCAATTTTAAACGCCAGTGCGGTGAACGGCTCTGAGTTATCGGGGTGACGCTCAATTTCCGCCCCTGTATCGGGGTGAGTACCCATAATGGCAGGCATGTCGAGTGGCGACGGCAAATAGGCCATCACGGCATCCAGCATGGTCTGCACACCCTTGTTTTTGAAAGCTGAGCCGCACAACACCGGCGAGAACTTCATGTCGATAACCGCTTTACGGATAACGACCATCATTTCTTCCTTAGTGATGGAGTCGGGATTCTCGAAGAATTTCTCCAGCAACTCGTCATCGTACTCGGCCACGCTCTCAATGAGCTTCTGACGCCACTCGGCGACAGTTTCCACCAAGTCCTCGGGTACCGGAATTTCGCTGTACGACTTGCCTTCAGTGGCATCGTCCCATACAATGGCTTTGCCGGTCAGCAAATCAACGACGCCTTTAAAGGTATCTTCGGCACCAATCGGAATCTGGAGAGGCACGGGGTTAGCCCCGAGCTTATCCTTGATTTCGGCAACGGCCTTGAAGAAGTCGGCACCGGCGCGGTCCATCTTATTCACGAAACAGATACGGGGCACGCTGTACTTGTCAGCCTGGCGCCACACCGTCTCTGATTGCGGCTCGACGCCCGACACGGCGCAGAACAGTGCCACGGCACCGTCAAGAACGCGCAGCGAACGCTCCACTTCCACCGTGAAATCTACGTGGCCGGGGGTGTCAATCAGGTTGATTTTGTACTGGTGGGTATCCGCGACCGGCTCGCCTTTTATATCGGTAGGATAGTTCCAAAACGTAGTCGTTGCAGCCGAGGTAATCGTGATGCCGCGCTCCTGCTCCTGCTCCATCCAGTCCATCGTGGCGGCACCGTCGTGCACTTCCCCGATTTTGTGGGTTTTCCCGGTGTAATACAGAATACGCTCCGAAGTCGTGGTCTTACCGGCGTCGATGTGCGCCATAATCCCGATGTTGCGGAGGTATTGGAGTTCTTTGTTAACGGCCATGATTATGTTTAGGGTCTTAGGAATGAGGGGCCCCAAGGGCTTGGTTGTTCAACGTCAGGTTGCGTCAAAAAAATCCAAGTTCCTTGGGGCCCCAAATGCCGGACAACCAATTTAGAATCGGAAGTGCGAGAAAGCTTTGTTGGCTTCTGCCATGCGGTGCGTATCGTCTTTTTTCTTGACGGCAGCGCCTTCACCCTTGGCGGCAGCGATAATTTCGCCGGCCAATTTGTCTTTCATCGTTTTCTCACCACGGCGGCGAGCGTACTGAATCATCCATTTAGCCCCTACCGAAATGCGGCGATCAGCGCGCACTTCAATCGGAACCTGGAAGGTAGCACCACCTACGCGGCGGCTTTTCACCTCCACAGTTGGCATTACGTTATTCAGGGCTTTGCGCCACATTTCAAGGCCGCTTTCCTTGGTGCGCTGCTCCACTAAGTCGCAGGCATCATAGAAAATAGTGTACGCCAGGTTTTTCTTCCCGTCGTACATCATGTAGTTCACAAAACGCGTTACCAGCGTCTCTTTGTACTTAGGATCGGGAAGCAGAATGCGCTTCTTCGGTTTCGACTTTCTCATTTGAGTTTTTGGTATTGGGTAGTCGGTAGTCAGTAATTGAAGCCAGTGCTTATCAAACCAAAGGGCTTAAATACTGACAACCAACTACTCAATCACTATTTTTTCTTGCCAGGTGCGGCTTTTCCGCCTTTGCCAGCGGCTGCAGCAGGCTGGCCGGGCTTAGGACGTTTCGCGCCGTATTTCGAGCGGCGCTGTGTACGTCCGCTTACACCAGCGGTATCGAGGGCTCCGCGGATGATGTGGTATCGCACACCTGGCAAGTCTTTTACCCGGCCCCCACGAATCAGCACAATGCTGTGCTCTTGGAGGTTGTGGCCTTCACCGGGAATGTATGCGTTTACTTCCTTACCATTGGTAAGGCGCACACGGGCCACTTTGCGCATAGCCGAGTTCGGCTTCTTAGGCGTGGTGGTGTACACACGGGTGCACACGCCCCGACGCTGCGGGCACGAGTCAAGCGCGGGTGACTTTGACTTTGTGGTCAAAGCCTCACGGCCTTTTCGTACTAATTGGTTGATAGTTGGCATTTAGGGAATGATTAGCAGGAGCCGTTTGCCCCCAATTTTTGGCTTGCAAAGGTAGGTTTATTTCTTTGCAATAGCAAACTACATGCGTTGGTTAATTTTGAGTAGCCGCGGGGGGCCTACGCTTCCCCCACCGCACCACCGAAGCTTATCGGGTAATTGGGCGCGTCGCTGTGTACTTTGATATGGCCAAACGACTGCTCATAACGTTCCACATTTTCGGACAATGCCGCAAGCAGGCGCTTGGCATGTTCGGGCGTTACGACAATGCGCGACTTGACCTTGGCCTTCGGCATTCCTGGCATCATCCGAATAAAGTCAATCACGAATTCGCTGTTGCTGTGGGCTATCAGAGCCAGATTGGCGTACTCGCCTTCGGCCATGTTCTCGGAAAGCTCGATGTTGATGGCGTTGGGGTCTGGCGTTTGTTCGGGCTGCATATAGTCGTTTTTTTTGCGGCATTACGCCTAGGAAGGCCTGCCAGTAAATGAAAAAAGTAAAAGCCGACCGGCTCACACCGGTCGGCTTCTTCTTCACTCAACGCGGAGCCAGATTATTCGGCTACGGTTTCCCGCTTGCCAGCGCGCGAGGGGCGCTTGGCAGGCGTAGCTTCCTCGGCAGCTTTAGCAGCCTGCTGGGCTTCCACTTCGTCTTTAGTTTGCACTATCTGACGCGTGTATTCTAACAAACCGGTACCGGCCGGGATGAGGTGACCGACAATCACGTTCTCCTTCAGACCCAACAGCTCATCGGCTTTGCCACGGATAGCGGCTTCCGACAGCACCTTGGTTGTCTCCTGGAACGAGGCAGCCGAGATGAACGACTGCGTGCCCAAGGAGGCTTGCGTGATTCCTTGCAGCGTGGGGCGTGACACCGAAGGTTGCGCCTCGCGCACTTGCACGAGTTGCAGATCGCGGCGCTTCAGGCTGCTGTTCTCGTCGCGGAGGCGGCGAGCCGTCACAATCTGACCAGGCTTCATAGATGCCGAGTCACCGGCTTCCGTCACCACCTTCATATCGATGATGGTGTCATTTTCCTCCATGAACAGGATTTTGTTAATCACCTGGTTCTCGAGGAACGAGGTATCGCCAGCATCCAAGATCACCACTTTCTGCATCATTTGGCGGACGACCACTTCAATATGTTTGTCGTTAATCTTCACACCCTGCAAGCGGTATACTTCCTGAATCTCATTCACGAGATACTCTTGCACGGCCCCGGGGCCCTGAATGCTCAGGATATCGGAAGGTGTAATGGCACCGTCCGATAGCGGCATGCCGGCGCGGATGAAGTCGTTGTCCTGCACCAAAATATGCTTCGACAGCGGCACCATGTACTTCTTCTTTACACCGTCTTTCGACTCGACGAAGATTTCACGGTTACCACGCTTCACCGAACCGTAGGTTATCACGCCATCGATTTCCGACACAACGGCCGGGTTCGACGGGTTACGAGCTTCGAACAGTTCCACTACACGCGGCAGACCACCGGTGATGTCACGGGTTTTGCCCACCATGCGCGGAATCTTGGCCAGGATATCACCAGCCTTGATTTTCGCGTTGTTCGCAATGTTAATGTGTGAACCAACGGGCAGGCTGTAAGCCCGCTGAGCATCGGCATCGGCCTTTTTGCCGCCCTTCACAATGATGGACGGGTTCTGAGCCTTGTCTTTGCTTTCGATGACTACCTTCTCGCGGTGACCCGTTTGCTCGTCCGACTCTTCGCGGTAGGTAATGCCTTCCGTGATGGCGTCGTACTGCACCGTACCGTCAAACTCGGCCAGAATAACGGCGTTGTAGGGGTCCCAAGTGCAAAGTTCATGGCCTTTCTCTACCTGCTGACCTTCCTTCACCAGCAAGACCGAGCCATAGGGAACATGGTTAGATAGCAGCACTTTGCCAGTACCTGCTTCTACTACTCGGATTTCGCCCGAGCGGCCCATAACTACTTGGCCTTTGACGCCTTCGTTATTCAGGGTATCCACGGTGCGGATATCTTCAAACTCAACCACGCCAGCGAATTTCGCCTTGATGCCGGCCTCTACGGCAATGTTTGAAGCGGTACCACCCACGTGGAACGTGCGCAGCGTAAGCTGGGTACCGGGCTCACCAATAGACTGAGCAGCGATAACGCCCACTGCCTCACCGCGCTGGACCATGCGGCCCGACGACAGGTTACGGCCATAGCACTTACCGCAGATGCCACGCTTCGACTCACAAGTCAATACCGAACGAATCTCCACCGACTCAATGGCCGTTTGGTCGACACGACGGGTAATTTCCTCGGTAATCTCACCGCCGGCAATCAGGATCATCTCATCGGTCAGCGGGTCCACGATGTCGTGGACGGCTACTCGGCCGAGGATACGCTCGGACAGCGGCTCCACAATATCCTCGTTGTCCTTCAATGCAAAAGTTTCGATGCCCCGCAGGGTACCGCAGTCGCTTTGGGTTACGATTACATCCTGGGCTACGTCGTGCAGACGACGGGTCAGGTAGCCGGCGTCAGCCGTCTTCATAGCCGTATCAGCAAGGCCCTTACGGGCACCGTGCGTCGAGATGAAGTACTCAATTACGTCCAGGCCTTCTTTGAAGTTAGACAGAATCGGGTTCTCGATAATTTCACCTACTGAGCCTTGCAGCGACTTTTGGGGCTTGGCCATCAGGCCACGCATTCCGCCGAGCTGTCGAATCTGCTCGCGCGAACCACGGGCCCCCGAGTGCATCATCATGTAGATGGAGTTGAAGCCTTGGTCTTCCTTCTCCAGGCGGCCCATCAGGGTTTCCGTAATCTGGTTGTTAATGCGCGTCCAGATGTCAATAACTTGGTTGTAACGCTCGTTATTAGTAATCAGACCCATCTGGTAGTTTTGCGTCACCGCAGCTACGTCAGCCTGGGCTTGCGCAATCAACTCGTCTTTCTCCTTGGGAATGTTGATGTCACCAAGGCCCATGCTCAAGCCGCCTTTGTAAGCCGACTGGAAACCGAGCGTTTTGATGTCGTCCAGGAATTGCGCCGTGCGGGCCATGCCCGTGCGCTTAAACACCAGCGAAATAATCTGCTGAAGCTTCTTCTTAGTCAACAGCTCATCCACGAAGCCCACTTCAGCGGGCACCATCTGGTTGAACAGTACACGACCTGCCACCGTTTCAATGACTTTCGTCACCAAATCGTCGTTCTCATCGCGGATGATCGTGCGCACCTTGATGTAAGCGTGCTTCGAAAGCTTATTTTCATTTAGAGCAATTACAACCTCCTCGTCTGAATAGAATACCCGGCCTTCGCCTTGGATGTTCTCATCGTCTGTGCTGCGCTTGCCTTTGGTCACATAATACAGCCCAAGCACCATATCCTGCGAAGGCACCGCGATGGGGGCCCCGTTGGCAGGGTTCAGGATATTGTGCGAAGCCAACATCAGCATGGAAGCTTCCAGGATGGCAGCTGGGCCCAGAGGCACGTGCACAGCCATCTGGTCACCATCAAAGTCGGCGTTGAAAGCTGTACACACCAGCGGGTGCAGCTGGATGGCTTTGCCCTCGATGAGGCGCGGCTGGAACGCCTGGATGCCCAAGCGGTGCAACGTGGGGGCCCGGTTGAGCAGCACGGGGTGGCCTTTCAGCACGTTCTCCAGGATGTCCCAAACAACGGCGTCTTTGCGGTCCACGATTTTCTTAGCCGATTTCACCGTTTTCACGATACCGCGCTCGATGAGCTTGCGGATGATGAATGGCTTGAACAGCTCGGCAGCCATATTTTTAGGCAAGCCACACTCGTGCAGTTTCAGCTCGGGGCCCACTACGATAACCGAACGGCCCGAGTAGTCAACACGCTTACCAAGCAGGTTCTGACGGAAGCGGCCCTGCTTACCTTTCAGCATATCAGACAGCGACTTCAGGGCCCGGTTGCCTTCGGCACGCACGGCGTTTACCTTACGCGAGTTATCGAAGAGCGAATCGACAGCTTCTTGCAGCATCCGCTTCTCATTCCGTAAAATCACCTCCGGGGCCTTGATTTCAATCAGGCGCTTGAGGCGATTGTTGCGGATGATGACGCGACGGTACAGGTCGTTCAAGTCCGACGTGGCGAAGCGACCACCGTCAAGCGGCACCAGTGGGCGCAGCTCGGGCGGAATCACCGGCACCATGCGGATTACCATCCACTCGGGCTTGTTCTCCACACGGGTAGCGGCGTCACGGAACGCTTCCACCACGCGCAGGCGCTTCAATGCTTCAGCTTTACGCTGCTGCGAGGTTTCGTGCGCAGCCGAGTCGCGGAGCGAGTAGCTCAGCTCGTCGAGGTTAATGCGCTCCAACAGCATCTGCAAAGCGTCGGCCCCCATCTTAGCGATGAATTTATTGGGGTCTTCGTTCGGCAGCATCTGGTTTTCACGGGGCAGCTTGTCGATGACGTCCAGGTACTCGTCCTCCGTCATAAAGTCGAGTTGCTGCACGCCTTCTTCAGCCATTGCACCGGGCTGCACCACTACGTAGCGCTCGTAGTAGATAATCTGGTCGAGCTTCTTAGTGGGCAAGCCCAGCAGGTAGCCGATTTTGTTAGGCAACGACTTGAAGTACCAGATGTGCGCAACGGGCACCACCAACTCGATGTGACCCATCCGCTCACGGCGAACTTTCTTCTCGGTAACTTCCACGCCGCACCGGTCGCAGATGATGCCTTTGTAGCGAATGCGCTTGTACTTGCCGCAGTGGCATTCCCAGTCCTTCACAGGGCCGAAAATTCGCTCGCAAAACAGGCCGCCCATCTCGGGCTTGTAAGTGCGGTAGTTGATGGTTTCAGGCTTCACCACCTCTCCAGTCGAGCGCTCCAGAATTACTTCCGGGGACGCCAGCGAGATGGTAACTTTAGAGAAGTCCTGTACTAACTTCTTGTTTTTTGCGAAAGCCATTAGGTTGAATTATTAGCTGTTAGCTGTTTGGCTTTTAGCTGTTAGAGTTCGTTCTAACAGTTCGACGCTACGAAAAGTGCTCTACGGGTCGGACAGGTACGCCGCGTAGCAGATTTCCGTCAGGTCTCAGATACTCATTATCTATAAGCTCCCGATTCCTGTGGCTGCCCTGACCTGTCTCGGGACAACTGTTTCGTATCGGATGCTTTCTAACTACTCTCTTAGAATACAAAAGGCTTCGGGAAGCGGGGGCTCAAACTAGTTGGTTACTGGCGTTAACGCACCAGCAACCAACTAGTTCTGCCAAAATATTACTCCAGCGTGATTTCCAGTGCCAGGCCACGCAGTTCGTGGATAAGCACGTTGAATGACTCGGGGATATTCGGCTTGGGCAACACGTCGCCTTTTACGATGGCTTCGTAAGCTTTGGCACGACCCACCACATCGTCCGATTTTACAGTTAGGATTTCTTGAAGCACGTTGGAGGCACCGAAGGCCTCCAGGGCCCAAACTTCCATTTCGCCGAAGCGCTGACCACCGAACTGTGCCTTACCACCCAGCGGCTGCTGCGTGATAAGCGAGTACGGCCCAATGGAACGGGCGTGCATCTTGTCGTCAACCAAGTGGCCAAGCTTAAGCATGTAAATCACACCCACGGTCACGGGCTGGTCAAACTGCTGCCCGGTCAAGCCGTCGTGCAGGTAGGTACGGCCGAAGTGCGGCAAACCAGCTTCCGCCAATTCTTTCGATACTTCTGCTTCCGTAGCGCCGTCGAAAATTGGCGTCGAGTAACGACGGCCCATTTTCAGACCGGCCCAGCCCAGCACGGTCTCGTAGATCTGCCCGATGTTCATCCGGCTTGGTACGCCCAACGGATTCAGCACAATGTCCATCGGCGTGCCATCGGCCAAGAAAGGCATATCCTCATCGCGCACGATGCGGGCCACAACCCCTTTGTTACCATGGCGGCCGGCCATCTTGTCACCCACCTTCAGCTTGCGCTTCTTGGCTATGTAAACCTTAGCAAGCTGCACAATGCCTGCGGGCAGTTCGTCACCCACTTCCAGCGTGAAGCGGTGGCGTTTGAAGTGCGCCGTGATGGTGTTGCGGCGTTTGGCGTAGTTTTTCACCAGCGTCAGCAGCATTGCATTCACGCGAGCGTCAGCCGTCCAACCTTCCAGGATCAGGTCCTTAAACAGGTTTACCTCTTCCGGTACGGCGTAGTTGCTTTCGTCCTTATAGGGGTTCTTCTCGGGGAAGAGGCCCTCGTTGATGTTTTTGCGATTGAACTTAACGCCCTTGGCAATCATCTCCTCGCCAAAGCGGTGCTTGATGCCTTGCGACGTTTTGCCTTCGAGCAGCTGCACCAGCTTATCCACCATGATGGCTTTGATACCACGCAGCTCGTGCGCGTACTTATCTTTCAGGTCTTCCACTTCCTTCTTCGACTTAGCCCGCAGGTTTTTGTCTTTCTTAGGACGCGAAAACAGCTTGGTACCAATCACCACGCCCTGCAAAGAGGGCGGCGCTTTAAGCGAAGCATCTTTAACATCACCAGCCTTGTCGCCAAAGATAGCGCGGAGCAACTTCTCTTCCGGGGTTGGGTCCGTCTCGCCTTTAGGCGTGATTTTACCAATCAGAATGTCACCTTCCCGCACTTCAGCACCCAAACGGATGATGCCGTTATCGTCGAGGTTACGAACTGCTTCTTCGCTCACATTAGGAATTTCCGAAGTCAGTTCTTCTTCGCCGCGCTTGGTTTCACGCACTTCCAACTCAAATTCTTCAATGTGAATTGAGGTGAAAATGTCATCCCGAACTACGCGCTCCGAGATGACGATGGCATCCTCGAAGTTATAGCCCTGCCATGGCATAAAGGCCACCTGCATATTGCGACCCAGGGCTAGTTCGCCCTGGTTGGTACCGTAACCTTCGCACAACGGCTGGCCTTTGCTCACCCGCTCGCCGCGTTTTACCAGCGGCGTTAAGTTGAGGCAAGTATCCTGGTTGGTACGGCGGAATTTGATGAGGTCATAAGTGATACGCTCGGCATCAAAGCTTATCATCACATCGTCTTCCGACAAATCATACTTCACGATAATCTTGTTGGCGTCCACGTAATCGATTACGCCTTCACCTTCCGATACAACCAGCGTACGCGAGTCGGTAGCAATGCGGCCTTCCAAACCAGTACCCACGATGGGGGCCTCGGGGCGCACCAACGGTACAGCCTGGCGCTGCATGTTCGAGCCCATTAGGGCCCGGTTAGCATCGTCGTGCTCTAGGAAAGGAATCAGCGAGGCAGCTACCGATACAATCTGGTTTGGAGCCACGTCCATGTAAGAGTACTCTTCGGGGTTTACCACCGGGAAGTCACCTTCAAAACGGCCCTTCACCAGCTCCTGGGTAAGTTTACCATCATTATCAAGCAAGGAGTTGGCCTGCGCAATGTGATGCGTGTCCTCTTCCTCAGCGGTCAAGAACTTCACATTGGAACTCATGTCCACCTTACCGTTTTTTACGTCCCGGTAAGGGGTTTCAATGAAGCCCATCGAGTTCACGCGGGCGTGAACGCACAGCGACGAAATCAGACCGATGTTGGGGCCCTCCGGAGTTTCTATGGTGCACAGACGACCATAGTGTGTATAGTGCACATCACGTACTTCAAAACCAGCACGCTCACGCGACAGACCTCCCGGCCCAAGAGCCGATACGCGACGCTTGTGCGTCACTTCAGCCAGTGGGTTGGTTTGGTCCATAAACTGCGACAGCTGGTTCGTGCCGAAGAACGAGTTGATCACGCTGGACAGCGTCCGGGCGTTGATCAAGTCAACCGGTTTGAAATCCTCGTTATCGCGCACATTCATACGCTCCTTAATGGTACGGGCCATACGAGCCAAGCCCACGCCAAATTGCGCGTAAAGCTGCTCGCCCACCGTGCGTACACGGCGGTTGCTCAAGTGGTCAATGTCATCAACAATGGCCTTCGAGTTGATCAAACCAATGAGATATTTCACAATCAGCACAATGTCCTGGTTGGTCAATACCCGTGAAGCCTGGCTCATGTCAATGGCTAGCTTCTTGTTGATACGGTAGCGGCCTACTTCCCCAAGGTCATAGCGCTTGTCCGAGAAGAACAGCTTCTGGATAATGTCGCGGGCAGTTTCTTCGTCAGGGGCCTCCGTATTACGGAGCTGGCGATAAATCTGCTCTACGGCCTCTTTCTCCGAGTTAGAGTTGTCCTTCTGAAGCGTGTTGTATATGATAGCGAAGTCCGCAATGTTCACATTCTCGCGGTGCAGGATAACCGATTTCGCCCCAGCCTCTAAGATGGTGTCGATGTCAGCTTCCTCGATCATCGAGTCACGCTCCAAAAGCACCTCGTTCCGGTCGATGGAAACCACCTCCCCAGTGTCCTCGTCCACGAAGTCTTCCGTCCAGGTGCGTAGCACCCGGGCAGCCAGCTTGCGTCCAACAGCCTTTTTTAAGTTCTTCTTATCTGCTTTTACTTCCTCCGACAGCCCGAATAAGTCGAGGATATCTTTGTCGGTACCATAGCCAATGGCACGGAGAAGTGTTGTAACCGGAAACTTCTTCTTGCGGTCGATGTAAGCATACATCACGTTATTAACGTCCGTGGCAAACTCGATCCACGACCCTTTGAATGGAATGATGCGCGCCGAATACAGCTTGGTACCGTTGGTGTGCTTGCTCTGGGCAAAGAATACACCCGGCGAACGGTGCAACTGCGATACGATAACCCGCTCAGCGCCATTAATAACAAACGAGCCTTTTTCGGTCATGTACGGGATATTACCCAGAAACACTTCCTGCTCAATCGTTTCAAAATCCTCGTTGTCCTTATCGTTACAGATAAGGCGCAGTTTAGCTTTAAGCGGCACCGAGTACGTTAGGCCCCGGTCAATGCACTCGTCAACCGAGTACTTGGGTGGGTCAACGTGATAATCTATAAAATTCAGGACGAAATTTTCGCGCGAATCAGAGATGGGGAAGTTCTCGGCAAATACCTTGAACAAACCCTCATTTGACCGATTCTCAGCGGCGGTTTCCAACTGAAAGAAATCCTGGAACGACTGCACCTGCACGTCCAGGAAGTCCGGATATTCAATAACCTTTCTAATCTTAGCGAAACTGATTCGCTCAGCGGCGGCCGATTTCTGGAGCGCGGCCGTTTTTGCTTTCGGTGTAGCCAATGCGGAGGGGATTAAAAGATGGACACGGAAGCGTAAACCTGGGGGCCCCCCAACAGAGGTAGCCGTTCAGCCCTGTAAACCTATTGATTTACAGCCCAAAACAACTCTGCAAAACAGAATTGTATACTGACACAACGAAGCGCAAACCAAGTGGCTTGCGCTCCGGCGATACTACAAACAGGAAAAGACCTGGCTAAGTTGCCAGGTCTAATCATTATTTGAAGTAGGTTAGATGCAGCTTCAGGAGCTGCAATTACTTCACCTCTACTTCGGCACCAGCTTCTTCCAACTGCTTCTTCAGCGTGTCGGCTTCGTCTTTGGTTACGCCTTCTTTCAGGGGCCTAGGGGCACCGTCAACAAGTTCTTTGGCTTCTTTCAGGCCGAGGCCAGTCAGGTCTTTCACCAGCTTAACCACAGCCAATTTGGCTCCACCGGCAGCCTTCAAGATAACGTCGAACGACGTTTTCTCTTCAGGGGCCTCTTCGGCAGCAGCGCCACCGCCACCAGCCATCATTACAGGAGCAGCAGCAGCGGGCTCGATGCCATACTCGTCCTTCAGGATACCAGCCAGTTCGTTTACTTCTTTCACCGTCAGGTTGACGAGCTGCTCAGCGAATGCTTTCAAATCTGCCATTTCAGTAGATTGTTAAAAAAAGGTGTTGTTGAAAATTATATTAGAATACGAGAAACAAATAAAGCGATTAAGCTGCCTCTTTCTCGGAAAGCGTTTTAAGAATACCAGCCAGTTTATTGCCGCCGCTTTGCAGCGCCGAAATAACGTTTTTGGCAGGCGATTGCAGGAGGCCGATAAGCTCACCAAGCAATTCTTGTTTGCCTTTGATGGTAATCAAACCTTCAAGTTGATCCGAACCTACATAAATGCTGGCATCAACATAGGCTCCCTTCAACACGGGCTTAGGCTTCACGTTGCGACCGTAAGCTTGCGACTTATAAAAGTCGCGCAACAGCTTAGCAGGGGCCGAACCACTCTCTTGCGAGAACAGTACGCCCGATTGGCCTTTCAGCGCAGCGTCCATCTCCGAGGTGTCGTGGCCCAAAGTATCAAGCGCCTTACGGATAAAGGTGTTTTTGTACACCTTGTATTCCATACCACGGGTGAAGCACAGACGACGAAACTCGTTGATTTTCGCTACTGACATCACCGAAGCATCGACGATGTAGAACGAGTTGTGCGATTGAAACTTCTCGCTCAACTCGTCCACGAGGGTTTGTTTTTCTTCCCTGTTCATGGGTGAGTCGTTTAATTAGTTAGCGGAAGTAACCTGGCTGTCGACCGGTACGCCGGGCGACATAGTGCTGCTCAGGGTAATGCTCTTGATGTAAGTGCCTTTCGACGAAGACGGCTTCAAACGACCTAAAGTCTGGATGATCTCCAGCGCGTTTTCAGCCAGTTTGCTTTCGTCAAATGAAACCTTACCTACCGAGCAGTGAATGATACCGGTTTTATCAACTTTGAAGTCAATTTTACCAGCTTTCACTTCTCGCACAGCCTTAGCTACATCAGTCGTTACTGTACCTGACTTAGGATTTGGCATCAAGCCCCGGGGGCCCAATACACGACCCAGACGGCCTACCTTAGCCATTACGGCTGGCATAGTAATAATAACGTCAATGTCAGTCCAACCTTTCTCAATTTTCGAGATGTAGTCGTCCAGACCTACGAAATCAGCACCAGCGGCGAGGGCTTCGGCTTCCTTGTCAGGGGTCACGAGTGCCAACACACGCACAGTCTTGCCGGTGCCATGGGGCAGGGTTGCCACACCGCGTACCATTTGGTCAGCTTTGCGGGGGTCAACGCCCAAGCGCACGTCAATATCCACTGAAGAGTCAAACTTAGTGTAGGAGATATCCTTCACTACTTTTGCTGCTTCGAGAAGGCTACGCACCTCCGTCAGGTCATATTTGGCAAGGGCATCCTTGCGCTTTTTTGTGATCTTTGCCATTTGCTTTTCTCCGTTTAATTATTCTGCAAAAGGAGAATCGCCCTTAACGGTAATACCCATGCTGCGGGCCGTACCGGCCACTTGCTTCATGGCCGACTCCACCTTGAAGGCGTTCAAGTCAGGCATCTTCGTTTCGGCAATGGTACGGATTTGGTCCCAGGTAACTGAACCTACCTTGTTACGGTTAGGCTCCTTAGAACCGCTCTGCAACTTAGCTGCTTCCATGAGCAGTACCGGTGCAGGAGCAGTCTTCACCACAAAGTCAAAAGACTTATCGGTGTACATGGTAATCAATACGGGACAGATTTGGCCGGCCTTATCCTGGGTGCGCGCATTAAACTGCTTGCAAAACTCCATGATGTTAAGGCCTTTGCTACCAAGTGCAGGTCCTACCGGCGGCGATGGGTTCGCTGAGCCTCCCTTTATCTGCAAGCGCAGATAACCTCTAATTTCCTTGGCCATTTGATTTATAAGGCTGTGGTTCTCGCGTCGTAACTCGCAATTGCCTCAGTTAGTAGTATACTCCTGTTTGGAAGCCCAGCCGACCCGGAGCCAATGGCCGACATGGTATAATCAGGGCCCTAGGACTCTTTTTCTACCTGGGTGTAATTCAATTCCATCGGCTGTGAACGACCAAATATCTTTACGATGACATTAAGCTTTTTACGTTCATCAAAGATTTCGGAAACAGTCCCTGACATACCGGCAAAACCACCATCCGTTATTTTTACCAGCTCGCCTACCACGTAGGGTTTATCGAGGGTAGCGACTTGCTCTTCGGCTTCGTCTACAATGCCAAGAATCCGGTTGACTTCGGTGATGTGGAGCGGAACAGGCTTATTATTGGCAGCGTCCTTCTTGTCTTTATCGCCAAGGAAGCCGATTATGCCTGGGGTACTGGTAATAATATGGTCTACTTCTCCATGACCCAAGTCAGCGTGGATGATAATGTAGCCGGGATATAGATTACGCTCCCGAACGCGCTTCTTGCCGTTACGCATCTCAAATACCTTTTCCACTGGAATCAGGACCTGGGGAACTAACTCGGTCAGATTATGACGACCAAGTTCGGTTTCGAGATAATTTTTGGCTTTTTTTTCCTGGCCACTCACTGAGCGCACCACATACCATTTCAATTCGCCCATCTTCTACTGCGTGCTTAGCGAAATGACTGATAAAAAGCCGTCAGGCTTTTATTGAATGCAACGTCCATGATGCCGACAACTGCTGCGAACACCAATGAGCCGATGAGCACCAGCCCAGCGCTCTTTTGCAGTTCGATGGCAGTAGGCCACGTCACGCTGTAGCGCATTTCCTCAGCGGTTGCGCGGAAGTAATTAGTCAGCTTGTTCATTGCAGAAGGAACTGGCCAAGCCAGCAAAAATGAACCGAATGCGAGGCAACAGCCTCAAGATGCACGAGTGGAGAGATTCGAACTCCCATCAAAGGTTTTGGAGACCTCTATTCTACCCTTGAACTACACTCGTAAAGGACACTCCCGGTGGCAATATTTTATCAACGGGAGTGCAAAGGTACTACAACTTAGCGACAAAACAAATCCGCCCCTGCGGAGGCAGGAGCGGATTATCGTTTTAATCAGTCGGACTAGTCGAGCACTTCGGTTACCTGACCGGCACCCACCGTGCGGCCACCCTCACGGATAGCGAAGCGGAGGCCTTTCTCCATTGCCACCTTGCTGATCAACTCAACGGTGATGGTGATGTTGTCGCCGGGCATTACCATTTCTACACCCTCAGGTAGGGTGATGATACCAGTAACGTCAGTGGTACGCAGGTAGAACTGCGGACGGTAGTTGTTAAAGAACGGGGTGTGGCGGCCGCCTTCCTCTTTCGAGAGAACGTACACCTCAGCCTTAAACTTCTGGTGGGGAGTTACCGAGCCGGGCTTGCAAATAACCATACCGCGGCGGATGTCGTCCTTTTCAATGCCGCGGAGCAACAGGCCAACGTTATCGCCAGCCTCGCCACGATCCAGGATTTTGCGGAACATCTCCACACCCGTTACCGTCGACTTGAGGCCCTGCTTGGCGCCCATGCCGAGGATATCTACTTGCTCGCCCGAATTGATGATGCCGCGCTCGATACGACCGGTGGCAACTGTGCCACGGCCCGTAATCGAGAATACATCCTCAACTGGCATCAGGAAAGGCAATTCGGTCAGACGAGCGGGAATCGGAATGAACGAATCGACTGCAGCCATCAACTCGTCGATTTTCGGCACCCATTTGGCATCACCGTTCAGACCGCCGAGGGCCGAACCCTGAATAATCGGAATGTTGTCGCCATCGAAGTCATAGAACGAGAGCAACTCACGGATTTCCATCTCCACCAGCTCCAACAGCTCGGGATCGTCCACCATGTCTACTTTGTTCATAAATACCACCAACTGGGGTACGCCTACTTGGCGGGCAAGTAGGATGTGCTCGCGGGTCTGGGGCATGGGGCCATCGGTGGCAGCTACCACGAGGATAGCACCGTCCATCTGGGCGGCACCCGTTACCATGTTCTTCACATAGTCAGCGTGGCCGGGGCAGTCAACGTGTGCATAGTGGCGGTTAACCGTCGAATACTCTACGTGCGAGGTGTTGATGGTAATACCACGCTCTTTTTCCTCGGGAGCGTTGTCAATCGAGGAGAAGTCACGCTTTTCGGCCAGGCCCTGATTTGCCAACACCATCGTAATAGCAGCGGTCAGGGTCGTTTTGCCGTGGTCAACGTGGCCGATGGTGCCGATGTTAACGTGCGGCTTGGACCGGTCGAAATTTTCTTTAGCCATTGTAAAGAGTTGAAAAAAGAGGGTGGTGAATTTAAAAAATAGGCCCCTACGGCAAGAAAGCGAAACTCAGCTCCCAAAAGTTCAGGAAAACTGCGCGTCGCTTACTTCGTGTGGAGCTTGCCCATAGCGGGTGAGCCGACAGGACTTGTAAATAATGTGAGCCATTTATGGGATTTGAACCCATGACCTCTTCCTTACCAAGGAAGTGCTCTACCACTGAGCTAAAACGGCTTATTCTGTTTGAAATGAGCGGGAGACGAGGTTCGAACCCGCGACCTGCAGCTTGGAAGGCTGCCGCTCTACCAACTGAGCTACTCCCGCAGGTGGCATTCAATAATTATAAATGTGGGGGTAACAGGACTCGAACCTATGAACCCGAAGGAGGTGAGTTACAGTCACCCGCAATTGCCACTATGCGATACCCCCAAATTTGGCGCTGGCCGGCCGATTACCTGCAAGCATTCCCCTTGATTTACTAATTGCCGTAAAGCAGTAGTGTTTCATAAGGAAGCGCAAAATTACGGTTTTTCTTTTACGGGGCAAGGGGTACGCACAAAAAAATGGTTCTTTTTTCAGCTCTGCTGGGCAACTCCTTCTACATCAAATTATAAAATGCTTTGAGCCGTTGGTCAGTTTCCTGCTCGCGGATGCGCTGGAGGGTGGCTTTGAGCGCGGGGGTACTGGGTAGCAGCAGCGCTAAGCCCTTGTAGGCCCCCAGCCGCACGTCGTAGCGGGGGGCGCGGCGGGCGTATTCTTCGAGTAGTTGCTGGCCTTTGTCGCGCTCGACTGGCGGGATGTTGGCCATGAGGGCCCCGAAAGCTTGCAGGTAGCGGTAGAGGTCGCTCTCGGGCACGTCGGGCAGGCGGCGCAAGAACCACGCGTACTGGTTGAGGGCCCCATTTTGCGCGTAGTAGTCGGCCAGGGCCAGTACCAGCACATTGCTGGCCGTGTTGTCGAGAGCAGCCACTTGGGCCTGGATGCCACTGCCGGAGATTTTAGCAACAGCCGCTAAGGCCGCTGCGGCCACGGTGTACGAACTATCATTGAGGGCAGCCAAGAAGGTGGCACGGTACGCATTGTCTGGGAAACTGGCCAGCGTGGCCAACGCCTGGGCGCGCACCTGGGGATTGGGGTCGGTGGTGGCCACGCGCAGCACGGCTTGGCGCACAGCGCTGCCCTCGGGGCCCCGGTAGCGGCTCAGGTGCTCAAGGGCCGTGCGGCGGATGGCCCAGAACTTATCGTCCAAGGCATTCCGAAATAGGGCGCTGATGGACAAGTCGCCGGTTTTGTTTTGAAGTAGCTCCAGCACTTCGGCCCGCTGCAAGTAGCCGCGGGCGTGGTCGAATTGAAAAATTAACTCCTCGGGGGTGCGGTCTTCGTCGATTTGGGCCAGCAACTGGCCTTCGCTGTCGAACTTGACCAAGCTGGGCCGTTCCGCGGTGGGGAACGAAAAGGTTTGGTCAGCTTTGCTGACGGTAATGCGGTAATCGGTTGGCCGGTCTTTTTGCCACACCGTCACGGTCACCGGCAGGCGGTACACGGGCTGGTAGACGGTATCCTGGGTTTGCTGCACGCGCAGGGCCATAGCCCCACCGGCGTAGCTGTGGCTGATGCGCAGCTCGGGGTGCCCGCGCTTCAGGAACCACTGGTCGAAAAACCACATGAGGTCTTCGCCGGTGGTTTCTTCAAAAGCCGTGCGCAGCTTGGATATCTCCACCGCCGACTGCTTGTTCTGGGTCAGGTAGCGGTTGAGGGCCCCGAAGAAGGCGTCGTCGCCCACATACTTGCGCAGCATGTGCAGCACCCGGCCGCCCTTGGCGTAGGAGTGGCGGTCGAACATGTCTTCCCGCTCGTTGTAATGGTAGCGAATCAGCGGCTCGCGCTTGCCCTGGGCTTCGTCGAGGTAGCTGGCCAGCTTGGTTTCCTGCACCAATGCAGCTTCGTCGGGGCCGTACTTGCGCTCGGCCCAGAGGTACTCGCCATAGTCGGCAAAGGCCTCGTTCAGGGGCAGGTTACTCCAGCTCTTGCAGGTCACGTAGTTGCCAAACCAGTGATGCACCAGCTCGTGGGCAATAATGGACTCGTTGCCGGCGTACGTAGCGTCGAGCAGCTCGCGGCGCGTCACCTGCATGTTGGTGCCGTGCGTCACAGCCGTGGTATTTTCCATGGCCCCGCTCACGTAGTCGCGCACCGCCACTTGGGCATACTTATCCCACGGGTAATCCACGCCCAGTTTTTTCGAGAAAAACTCCAGCATCTCGGGCGTGTGGCCGAACACGGCTTTAGCAGTGCTGGCGTACGGCGGCTCCACGTAATACTCCACCGCTTTGCCGCGCCACACGTCGCTCACCACGGCGTAGTCGCCCACCACAATCGTGGTCAGGTAAGGCGGCTGGGGCTGGCTTTGGCGCCACGAGTCGGTGCGGGTGCCGTCGGAGTTATTTTTGGAGGAAATGAGCGAGCCGTTGGACAGCGTTTTGAACTGATTTTCCACCGTCAGGCTGATTTCCTGCGTCATGCGCTGGTTGGGCCGGTCGATGGTTGGGAACCAACACGAGTTCGATTCCGTCTCGCCCTGGGTCCAGATCTGGCGCGGCTTGTTTTTTTCCAGGCCCAGCGGGTTAATGAAGTACAGGCCTTTAGCAGCCGTGATGGCTACCGAGCCGCCGGCGGGCAGCTCATTGGGCTTAGCCACGTATACAATGCGTACTTGGTAGGCCTCGGTGCGTGAATAAGGACGGTCAAGGGTGAGGGTGAGTTGGCGCTTGTCGTAGGTGTACACCAGCGGTTTCACCTTGCGCTCGCCCACCAGCTCCACTTTTTGCACGTCGAAGCCTTTGGCGTCAAGCACTACCTGGCTCTGCGGGTAAAAGTGCGAACGCAGCGTGAGAATGGCCGTACCGAGCAGGTACTGCTTTTGGTAATCGAAGCGTGCGTCGAGCTTGGTGTTTGTGACCTCGGTGAGGATGGTAGCGGCCGGCCGCAACGGGCCTTCCGACGGCAGCCACGACGGCACCACCAGCGGCGCCGCGGCGGGGGGCCCGGCAGCAACCGCGGCGCCCTTGTGGCGCTGTGCCGCGTGGCTGGCCGGCCCCAGGGCACCAGGCCGCGCCTTTTGTGCCCAACCCCCTAGCGGACTGGCGAGTAGTAGCCCGCAAAGGCCCATTAACAAGTAATTCATAGCAGTGATAAGGGACGAAAAATCGCTGGAATTTCCGAAATAATTTGGGAATAGGGCTACCTTTAACCCCACTCCTGCCCCACCCGCTCCGTTCCTCATGCTTCAAATCAGCACCGGCCCCGACCGTTTTTGGGAGGTCGACTACCGCGCCACCGACGACCTGCGCCTCAATGGCCAAGCTTTTACCTGGGACGTGGCCACTGGGGCCCCCGGCCATTTTCAAGTTTTGCACAGCGGCCGGTCGTACGACGCGGAAGTGGTGAGCGCCGACTACGCCACTAAGCAGTTCGTATTGAAAATCAACGGCCAGCGCATCGAGCTACGGGCCAAAGACCGGTTCGACCAGCTGCTGGAGCGCCTGGGCCTAAGCAACGCTGCCGCCGTGCAGGTCAACGAGCTGAAGGCCCCCATGCCGGGGCTTATCGTGGACGTGCGGGTGCAGCCTGGCCAGGCCGTGCAGAAGGGCGACCCGCTGCTGGTGCTGGAAGCCATGAAGATGGAAAATATTCTCAAGGCCCCGGCCGACGGCACGGTGAGCGCCATCAAGGTGGGCCTGCGCGACAACGTGCAGAAAGGGCAGCTATTAGTGCAGTTCGGCTAGGGCCCCGGGGGCCCAGCGCCGACATTTGTCATTTACCTTATTCTTTACCAACGCTCCGCATTTTGAACTACCACCGTATTCTTCTCAAACTCAGCGGCGAAGCCCTGATGGGCCAGCAGCAGTACGGCATCGACGCTGAGCGGCTGATGCAGTACGCCTCCGAAATTAAGGACGTGGCTGCCACCGGCGTGCAAGTGGCCGTGGTGATTGGCGGCGGCAACATTTACCGGGGCGTGCAAGCCGAAGCGTTCGGCCTCGACCGTGTGCAGGGCGACTACATGGGCATGCTGGCCACGGTCATCAACTCAATGGCTTTGCAGAGCGCCCTCGAAAAGCTTGACGTGAGCACCCGGCTGCTTTCGGGCCTCACCATTCAGCGGGTGTGCGAACCCTATATCCGCCGCCGCGCGGTGCGCCACCTAGAGAAAGGCCGCGTGGTGATTTTTGGGGCCGGTATTGGCTCGCCATACTTCACCACCGACTCGGCCGCTTCGCTGCGGGCCATCGAGATTGAGGCCGACGTGGTGCTAAAAGGCACGCGCGTGGACGGCATTTACTCGGCCGATCCGGAGAAGAACCCCGATGCCGTGCGCTTCCCGGCCATCACCTTCGACGAGGTGATTGCCAAAAACCTGAACGTGATGGACATGACGGCCTTCACGTTGTGCAAGGAGAACAACCTGCCCATCATCGTTTTCGACATGAATACCCCCGGCAACTTGGCGCGCCTGCTCAACGGCGAGCCCATGGGCACCTTGGTGAGTATGAACGGTACCGCCGCGACCCGCCACAACAAGCCGCCGGTGCTCGACGCCAAGCACAGCGCCTTGCAGCCCGCGGTAGGGCCCCAGCCGGAGCAAGCCTAATTTCTGGTTTCCGCCGGCCGTCGTTAGTTTGTGCTGAAAAACTAACGACGGCCAGCAGCCGACAGACTGCCAACAACCGATAATTTTAAATTACAATGGACGAAGAAATTCAGTTCTACCTCGACGATGCGGTAGAGTCGATGGGCAAGGCCCTGGCCCACGTGGGCGTCGAAATGGGCCGCATCCGGGCCGGCAAAGCCTCGCCGGCCATGCTCGAAGGCCTCAAGGTAGATTATTACGGCACCCCCACGCCTATTGACCAGGTGGCCAATATTTCGGCCCCCGATGCCCGCTCGCTGCTCATCAAGCCGTGGGAAAAAAATATGGTGAGCGAGGTAGCCAAAGCCATCAAAGCCAGCGATTTGGGCCTGAACCCCGTATCGGACGCTGACGGGGTGCGGCTCAACATCCCGGCCATGACCGAGGAGCGCCGCCGCGATTTGGTGAAGCAGGCCAAAAATGAGTCGGAAGCCGGTAAAATCCGAATGCGCGGCATCCGCAAGGACGTGAACGAGGCCCTGCGGAAGCTGCTGAAAGACGGCGCTTCGGAAGACGCCATTAAAAGCGCCGAGGAGAAAGTGCAAAAAGCTACCGACAGCTACATCATGGAAGTAGAGAAGTCGCTGAGCAAGAAGGAGTCGGAAATTATGACTATCTGAGGTATTTTTCTGCCACCAAAAAAGCCCCAGCTACTGCGCGCAGCCGGGGCTTTTTGGTGGGAATTGAGGGCCCCGGTTACCGTTGTATTAATTCGCTAACTCAAGCTTGAAAATCGATGGTTGCCAAGGCTGCTTCTACTGCGGGCGGCACCAAGTAGCGGATGCTGTAACCGGCCCGCAGGCATTCCCGGATGTAGGTACCCGAAATATCCAGCAGCGGCGCTTCCAGCAGCTGCACGCGGGGGAACGCCGCTAAATGAGGCGCGGGGGCCCCGGGCCGGGGATACACATAGGTATCGGTTTCGGCCAGCAGGCGGTGGGCATTGTGCCACTGCGGCACGCCCGGCAGATTGTCGGCGCCCATCAGCAGCACGAATTCGGTACCGGGGTGGCGCAGGCGCAGGGCGTCGAGCGTGGCAACAGTGTAGCTGGGCCGCGGCAGTTCAAACTCGATGGCTTCGGCCCGCAGGTGCGGGTTGCCAGCTACAGCCAGCTCAACCCAGCGCAGGCGCTCGGCCTCGGGCAGCAAGCCGCCGGCGGCTTTGAAAGGGTTGTGGGGCGTGACGACCAGCCAAACCTCGTCCAAATCGGTGCGGGTGGCAAAATACTCAGCCAGAATGAGGTGGCCGGTATGCACGGGATTGAACGAGCCGAAGAGCAAGCCCACGCGGCGGCTCATACGGCGTCGGTCGCGGCCTGGGTGAAGTCGCGCACGAGTTTCTCGGCTTCGGCCGATGCCTGGTCCAAGTCGTCGTTGACCACCGTCACGTCGAAACGGTCCTCGAAGGCCAGCTCGAACGCGGCTTTGTAGAGGCGTGAGGAAATACTGGACTGCGAATCGGTAGCGCGGGCTTGCAGCCGCTCGCCCAGCGCTTCGATGGACGGCGGCCGCACAAAAACGGCCAGGGCCCTATCCTTGTAAAACTCCTTGATACTGAGGCCACCCTTTACGTCAACGTCGAGAATAGCGTGCTGGCCGTTGGCCCAGATGCGTTCGATTTCAGACTTGAGGGTGCCGTAAAAGGCACCCTCATACACTTCTTCCCACTCCACGAACTCGTCGTGGCGAATCTTCTCCTGAAAATCCTGGGCCGTGATGAAGTGGTAGTCCTTGCCGTTGACTTCGGAACGGCCGCGGCGGTCGCGGGTACAGGCCGAGATGGAAAAACTAAGCCCGGGCACCCGCTGCATGAGCCGGTGCACGATGGTGGTTTTGCCAGCCCCGGAAGGTGCCGAAAAAACGATAATTTTGCCTTGCATCGCGCAAAGCTAGGGGCTTTTACGCCATTTCGGCGTGCACGCGGGCCATGATGGACTGGGGCAGCCCGGCCGGCGTGGACTTGCGGCCAATGCGCGAATTCAGGAATTCGATGAAGACGTGCTGCTTGCCGATGCCGTCGAAGCAAGGCGAGCAGTCGGTGCCATGGTCGTAGAGGTAGTCCTCGTCTTCGGCCGTAATGGCTTGGCCTTCGGCCAGTTGTTCCAGAACAGTGTTCACGCGTTCGCAGTCGGGGCCGCCATCGAGTAGTGAAGCGGGGACCGACGTATTGGTGGAAGTAGTAGCGACTGAGTTCATAACGAAAAATGTGGAGAGCTGGGGATAAGAAGATAGTTGCTAGTTGGGAAGCTAATCATTCTCATCGTCGGGAAGTTCCGCCGTAGCACGCAATTCGTCGTGGCCATAGCCCATTGATTGGGCGTACCGCTCCAGTTTATCCTTGAGGAAGTTACGGGCCCGGTGCAAGCGCGAGCGTACCGTACCAATCGGAATATCAAGCACTTTGGCCATTTCCTCATAGGTAAATCCCTCCAGGTCACAGAGGATAATGACGGTGCGAAAATCGACAGGCAAAGAATTAAGGGCCCCGGCCACTTCGTCGCCAATTAAGTCGCGCGCCGATTGCTGACGCAGGTCAGACGACGAGGCACCCACTTCGCCTTCGGCCTCCACGTCGTCGGGGTTGTAGTAGCCTTCAATTTCGCTGTAGTCGACCTTGGCGGGCTGCTTGCTTTTCTTCCGAAAGTCGTTGATGAACGAGTTTTTGAGGATGCGGAACAGCCAAGCCTTGGCGTTGGTGCCGGGCTCGAAATACTCAAAAAACCGGTAGGCTTTGAGGTAGGTCTCCTGCACGAGGTCGTTGGCGTCGTCCTCGTCCAGCGTGAGGCGGTAGGCAAAGTTGTAGAGCGGATCGATGATGGGCATCAACTCGGCTTGAAAGCGCCGGTCTTTTTCTTCTTTGCTCAGTTTAACCCGTTCGGGAGAATCGCTCATGATAATGGGGCAGAGAATATAATAGGGTGTAACCTACAAAAGGGCAAGCGCAAGAAACCAAGGTCCTTGCATAAGCAACAACGGGCGTTAAAGTTGCGGCTGGGCTGCCCGTGGCAAGCAATGCAGGCCGCCACCCAACACAGGCGCATGGTAACGCAAGTGCGGACCCAGCGGTACACTGGCACATAACATTACGCCAAACCCCAACACAAGCTGGCAGATGTACGGAGGGTAACGGGCCCCGGGTTTCACCACTAAGCGGGATCCCTGGGCTTTTGCACCTGGCGTAGCCCCGGCGCTGGGCAGCGGCCAAAGCCGGCGAAGCGTGCGGCAGGGAGCTTGGCTGAGCATCATCGCTCGCCCAAAAAAACGGGCTGCCACGCCTGCACGCGCGCCGCCACGGCGGCGGCCGCCAGGGCCCGAATGCAGGTGCAAGCCGCGGGCTGGGCGCGGCAGTCCTGGCAATTGGGCCGGCCGAAGACGAGGTATTCGGCCCGGGGCCCTAGGGGCCCCCAGCGGCCGGGGTGCATGGGCCGGATGGGCGGGTACAGCCCCAGGGCGTGGCGGCCCAGCGCGGCGACCAGGTGCAGGGGCCCCGTGCTGCCCGCTACGATGCCATCGGCGGCCGCCAGGAAGGCCAGGAACTGCGGCATAGCCAGTTGGCCAGTAAGGTTGGCGGCCAGGTAGAGCGCGTTGGCGACCAGCCAGCCAGCCAGCTCGGCGCCCTCGGCGGCGGTGCCGGTGACGAACACGCGGTGGCCGGCGGCGTGCAGGAGCTGCGCCAGGTGGCCAAAATTATCCAGGCCCCACTCGCGGGCGCTGCCCCGGCTGCGGGGGTGCAGTACCACATTGAGCTGGCCGGGGCGGCGCTGGGCCAGCAGCAGCTGCCACGGAGGCCCCAGCGGCTCGGGAGCCCGCAGGCGCACCAGGTCGGCCACGGCAGGGAGGGGCAGGGTTTCGGCGCTGCCCAGGGGCTTGAGGAGCTGGAGGTTGAGCTGGGCTTCGTGCAGGGGCGAGTGGCGGCGGCTGAGAGCCACCAGGCGGTTACAATTCAGCCAGTGCCACCAGCGATTGCGGGTGCCGATGCGCACCGGAATGCCCGCCCGCCGTGCCAGGATGGCCAAGGCGCGGTTGGGGAATACGTGGATGATGGCCAGGGCCCCGTACGCCCGTAGGGCCCCCACTTGCGCGGCTACGGGCAGCGTTTGCAACGCGTCGAAGTCCAGCACTTCGTCGACCCACGGGCAGGCGGCAGCCACCGGCGCGGTATAGGCGCGGCCGATGAATACCACCCGGCACCCAGGAAACAGCTGCTTCAGGCGGCCGGCCACAGGCAGGGTCAGCACCACGTCGCCGATAGCGTCGGTGCGGGAAACGAGGAAGGTGGGGCTCATGCTTCGGCGCGTTCGGTGCGGGTTTTCAGCTTCGCAAATTTCAGGAACACGCCCCAGGCCGAAATGCCGGCGATGCACAGCCCGGCGAACCCATCGAGGAAGCCTAGCCGCAGGAAATAGCCGTGCCCGAACTTCCAGAGCGGCTTGAGCAGCAGGTGAAACAGCGTGACGCGGGTGCGGCCCTTTAAGGCCAGCTCCTGGGCGGTGATGCTAGTAAATTTATTCAACTGGCTGACGTGCTGCGCGATGGAATGATAGGAGTAGTGCAGCGCGTCGCCGGCCAGGATCCCAGTAGTGTGGCCGGGGCCCACCTCGTAGTGCTCGTGCAGCAGCAGGCCCTCCCAGCGGCCGAGGCGGCGGTCATAGAGGCGCAGCTTGCGGTCGGGGTACCAGCCGCCGTGGCGCACCCAGTGGCCGCAGTAATTGGTGAGGCGGGCCAGGGCGTAGGCGGCGTGCTGCCAATCGGCCTTCGCCTGCTGAATGCTCTGGCGCAGTTCTTCGGTCAGCACCTCATCGGCGTCGAGCTGGAGCACGTGGTCGAAACGGGCCTGGGCAGTAGCGAAATTCTTCTGCTCGACGTAGCCGGCGAAGGCATTTAGCACCACCCGGGCCCCGCGGGCGCGGCAGATTTCCACCGTATTGTCCGTCGAAAACGAGTCCACGACCAGCACTTCATCGGCCACGTCGCCCAGCGCGTCCAGGCAGCGCCCAATATTGGCGGCTTCGTTAAAGGTGATGACGACGACGGAAAGCGAAACCACGGCGGGCGGGCGAAAGGATAAGCGCAAAGGTCGGGCTGGGGCCCCTAGGCAGCGGGCGGCTGGTTGGCGTAACTGCGGAATTCGCGCGTCCAGTGGTAAGCTCCGTAGGCCGCCACGGCGCAGAACATGGCGTACTCGATGCCCACGAACTTGATGCCTTTCAGGAAGTACACGTAGGTCAGCACCACGTCGGCGAGCAGCCACACGTACCAGCTTTCCACCTTTTTACGCATCAGCAGGAAGGTGGCGGCAATGCTGAGCACCGTGGTAAACGAGTCGAGGTAAGGGAAGGCGCTGGGTTTGCTGAACACCAGCGGCACCCACTGGTGCAGGCGCTGGGCCAGGGCCCCCAGCAGTGCTGTGGCCACCAGGGCCCCGGCGCTACCCAGCAGCAGCACGGGCCGCGGGGTGTAGGTGATGCGCAGTTCCTGCTGCTGGTCGGCCTCGCGGGGGGCGGGGTGCGTCCATTGCCACCAGCCGATGAGGCTGGTCACGAAGAAGAACACCTGCAAAAAGGTATCGGGATAAAGCTGCACCTGAAAGAACAGGAAGAACGAGAGCACAATGCCCACCAGGCTCAGCGGCCAGCTCCAGACGTTGGCCCGGGCTGAGAGCCACACGGCCACGGCCCCCGTCAGCACCCCGAAGAATTCGAGGTAGCTCATGGGATAGCCGAGCAAGGTAAAAAAGATGGTTTCGACGCGCAAAAATTCGGGCATGGGACAAAGTAAGCACGGCCCCGGCGCCCAGGGCCCCAAAATATTCGGCACCGCAAACCGTCGTGCCGCGTATTAAGGACCACAACTTTCCCTTTTTTCACCACCATGGCTAACTTACAGAACCAAATCATTCTCATTACCGGCGCCACATCGGGCATCGGCAAGGTCACGGCCCAAGTCTTGGCCAAGCAAGGGGCCCACGTTATTCTGCTGGGCCGCAACCGCCTGAAAACCGAGCGCACCCGCCAGGAAATTATCGAAACTACTGGTAACCAGCGCGTGGACATGGCCCTGGCCGACCTCTCGTCGCTGCAAGAGGTGCGCGACGTGGCCGCCGAAATCAACGCCCAGTACCCGCACCTCGACGTGCTGGTGAACAACGCCGGCCTCATGCTGGGGGCCCAGCGCGAAGTATCGGCCGACGGCTACGAGCTGACGCTGGCCACCAACCACCTGGGACCCTTCCTGCTCACGAGCCTGTTGCTCGACCTATTGCGCAAAAGCCCGGCCGCCCGCATCGTGAACGTGGCGTCGATGGCCTACCGGTTTTCTAAGCCCACGCTCGACGATATTCAATCGGAGCGCAGCTACAGCCCCGTTTGGGAATACGGCACCACCAAGCTCTGGAACATCATGTTCACCCAGGAGCTAGCCCGGCGGCTGCGCACCCACAGCATCGCCAACGTGACCACCAATTCGCTGCACCCCGGCTCCGTGGCCACCGGCTACGGCCAGCAGTCGGGCGGCTGGCTTTCGGCCATACTGGCGCTGGGGCGGCCCTTCATGCTCTCGCCCGAGAAAGGGGCCGAAACCAGCATTTTCCTCGCTTCTGACCCCAGCGTGGCCGCGGTTAGCGGGGGCTACTACAGCAAGAAGAAGCCTGAACCCGTGAAAAGCAGCTTCAACACGCTGGCCAACAACCAGCGCCTTTGGGAAATGAGCGAAGAGCTAACGGGTGCGAAGTTTTTGAATTAGCGGGCTCGGTTACCTCCGAGAACGCGAAAAAGCCCCGCCAACACGCTGTTGACGGGGCTTTTTCGGTAAGGGCCAGGGGCCCTAGTAGCGGTACAGGTCCGACTTAAACGGGCCTTCCACCGTCACCTTGATGTAATCGGCCTGGTGCGTCGTTAGCTCATCCAGCTCCACGCCGATTTTAGCGAGGTGCAGGCGGGCCACTTTCTCGTCCAGGTGCTTGGGCAGCGTATACACTTGGTTATTGTACTGGTCGTTGCGCTCCCACAGCTCCAGCTGGGCCAGTACCTGGTTGGTGAACGAAGCCGACATCACGAACGAGGGATGGCCGGTGGCACAGCCCAGGTTCACGAGGCGGCCTTCGGCGAGGATGATGACCTCTTTGCCGTCGATGGTGTAGATGTCCACCTGCGGCTTCACCGTGTCCTTGGTGTGGCCGTAGTTGCCGTTCAGCCACGCCATATCAATCTCATTGTCGAAGTGACCGATGTTGCACACAATGGCCTTGTCCTTCAGGCTACGGAAGTGCTCTTCGGTGAGGATGTCGCAGTTACCGGTGGCAGTCACCACAATATCGGCCTCCTTCACGGCATTGGCAAGCTTCTTCACGGCGTAGCCATCCATGGCCGCTTGCAGGGCGCAAATCGGGTCAATTTCCGTTACGATGACGCGGGCCCCGGCGCCGCTCAGCGAGGCGGCGGTACCTTTTCCTACGTCGCCGTAGCCGGCTACCACGGCCACTTTGCCGGCCATCATTACGTCGGTCGCCCGGCGAATGGCATCCACGGCCGACTCTTTGCAGCCGTATTTGTTGTCAAATTTCGACTTCGTTACCGAATCGTTCACGTTGATGGCCGGGAAAGCCAGCGTACCGTTTTTCACGCGCTCGTAGAGGCGTAGCACGCCGGTGGTCGTCTCTTCCGACACGCCCCGGATGCCAGCAGCTAGCTCAGGGTACTTATTCAGCACCATGTTGGTAAGGTCACCGCCGTCGTCGAGAATCATGTTCAGCGGCTGGCGCTCCTTGCCAAAGAACAGCGTCTGCTCAATGCACCAGTCGAATTGCTCCTCGTTCATGCCCTTCCAGGCATACACCGGGGTGCCGGCGGCGGCAACGGCGGCGGCAGCGTGGTCTTGGGTCGAAAAAATGTTGCACGACGACCACGTCACCTCGGCGCCCAGCGCCTTCAGGGTTTCGATGAGCACGGCGGTTTGGATGGTCATGTGCAGGCAGCCGGCAATGCGGGCGCCTTTGAAAGGCTGCGCAGAACCGAACTCTTCGCGCAGGGCCATCAGACCGGGCATCTCGGCTTCGGCAAGGCGGATTTCCTTGCGGCCCCACTCGGCCAGCGACAGGTCTTTTACCTTGTAGGGAACGTAGGTGTTCGTTTTGGTTTCCACCATGATAGGGATTGATTTGTATAGTCGGGGTCAACCACAAAGATACGGCAATTGTTTCGGGGCCCCAGCCGCCAAAGGCATCTCCATCGTGCACAAAGGCGCACTTATCTTTGCTTCATGCAATATTATATCCCGTCGGCAAACCTAATCCCGCGCTTATATTTTATCGTGTTCCTATTGGCTTTGGCAACGGCGGCTCCGCGCCCGGCCGCGGCCCAGACGGGCCCCGCCACCATCCGGCTCCAGCCCGACGATGCCGCGCGCGGCCTCAGCGGCCCCCAGCACAATTTTTACTTCCTACCCCCCGGCAAAACGGGCGAGGACTACCAAAACGCCGGTTTCTTCGGCCAAAAGCTGCGGCCCTACTTGAGCCCAAACGCCGAAGCCCTGGCCCACCTGAACGACTACCGCCGCCAGAAAACCTTGTTCCTGGCCGACCGACTGGTGGCCGTGGGGGCCCTGGGCCTGTACGGCAGCCAGGTGTTTGCCAAAGACAGCGGCCAGCAGTATTTCAACGGCGCCCAGCAAGTAGCGGCGGGCTTGTTCATAGCGAGCTTGCTGGCCACCATCCCCATCAACCGCCACACCAATGAGCACTTACAGCAAGCCGTGTCGGCCTATAATAACGGCCCGACGGGTACCCACGGCACCTGGTGGCAGCAGTGGGGCCCCAGCACGGCGGGCCTGCGCCTAGGGCCCCAAAGCACGCCGCTGCTGGCCCTGGGCTGGGGCTTGCGCTAGGCCGCGGGGCACTATTTATGCTGCCCGCGGCGTTTTTCCCGTTATACCCGCTTACATGGAATTCCCTTTGCCCGAGGCGGCCCGTCGCTACATGGCCGCGCACTTGCACGACGACCCCGCCCACCTGGCCCTGCAAGCCCGCCGCCACCCCGGCCTGCCCGTTCCCGAATTGGTACGCCAAATCCAGGCCCGCCAGAAAGCCCAAAGCAAGCTCCCCACCTGGGCCGCCAACCCTGACCTCGCCTTCCCGCCCGCCCTGTCGGTCGAGCAAGCCTCGTCAGAGCGCACGGCTACTTTTAAGGCCGGGCTGGTGGATGGCCAGCGACTAGCCGACCTCACCGGCGGCTTTGGGGCCGATGCGGCGCACTTTGCCACCCGCGTGGCTCAGGTTGATTACGTGGAGCGTAGCGCCCAGCTGGCGGCCGTGGTGCGCTACAATTTCCGGCTACTCGGCATCGAGAACGTGGCGGTGCACCACGCCGATGCCCTGGCCTTCCTCAAGGAAACGCCCCATCATTACGACTGGATTTACCTCGACCCGGCGCGGCGCGACACGGCCTCGCGCAAGATTTTCCGGCTCGCCGACTGCGAGCCCGACGTACTGCGCCTGCTACCCTTGCTGCTGCGTAAGGCCGACCGCATACTTCTGAAAACCTCGCCCATGCTCGACATTGAGCAGGCCGTGCAGGAGCTGAAACATGTGCGCCGCCTCTGGGTGCTGGCCCTGGACAACGAGGTAAAAGAGGTGCTATATGAGTTGGGCCCCGAGCCCGCCGTGGACCCCGAGCGCTTCGCCCTGAACCTGCGGCGCGACGGCACCCGGCAGGAGTTTCGCCTCAACCGGGCCCGCGAGGCCCGGGCCGTGCCGCGCTACGCCGAGGCCCAGCAATTCCTTTACGAGCCCAACGCGGCTATACTCAAGGCCGGGGCGTTCCGCAGCATCGGCACAGCTTTCGAGCTACTGAAGCTCCATCAGCACAGCCACTTGTATACGTCGGCTACGCTACGAACCGATTTCCCGGGACGCATTTTTCGGGTGCTGGCGGTGGAAAAGGCCGACGGCGCGGCCCTGAAGGCCCACTTGGGCCCCGAGGCCCGCGCCCACGTCACGACCCGCAACTTCCCCGATTCAGTGGCTGATTTTCGACTGCGCACCGGCATCCGCGAGGGCGGCGACACGTATTTGTTTGCCACCACTGACTTGCGCGGCCGGCCCGTGGTGCTGGTTTGCGAAAAGGCCGTACTAACCAATTTCGCCGAACCCGCCCCAGCGGAGCCCACCTCTTCGGGCGGCATAGCGTAGTTTTGCCGTTCGCCCACGCATTGGTTTTGACCGCGTAAGCAGTTAGTTTTTTGCTTTTTATTGCTTCTCTTCCCGTTCTATGCCCTACCTGTTCACCTCCGAATCGGTTTCGGAAGGCCACCCCGATAAAGTTGCGGACCAGATTTCCGACGCCATCCTGGACGAATACCTGCGGCAGGACCCGGCCGCCAAAGTGGCCTGCGAAACCCTGGTGACCACCGATTTTGCGCTGGTAGCCGGCGAAATCAAATCGACTGCCCGCGTGGACGCCGAGCCCATCATCCGGGCCACCATCCGCCGCATCGGCTACGACAAGCCCGAGTATCTCTTCAACGCCGACACTTGCGAGGTGATGAACCGCCTGCACGAGCAGTCGCCCGATATCAACCAGGGCGTGGTGCGCGCCATGGCCGAAGACCAGGGCGCCGGCGACCAGGGCATGATGTTCGGCTACGCCACCCGCGAAAGTGATAACTACATGCCCCTGGCCCTCGACCTCTCGCACCGGCTGCTGCAAGAGCTGGCGGCCATCCGGCGCGAGGCCCGCGACATGCCCTACCTGCGCCCCGACGCCAAGAGCCAGGTCACGATTCGCTACGCCGACAACGGCACCCCCGAGGCCATCGACACCATCGTGGTGAGCACCCAGCACGACGAATTCGACGCCGACGAGGCCACCATGCTGGCCAAAATAAAGGCCGACGTGCAGGCCGTGCTCGTGCCGCGCGTGCTGGCCGGGCTGGGCCCCGACGTGCAAAAGCTCTTCACCGACCAGATTACCTACCACATCAACCCCACGGGCAAGTTCGTCATCGGGGGGCCCCACGGCGACTCCGGCCTCACGGGCCGCAAAATCATCGTGGACACCTACGGCGGCAAAGGAGCCCACGGCGGCGGTGCCTTTTCGGGCAAAGATTCAAGCAAAGTGGACCGCTCAGCGGCCTACGCTACCCGCCACATCGCCAAAAACCTGGTGGCCGCCGGCGTGGCCGACCACGCCCTGGTGCAGGTAGCCTACGCCATTGGCGTGGCCGAGCCGGTGGGCGTGTTCGTGGATACCTACAGTAGCACCAAGGCCCTGGGCCCCGACGGTAAGCCCCTCTCCAACGGCGCCATTGCCCGCAAGGTGGAGGAGCTGTTCGACCTGCGCCCCTACGCCATTGTGCAGCGCCTGGGCCTGCAAAATCCCATTTTTGGCGAAACCGCCGCTTACGGCCACATGGGCCGCCCGCCCGGCACCAAGCAGGTCACCATGCCCAGCGGCGAGGTAAAAACCTTCGACACCTTCACCTGGGAAAAGCTCGACTACGTGCCCAAAATCAAGGAGGCCTTCGGGCTGTAAAGACCGCTGGCTAACACTGCGGCAAAGCAAGAGGGCCCCGACTGATGAACTCAGTCGGGGCCCTCTTTTTACGTAAAAAGCCGGTGGCTATCGGCCGCCAGCCGGCGGTTCGGCACTAGTGCGTTTGCAAGGTTTTTTCCTTGTGTTTCACAATTTGGCGGCGCAGGCTTTCGGTGGCAGCATCGGTAGCGGCTTCGAACGAAGCAGCGTCCTCTTCGCTAAACAAGGTGCCGCCGGGTACCAGCAGCTTTATCTCGACGGTTTTGTTGGCAACGCCGTCCTTATTATTGATTCGCAAAGTGACTTCTCCGCCGGTCACTTTATCGTAAAAAGTTTCCAGCTTATTGAGCCGCTGCTGGATAAAATCGAGCAGCTTTTGGTCGGCAGTGAAATGCACCGCATTCATCTGAACTTTCATAGAGCGAAGAAGGAACTAAGGGTGAAGAAATTAACAAGCCCCGCGTTTAAGCCCGCGGGTGGGCTTGATCAAATACGGATTTTAGGCGATCGACGGACATGTGGGTGTACACTTGGGTGGCCGCTAAGCTAGCGTGGCCCAGCAGTTCCTTGATGGCGTTGAGGTCGGCGCCCTTGCCCAGCAAATGCGTGGCGAAGGCATGGCGCAGCGCGTGCGGGTGCTGCTGCGCCGCCGACGTGGTGACGGTACTTAGGTACTGCTTCACGGTACGGTACACGTGCTTTTCGTAGAGCGGCGCGCCCTTATCGGTAAGCAGCAGGGGCCCCGGCAGGGTCCCAAATGCGTGGGACCGACGGGCCTGATATTTAGCCAGCACTTGCAGCAGCGTGGGGTTGAGGGGTACAAGGCGCTGCTTGTTGCCCTTGCCCGTGACGCGCACCGTGCCGCCGGGCAAGCTCACGTCGGCCGCCTCCATGCCCAGCAACTCCGAGAGGCGGATGCCCGTGCCGTAGAGCATCTCCAGCACCAACTGGTCGCGCTGCCCGGCAAAGGAATCCTCAAACTCAAACGAGTTCAGCATATTATTCAGCGCCGCTTCGGGCACGAATTCGGGCAGTTTCTTGGCCATTTTAGGGGCCTTAATGCGCAGCATGGGGTTGGCCGCAATGGCGTTGGTGCGCAGCAGAAACTTGTAGTATGAGCGCAGGCAGGCCACTTTGCGGTTCACGGTGCGCGGGTCCAGGGCCTGCTGCATCAGGACCACCACCCAGCCCCTAATGGTGTGGTGCGTGGCCTGGCCGGGGCCCTCCGCGTCGCCCTCGGCCAGCAGGTAAGCGGCAAACTGACCCAAGTCGGTGCGGTACGAGAGCACCGTGTGCGGACTGTAGCGCCGCTCGAACTGCAAAAAATCAAAAAACGCTTCCATCTACCTACGCCGCAAAAAAGCCCGGCCTGTGGGACCGGGCGTCCAAAGTACAATTTTTTTATTTACTCGCAGCACTTAGCCCTAGCGGACGCGAAAAAACCGGCTGGCGGGTCCTAAGGAACCCACCAGCCGGTTTTTTATCCACAAAACAGGAGCCTATTCGTTGGGCGTGCCGTAGGTGGCCAGCTTGTATACGGCCTTCTGCTTCAGTTTGCGATCCGTCACGCTCGGCTTCTGGAAAAACGTGCGGCGACGCAGTTCTTTCAGCACACCAGTGCGCTCGAACTTCTTTTTGAAGCGCTTCAGGGCGCGGTCAACCGACTCGTTGTCTTTGATTTGGATGATGATCATATCGGGGATTGCGGGAAAATGTCAGGCGGGAAGCCGAGTAAATCGGGCCGCAAAGATAAGCAGAATTTTTGCCTAAGCAAAACAGCCAAATCACAATCTTACTTCAGCAACGTGCGTGCAATCACCAGCTTCTGAATTTCGCTGGTGCCTTCGCCAATGGTGCAGAGCTTGGCGTCACGGTAGAATTTCTCCACCGGGTAGTCCTTGGTGTAGCCGTAGCCGCCAAAAATCTGCACCGCCTCATTAGCCACGCGCACGCTCACTTCGGAGGCGTAGAGCTTGGCCATAGCCGATTCGCGGTTCACGTTCAGGCCGGCGTCCTTCATCTCCGCGGCGCGGTAGGTGAGCAGGCGGGCGGCTTCGATTTCGGTGGCCATGTCGGCCAGCTTGAAGGCAATGCCCTGGAACTGGCTGATGGGCTGGTTGAACTGCTGGCGCTCCTTGCTGTACTTAATGGCCGCGTCCAAGGCCCCCTGGGCAATGCCCAGGCTAAGGGCCGCAATGCTGATGCGCCCACCGTCGAGCACTTTCAACGACTGCACAAACCCCTCCCCCACCGCGCCGATAACATTCTCCAGCGGCACGCGGCAGTCGGTGAAGATTAGCTCCGTGGTTTCGGAGGCGCGCATGCCCAGCTTGTTTTCCTTGCGGCCGGCAGCGAAACCCGGCGTACCGCGCTCCACGATGAAAGCCGTCATGCCGTGCGAATCGCCCACCTCGCCGGTACGGGCAATAATCACAGCCACGTCGCCCGACTTGCCGTGCGTAATAAAGTTTTTGGCGCCGTTCAGCACGTAGGCGTCGCCGTCAAGCGTCGCTGTGGTGCGCATGTTGCCGGCGTCAGAGCCCGTGTTGGGCTCGGTGAGGCCCCAGGCCCCCAGCCACTCGCCCGTGGCCAGGCGGGGCAGGTACTGCTGCTTTTGTGCTTCCGATGCGTGCTGCAAGATGTGGCCCGTGCAGAGCGAGTTGTGCGCCGCCATGCTCAGGCCAATGCTACCGTCGATGCGCGACAGCTCGACGATGGCCGTTACGTACTCGGGGTAGCCAAAGCCGGCCCCACCGTACTCAGTGGGCACCAGCACGCCCATCAACCCCAGCTCGCCCAATTGGCGGAACACCTCGCGGGGAAACTCCTGGCTCTCGTCCCACTCCATGATGTGGGGTTGCATGTACTGGGCCCCAAAGTCGCGCACCATTTGCGCAATCAGGGTTTGGTTCTCGGTGGCTACAGCTTCCATAAAACGGAGAATGGGTGGGAATAAGGGAAGGAAAACGATGACTGAACATGCGGCTAACTAACGCTAGTTCGTGGCCAGCAAAAGTACGTCTTTAGCGGTTGAAAATCTTATGGTTGCCTACTACATATAGTGCATCGCATCAACAGGATGAAGCAAACGTGTTACTTTTGAGGCTTTTCGGGAGCATTTCGACAAGCATAGCCGGGCGCTTCACCGAATTATTCATCCTATCGGCACCTTTTTGGTCTGCATGTCTCCTTCTATTTTTGGCCGCTTCGGGCAGATTCTTCTAAGCTGCCTGCTGACCGCGCTGCTGTTTTCTTCGTGCGCCTCGACGCGCTATTACAACCAGCGCACCATGTTCCGCCTTACCGATGAGCGCGGCAGGGCCATAGATACAGCCAAGCTCCGGGTAGCGGTGAACCGGACGGCGCGCAATTATGTCATCCAGCCCAACGACTACCTCGAAGTAAGCGTCAATACGAACAAGGGCGAACGAATTCTAGACCCCAACGGCGAGTTGCAATTTGGCGGCACGGGCGGGGCCCCACTTTCCAGAACGACCGGTAGTAGTGGGTCATCGGGCGGCGGACAGCCGGGTGCGGGATCCTCTTTTCTGGTACAAGCCGACGGCACAGTGAGGTTGCCTTTGGTGAACCGAGTGCGGCTGAGCGGCCTCTCGTTGCTCCAAGCCGATAGCGTGCTCCAAATCAGCTACGGCAAATACTACATCGACCCTTTCGTAATGACGCGCGTGACCAACAACCGCATCATTTTGTTGGGGGCCCAGGGCGGCCGGGTCATTCCACTTCTCAACGACAACATGAACCTGCTCGAAGTGCTGGCCCTAGCTGGCGGCGTAGACGGGGGCGGCGGGGGCGGTAGCTTATACAGGTACGGCGGACGGGCTGACAATATCCGCATCATCCGGGGCAATTTGAAGTACCCTCAAATAGAGCAGGTAAACCTAACGACAATTGCGGGCATGCGGCGCGCCAATTTACAGGTAGAGCCTAACGATATCATTTACATCGATCCCATCCGCCGCCCACTACTAGAGAGCGTGACTGACTCCGCTCCGCTCCTTGGGGTTGCGGCTAGCATTACTTCACTGGTCATCACTATTACTTATCTTGTTATTAACAATAGAAAGTAAAAGCTTTGTCTAACAATGCGTTATCAAGATAGCATTATCAATTTTATTAAATAATCTTTATTAAGTTCATCGCAATGGCTGTAAACGAAAATGCGGAGCTAGAAGCTCTCATCCGCAACGCCATCGACGGCGGCACGGAGCCGCCTACTGCTGCAACCGTGGGCGCGGCCGCTGATGAAGAAGCTGATGACGGATTGGATTTGTCTACGCTGGCACTGGTAGCGCGGCGCAGCTTGTTGTGGCTGCTGTTGCTGTTAGCGCTGGGTGGCTCAGCGGCTTGGCTGTATTTACGTTATACAAAGCCAGTCTATAAATCTACTTCGCTGCTCAAAATAGACCAGCGAAGCGAAGCTGGCGTGGTGGGGCTGGGTGGCCAGCTTGCTGCTGCTGACCCCCGCGCCAGTAGCAAATTAGCAGGTGAGGTCCAACTAATTAAGTCGGAGATTATTTACAAAGAGTTGCGCGACTCTTTAGATTTGTATGTGAACTACTATGTGCAGGGCACGGTGCTGGAAAGTGAATTGTATGGCATTTCACCGTTCCGGATTGCGTACACCATCAAAGATAAAGAGCTTTACAATCAAAAGATTAGCTTGGAATTTACCAGTCCTACACGCTATAGCATTAGCTACAGTGGGCCGGGTGCCGCCCTCGATGGCGAGTATAACCTTGGGCAACAGGTATCACTGCCTGGCCTCGATTTGAAGGTGACGCCGACGCGGTATTTTGGACCCGCAACCCTAACTGCAAAATACCATTTCACTGTCCAAGACGAAGGCACGGTGAATGCTTATTTAGAAAAGAATCTGGCCGTTGATATTTCGAGCGCCGATGCTAATACCATCCAGATCTCCTTTACTGATTTTAATCCCAAGAAGGCGCAGCGCATTGTCAATAAAGTTGACACTGTGTACCAACGGGCCAAAGTGCTGCGCGAGCAGGAGAATACTGCGCGCACACTACGCTACCTCGACCAGCAGCTTGAAGTTAATTACGATAACCTGGAACGCGCCGAGAATCGCTACCAAGGTTTCGTTGAGAAAACAAAAACGTACGACGTAAGGTCGGAAGTGGCGGCACTGGCTGCCAAAGGCGAGAGCTTGGAGGAGCAACGGCTGAAGCTAAACCAAAACCTGGTGCTACTAAGCGAAATCTCCCGCATGGTGCAACAGCAAACCCATATTACCCGAAACGAGAACGAAACGATAGAGCAAAGTATTCCGGGCTTGGGGGACATTAATGACCCTGTGCTGAGCCAACTGCTGAGCCAGCTTAACGGCATGCAGTGGGACCAGGAACGGATCAGGCGCTCTTATACCGGCGCCACTGAGGCGGTCCAACAGAAGAACGCTCAGATGGATTACACCTTGAGCAGCATTTTACGGCAGATAACGCAGGCGCGCAAAGATTTACTTAGCAAAATAGCGTTGCTTGACCGGCAGCAAAATAAGCTTGATGCCAAGCAGGAAGGGCTGCCCAGCCGAGCCACTGAGCAGGCCCGTTTGCAACGCCCGCTCGCCTTGGCTGAGGGAACGTACACCATGCTGATGGGCAAAAAGGTGGACTACAACATTCAGAAAGCCGGCACTACTGCCGACTTCCAGATCTTGTTTCCCGCTTCGGAGCCGCGGGTACCCATTTCGCCGGTTCGGCTCATTGTGTATGCCATTGGGCTAGCCGGGGGCCTATTCCTGGGGTTGGGGTTGACTGCGGTGCGCTACTTAATGCACAATACCATTACCAACACCCGGGAGTTGGAACGAAGCACGCAAGCCGCCGTGCTGGGGGTTATTCCTACTTATGGCAAGGAAAAGATGGAGGTGTCGCGCCTCGTGGTGAACGACAATCCCAAATCGGCTATTTCTGAGGCCATCCGCTCCATTCGCACCAACTTGGATTTCATCAGCTCTGCCAAGAAAAAGCGACTGATTTCGGTGACGTCCACGATATCGGGCGAGGGCAAAACGTTCGTTACAGTCAACCTGGCGGGCATTATCGCTATGTCGGGGCAACGCGTTGTTGTGCTCGACCTCGACATGCGCAAGCCCAAGGTGAACCTGGCGTTTGGGGCGGAGAACGTGAAGGGCGTGAGCACCATCCTGATTGACCGGCACTCGGTGGCGGAATGCATTCAGCGCACGTCCATTGACGCGCTGCAGTTTATTTCGGCGGGGCCCACCCCACCCAATCCATCCGAGCTGATCCTCAGCCCGCGGTTCGAGCAGATGCTGGCCGAGTTGTACGAGAGCTACGATGTAATAATAATTGACACGCCGCCGGTGGGGCTGGTGACCGACGGCATTCTGGTCATGCGGCGGGCCGATATCCCAATTTACATCGTGCGGGCCGATTATTCGCGCAAAGCCTTCATCAAGAACATGAACCGCCTGATGCGCACCAATAACCTTACCCGCATGTGCACCATTCTCAACGACGCCCAGTCGAAGGGTGCCTATGGGTACGGCTACGGGTATGGGTACGGCTATGGCAGCGGCACGTATGGCCAAGGGTATTATGAAGATCCGGGGCCAACCACGCGCCCAACGCTGGCGCAGAAACTGGGCCGCCTCTTCAAATAAGCCATTTTAGGGCCCCGACCTGCACTGATGGCTACTTTCTGGCAACGGCTTTTTGGCCCGGCCGCCGCGCCCGCCGCCGTGGGCCCCGCCCCGGCGGGGGCCCTAGCGGCACTGGGCGCCGACATGCACTCGCACCTGCTGCCGGGCCTCGACGATGGCGCGGCTACGCTGGAGGACTCGCTGGCCCTGTTGCGTGAGCTGCGCCGGCTGGGATTTAAGCGGCTGGTGATGACGCCCCACATCATGGGGGACTTCTATAAAAATACGCCCGAAGGCATCCGGGGGGCCCTGGTGCTGTTGCGCGAAGCGGCCGCCGCCGAGGGCCTGGGCGACGTGGTGCTGGAGTGCGCGGCCGAATATTACCTCGACGAATTTTTAGGCCGCAAGCTGGCCGATGGCACCGAGATGCTCACCTTCGGAGGGGCCCAGCGCTACTTGCTGTTTGAGACGTCGTACCTGAACGAGCCACTTAACCTGTACGAAATCATCTTCGAACTAAAATCGCAGGGCTACCAGCCGGTGCTGGCCCACCCCGAGCGCTACACCTACCTCTACGGGCGGCTGGCCGACATCGAGAAGCTGCGCCGCGACTACGGCGTGCTGCTGCAAATCAACCTGAATTCACTGGCGGGCTACTACTCGCCCGCCGCGCAAAAGATTGCCGAGCAATTGATTGACGCGCGGCTCGTAGACTTTGTGGGCACCGACACGCACCACTTGCGCCACACTTCTACGCTGGGCCGCAAAGTGGCCTCTTCCCCCTACTACCAGCGTCTTTTGGAATTGCCGCTGCTCAACAAAACGCTCTGAGCCATGATTTTTGTCACGGGTGGCACCGGGCTGATTGGCTCTTTTCTGCTGCGGGCCCTGCGGGCGCGGGGCCTGCCGGTGCGCGCCCTGCACCGGGGCCCCGTGCCCGCCGGGGCACCGGCGGGCGTGGAGTGGCTGGCCGGCGACTTGCTCGATACTGACCTATTGCGGGCAGCCCTCACGCCCGACGTTACGCACGTGTTTCACTGCGCCGGGCTGGTGTCGTACGCGCCGCAGGACTTGGAGCTGCTCCAGCGCGTGAACGTGGACGGCACGGCGGGCGTGGTGGACGCGTGCCTGGACCGGCCGGGCATCCGGCTGGCGCACGTATCGTCGGTGGCGGCGCTGGGCACGCCCACGGCCCCGGGGCCCCAAGTGGTGACGGAAGCCACCATCTGGGACCTGGGGGCCGCCCACCCCGCCTACGCCACCAGCAAATACCTGGGCGAGCTGGAGGTGTGGCGCGGCGCGGCCGAAGGCTTGTCCACCGTCATCGTGAACCCGTCGGTGGTGCTGGGGCCCGGCGACTGGCACCGCAGCAGTACCCGCCTGCTGCGCTACGCCTACGACCAGCACCGCTTCTACACCCGCGGCTTGGTCAACTTCGTGGATGTGCGCGACGTGGTGGCGCAACTACTGGCCCTGGCCCTGGACCTGCCCACCATGCGCGACCAGCGCTTTATTCTGAGCGCCGGGGCCCTGCCGCTGGCTGATTTCTTTCAGCAGGCGGCGGTGGCGCTGGGCCGCCGCCCGCCCACGGTGGCCGTGCCCGACTGGGCGGCCGAGGGCATTTGGCGGGTGGAGCACGTGCGGGCCCTGCTAACGGGAGCCCGGCCGCTCATCACCCGCGATACGGCCCGCGCCGGCCGCCACCCCATTACCTACGCCAGCGCGCGGGTGCAACAGGCTACTGGCCTTCCCTTCAAACCGTTATCTGAAACCATCGCCTGGTGCGCAGCCACTTTGATAAAAGCGGCTGCGGCGACGTAGCTTTAGCCGCTGAAGACAACCACATCTGTGGCGCGGAGTTTTTTCGTTAATCGCACGGATTTTGGGGAATATTGTTAGTAATATTGGTTAAACCCCGGCGCCCACCGGTTGCACCGCGCCTGGCTTTAGCGGCCGGGCCGGGTCGCACCAGCCCCGGGGCTTAGCGGCGATACTATGCGAATGAACGAACATTATGAAAACCACCGGGCCGTGCTTGACACCGTCCGGCGCTTCGAGCAAATGCAGGCCCGCCAAGAGTCTGTTTTTTTCGACCTGGAAGATTTTGAATTAATCATTGACCACTACGTCACCAACGCCCGGTTTGAGGAGGCGTTGCAGGCGTGCGAAGCCGCGCTCGGCCAGTACCCTTTCTCTACAGAACTGCTCATCGACCGGGCGCAGGTGACGGCCATGCGCGGCGACTACACCGAAGCCGAGCGCCAGATTGACCACGTAGCCACCATTGACCCTACCAACGCCGACGTGGCCGTGACGCGGGGCATCATCAGCACCCAGCGCGGGCAGTTTGCCGAGGCCGTGGCATTTTTCCAAATTGGCTTGGAGCAGGAGCCTGAGCGCGACGACATCCACTTCAACTTGGGCCTGGCCTACCAGAGCTGGCAGAAGTTCAAGAGCGCCGCCAAGCACTACAAGCAGAGCCTGCGCCTGAACCCCGATAACGAAACCGGCGTGCAGGAGCTGCTGCACTGCCTGGAAATCAGCGGCCGGCTGGAAGAGCACTTGGAGTTCTTCCAGAAATTCACCGACGACGACCCTTACGCGGCAATGGCCTGGTACAACCTGGGCCAGTATTGGTACCGGCGCGAGGACTTCACGAAGGCCGCCGAGGCGTTTGACTACGCCATCGTCATCAGCCCTGATTTTTACGACGCCCACCACTGGCTGGCCGATGCGTTTGTCTGCCAGGAAGAATTCCGCAAGGCCATTGCCGAGTTTGAGCTGAGCTATGCGCCCGGCGAGCCCACCGACGAGGCCATGTGCAACATTGGCGAGTGCTACGAGAAGCTGCGCGAGTGGGACGCGGCCCGGCGCTTCTACCGCCAGGCCCTGGAGCTGAACCCCGAGATGGACGAGGCCTGGTTTGGCCAGGGCGTGCTGATGCAGGAGCAGGAGCGCTGGATGGAAGCCATCCACTTCTTCCGCAAGGCCACCGAGCTGTACGGCGACAGCGGCGAGTACTGGGCGGCGCTGGGCGCGGCTGAGAACCAGGTGGGCAACGTCGTCAGCGCCCTGGAGGCCTACGAAAAAGCCACCGAAGTGGCCCCCGAGGAAGCCCAGGGCTGGGTAAATTGGAGCGCCATCCTCTACGAGCAAGGCCACTTTGGCGAGGCGGCCGCGCTGGTGCAGCACGCCGTGGAGCTGCACCCCCACGAGGCCCACTTCCACTACATGCGCTGCGCTTACTTGCTGGCCGACGGCCACTTGCGCGAGGCGTACCAGTCGCTGGAGACGGCCCTGGCCCTGAACTACGACCAGCACACGCTCCTGTTCGATTACTTCCCCGAGCTGCGCCGCCAACCGGCCCTGCTGCGCCTCATCGACCAGCACCGATCGTAGCGGTGGGGCCCCGGCTGCTATTTTTGCACCTGCCTGCCCTTTGGGGCGGGCAGGTTTTTTTATTTCCGCCGCGCTTGCCGGCCCATTCTCCGCTTGTTTTTGCCCATGAACTACTCGATCAACCAACTTCCCGACCGCACCGCCAAGCCCCGCGAGCAAGGCTATACCATGGTAATGGACAAGGGCATGAGCCTGCGCGAGGTGGAAGATTTTCTGGAAGTTGGCGCCATGTACACCGACGTGGTGAAGCTGGGCTGGGCCACGTCGTACATAGTACCCAACCTGAAGCGCAAGCTGGAAATTTACCGGGCGGCTGGCATCCCGGTGTATTTCGGGGGCACGCTGTTCGAAGCCTTCATTATCCGCAACCAGTTCGACGACTACCGCCGCCTACTCGACCAGTACCAGATGGAGTACGCCGAGGTGTCGGACGGCAGCATCGACCTGGCCCACGACCGAAAGTGCGAGTACATCCGCGACCTGAGCAAGACCGTGCGGGTGCTGAGCGAAGTGGGCAGCAAGGACGCCGAGAAGATTATTCCGCCCTACAAGTGGATTTCGCAGATGGAAGCCGAGCTGGCTGCCGGGGCCATTAAGGTCATCGGCGAGGCCCGCGAGGGCGGCAACGTGGGCCTGTTCCGCAGCACTGGCGAAGTGCGCTCGGGCCTGGTGGAAGAGATTCTGACCAAGATTCCGGGCGAGAAAATCATCTGGGAGGCCCCGCAGAAGGCCCAGCAAGTGTGGTTCATCAAGCTGCTCGGGGCCAACGTGAACCTGGGCAACATTGCCCCCAACGAAGTAGTGAGCCTCGAAACCATCCGCCTGGGCTTGCGCGGCGATACGTTTACCCACTTTCTCGATATGGATGCGGTGGACCCCATGTTCCGCCCCGCCGCCAAAACCAGCAAGCCCGGCACGTCCATGCCCCGCGGCTAACCTTTGGGGCCCCGGCGCGGGCATTACGCACGCATCCTCACCAAAACGCTGGTCTCTTCTTGGCAGGGGCCGGCGTTTTGGCTGTTGGGGCAGGGCTTTGCGCCGGGATAATTTTCTTTGTTGCCTACTCTTTTGCGTCCGATGGAAATCCTTAAACACCTCTTCGACCTGCTGCTGCACCTCGACAAAACCCTCGTGAACGTAGTGCACGACTACGGCAGCCTCACGTACCTCATCCTGTTCCTCATCATTTTCACCGAAACGGGCATCATCGTCTTTCCTTTTCTGCCCGGCGACTCGCTGCTGTTTGCCGCTGGGGCCCTGGCGGCCCGCCCCGAAACGGGCCTGAGCGTGTGGGTGATCATCCCACTGCTGATTACGGCGGCCTTCGCCGGCGACAACGTGAACTACGCCGTGGGCGACTACTTGGGGCCCCGGGTGTTTCAGCAGGATTTTCGGTTTTTGAGACGCAAATACCTGGAACAGACCCAGGCTTTCTATGCCAAGCACGGCGGCAAAACCATCATTATGGCCCGCTTTGTGCCGATTGTGCGCACGTTCGCGCCGTTTGTGGCCGGCGTGGGCACCATGACGTACCGCCACTTCGCGTCGTATAGTATCGTGGGGGCCGTGCTGTGGGTGGTGCTGCTGACGCTGGCAGGCTACTTGTTTGGCAACATCGAAATGGTGAAGAAAAACTTCGAACTCATTGTACTGGGCATAATTGCCTTATCAGTGCTGCCGCCGCTGTGGTCGTTCCTGAAAAGCAAGCTGAGTCCCCGGACCGGGACCCCGGCGCAGTAGCCGTCCGTTTTTATTCCTGCCCCATGCGTGAGTTCGGACTCATCGGCCGCTCGCTCGGCCACTCGTTTTCGCAGACCTATTTCACCCAGAAGTTCCACGACCTGGGCCTGGCCGACTGCCGCTACGGCTTGTTTGAGCTGGCTAACGCCGCTGAACTGCCGGCGCTGCTGCGCGCCAACCCGGGCCTGCGGGGGCTCAACGTGACTGTACCTTACAAGGAAGAAGTGTGGCCTTTTCTGGATGAAGTGGTGCCCGCGGCGGCCCGCATCGGGGCCGTGAACGTGATTGACGTGCGCCCCGACGGCCGCCTAGTGGGCCACAACACTGACTACATTGGCTTCCGTGAGTCGCTGCGCCGGTTTTTCCCCGGCCGGGGCCCCGGAGCCCCGGCCCTGGTGCTGGGCATGGGCGGGGCGGCCAAAGCTGTGGAAGCCGCTTTGCACGACCTGGGCATTCCGTACCAGCTGGTGGGCCGCCGCCCGGGGGGCCCCGGCCTCACCTACGCCGACCTGACGCCAAAAGTACTGGCCGCGCACCCGCTCATCGTCAACGCCACGCCGGTGGGCACGTTTCCCCACGTGGACGAAGCCCCGGACTTGCTCTACGGGGCCCTCACGCCGGGCCACTACCTCTACGATTTGGTGTACAACCCGCGCGAAACCACGTTTATGGCCCGCGGCCGGGCGGCGGGGGCCCACGTCAAGAACGGCTTCGAGATGCTGTGCCTGCAAGCCGAGGCCGCCTGGGACATCTGGAACCTACCGGCTTAAGCTTCGCTAAACCGCAAACAAAAAGGGCTGCCCGTATGGGCAGCCCTTTTTTGTATCTAGAAGCGTTGCGCTTACTTGGCCAGCTTGCTGGCAATTTCGGCCGTGTGCTTGCCTTGGAAGCGGGCGCCTTCCAACTCGTTCTCGCTGGGCTGGCGCTCGCCTTTACCGCCGGCCACAGTGCTGGCGCCGTAAGGCGTGCCGCCGGTCACTTCCTCGTGGCCCATCTGGCCCTGCCAGGCGTAGGGCAGGCCCACAATGACGAAGCCGTGGTGCAGCAGCTCGGTGTGGAAAGAGCGGAGGGTTTCTTCCTGGCCGCCGTGCTGGGTGGCCGTGCTCACGAAAGCGCCGCCCACTTTGCCCACCAGGGCCCCCGTGGCCCATAGGCCGCCGGTGCTATCCATGAACGCCTGCATCTGGCCACAGAGGTTGCCGTAGCGCGTGGGCGTGCCGAAGATGATGGCGTCGTACTGCGTCAACTCGTCGGGCGTAGCCACGGGCACGTGGGCAAAGGCCTGCTGGGCCCCGGTGGCCCCGGTTTTGTCGAGCAATTCCTTGGGCAGCGTTTCGGGCACGCGCTTTACTATTACTTCGTTGCCAGCTACTTGGCGGGCGCCTTCGGCTACGGCTTCGGCCAATTTCCAGACGTGGCCGTAGGTGGAATAAAACAGAACCAGCGTTTTCATCGGGTTAGGGTTTGGGTTGGAAAAATGAGAGATTAACAGGCATTACCATACAAATGTACATACATTAAATGTAGCGACATGTTTTGCGGGCGCGTTACTTTTCGTTGCTGCTTAACTTATTTTAGGGAGCCGTGCCTGCCCGTGCAACCATCGGGGGGCGGCTGGCCTCCCGGGAATAGCCCACGGCTTTGCTAGTTCTACCCACCTCGCGCGCCCCTATGCCGGACTTTTTCTTTTTCGCTCATTTCACCGCTGGTCCTACCGGGCACCGGGTCGGTTTTTACCGCCGGCCCCGCGCATGAGCACGGCCGCCTGGCCGGCCCGCGAGGCCGACGAAACCGCCCTGCCGCACTTCACCGTGAGCCGTACCGCCCGCGCCGCGCCCACCGAAGAAGAGTTGATCACTGGCTGCCTCGCCGGCCGCCAGTTGGCCCAGAAACAACTGTACGACAAATACGCGGCCCGTATGATGGCCGTGTGCCTACGCTACGCTCAAACCACATTCGAGGCCGAGGACGTGCTCCAGGAAGGCTTCCTGACCGTGTTCCGGACGCTGGGCAGCTTCCGGCGCGAGTGCCCGCTCGAATTCTGGATTCGGCGGGTGATGGTGAACGCCGCCCTGCGCCAGCACCGCCGCAACGCCCCCTTGGTGGCGGTGAGCGACGCCGAGTACCCGGCCGCCCTGGCCAGCCCCGAGTTCACGCTCAGCAACTACAGCTTCCAGGAGCTGCTGGCGTTGGTGCAGGAGTTAGCCCCGCGCTACCGCATGGTATTCAACCTCTACGCCATCGAGGGCTACAACCACCGCGAAATCGGCGAGCTGATGGGCATTAGCGAGGGCACCAGCAAGTCGCAGTACTCGCGGGCCCGCGCCATTCTACAGGCCAAGCTGGAGCGCCTGGGCACTCCGCCCCGCCACGATTCTTAACAATTTATCTAGTTAACTACGATTCATTATGGCCCTCCACGATTTTTCTAGCCCGTCCGACCACGACGCCGACCGGCCCCAGGGCAGCCTGGAAGACCTGTTCCGCCACCACCTGGCCCAGGCAGAGGCCCCCCCGCGCCCGATGCTGTGGGAGCAAATTGACACCGCGCTGCTCGTGCGCCAGAACGAAACGTACCGCCGCCGCCTCGCCGCCACCCGCTGGGTAGCGGCCGCCAGCCTGCTGCTGGCCACCCTGGCCGGTGGCGCCAGCTGGTGGGCCCACCATACCCCGCCGGGGCCTTTCGTGGCCGCCGCCGCGCCCGGCCCTCCTGGCAGCGGCAGCACCGCGGAGGCCCCGGGCGCGGGCCAAACCGCCGGCGCCGCCTGGGCCCGCGTTGGCTCGGCCAGTGCCGAAGCCATCAATTCCAATGCAACGACGGACCAACTAACAGCGGGCCAGCCGCTAGCAGCACGTGCCATTTATGCTACTACTGGTGCCCCCAGGCACGGCGCTGGCTACGCAGCTGGGGCCCCGGTGGCGGGTGCCGGGCTCGATGGTACGCTATCCAGTTCCCAGGGGCAGGCCCGCACGGGCGGCAGCCACGGCGCAGCTTTCGGCACGCAGGCGGCGGGCGAGGCAGCTTTTGCCAGCTCAACCACCGGCCAGCGCGACGAAACCTACCGCACGGCCCTGAATACCTACGCCGCGGCGGGCACTGGGATGAACGCCCAGGGCCCCGGCTACGCCGAAGCACCTGCCGCCGCGCAGTTCGCGGCAGAATGGGATGCCCTGGCACAGCGGCCGGCGGCGCTGGCAAAGAATGCGGCTGCGTCGGCTTTGCCGGTTCGCCTGGCGGCGGTGGCCGTGGTGCCCAACGTGGCCGCTGCCCCCCTGAAGCGCTGGCAGTTCGGGGTTAGCGTGGCGTCGGGCGTGTTTTCTCCCAACGCCGATTTCTCGCAGGAAGGCGGCGCGCCGGCGTCCACGGTCAGCGTCCCGTACGCGGTGGCGGCCACCACCAACGCGGTAGCGTTCAACAACCGCTCGGCGGCTGAGTACCGCCAGCACCTGCGCGGCGGGCTCGACCAGCGCGTGGCCGTGCGCGCCACCCGCCTGCTGGGCGGCCACTGGGCCCTGCGCACCGGCGTAGAGCTGGGCCAGCACGAGGCGCAGTCGGCCACCAGCACCCGCTTCGTAGGCGAGCAGCCCACCTACTACGACTACAACAACGCCGCCACCCTGGCCATAATGGCCCCTGAGCCGGCGCTGCACACCACCTCCTTTCGCTACCGCACCGTGGGCATCCCCGTGGCGGTGCACTATGCCAACCCCGCCAAACGCGGCTGGAGCGGCTACGGCCACCTCGGCGCCGTAGTGGGGGCCCTGCTGAGCGTGCGCTCGGAGGTGGCCGGCGAGCCCAACGCCACCAGGGACTACCCTCTCGCCGCGGCCGGCTCGCCCTACCGGCGGCTGCTCACCACCCTGCGCGGCGGGGCCGGCGTGCAGTACCGCGCCGCCGCCGGCCGCTGGGCCCTCTCGGCGGGCCCCACGGCCGAGATTGGCGTGCTCTCGCTCAACGCCCAGCCGGTGCAGGATTTTGCGAACCAGCGCCGCCCCTACAGCGTGGGCCTGGAAGCCGCCGTCGATTTCGGGGGCACTGTGAAAATGCGGTAGCCGCCCGGGTCCCCGGGGGCGGAGCCGGCCAGCGCCAGTAGCCTTTTCCACCACCGCAGCGCAGGACGTTCTATGATTCAACTTCGACTCTTTTGCCTGGCGGCTTTCGGCAGCCTGCCCCTCTTGGCCTCCCAGTGCAGCCCCGCGGCCAGCGAGCCGGGGCCCCAGTGCAGCGCCAGCATCCAAGCCAAAATTGCGGAATTGGAGGCGCTGCCCAAAAGCAACCCGGCCTACGAAGTGTGGCAGTACACGTTCCGGGGCCAGCCGGTGTACCTGGTCACGGCCCCGTGCTGCGACCAATACGAAACGTTATACGACGCGTGCCTGAACGTGCTGTGCGCCCCGGGCGGCGGCCTCTCGGGCCAGGGCGACGGGCGCTGCCCAGAATTCTATCGGCTCGCGGCCGACCGGCAGCTGGTCTGGCGCGACCCGCGCTGAGCGGGGCCCCGGGCGGCGGCGCGCGCTATTTTTGTTGAAAGCGCAGAAACCCAAGCCCCTGGTTTGGGGTTGGGTAGGTCGGCCTTTTCCGCCGCTTTCCTTTCCGCATGGACTACCAGCTAACCTCTGAATTTCAGCCCACCGGCGACCAGCCCGCCGCCATCGCCAAGCTGGTGGCGGGCGTAAACAACGGCGAGCACGCCCAGGTGCTGCTGGGAGCTACCGGTACCGGCAAAACCTTCACGATGGCCAACGTCATCGCCGAAACCGGCAAGCCGGCCCTCGTGCTGTGCCACAACAAAACGCTGGCCGCCCAGCTCTACGGCGAATTCAAGGCATTTTTTCCCGAGAACGCCGTCGAGTACTACATCAGCTACTACGACTACTACCAGCCCGAGGCCTACATCGCCAGCTCCGACGTGTTCATTGAGAAGGACTTGGCCATCAACGAGGAGATTGAGAAGCTGCGCCTGCACACCACCTCCACACTGCTTAGCGGCCGGCGCGACGTGATTGTGGTGGCCTCTGTGTCGTGCATCTACGGCATCGGCAACCCCGAGGAGTTCGCCAAAAACATCATTTTCCTGGCCCCCGGGCAGCGCTACACGCGTAATAATTTACTCTACCAGTTCGTCCAGATTCTGTACTCGCGCACCGAGGTGGAGTTCACCCGCGGCACGTTTCGGGTGAAGGGCGACACCGTGGACGTGTTCCCGGCCTACGCCGACTACGCCTACCGCATCTACTTCTACGGCGACGAGATTGAGTCGGTGCAGAAGATTGACCCGGTGAGCGGCAAGAAGCTGAGCGAGGAGCAATCCGCCACGCTTTACCCGGCCAACCTGTTCGTGACCGGCAAGGAGACGCTGCAAACCGCCATCCACCAGATTCAGGACGACATGGTGGCCCAGCACGCTTACTTCGAAAAGGAAGGCCGCGACGTAGAGGCCAAGCGCATCCAGGAGCGTACCGAGTTCGATTTGGAGATGATTCGGGAGCTGGGCTACTGCTCGGGTATCGAGAACTACTCGCGCTACTTCGACCAGCGCACACCCGGCTCGCGCCCGTTCTGCCTCTTAGATTATTTCCCGAAAGACTACCTGCTGGTGGTGGACGAAAGCCACGCCACGATGCCCCAAATCCGGGCCATGTGGGGCGGCGACCGCAGCCGCAAAACCGCCCTTATCGAGTACGGCTTCCGCCTACCCTCGGCCCTCGACAACCGGCCCCTGACGTTCAACGAGTTCGAGAGCATGTACCAGCAGGCCGTGTTCGTGAGCGCCACCCCGGCTGACTATGAGCTGGCCCAGGCCGACGGCGTGGTGGTGGAGCAAGTCATCCGCCCCACGGGCCTGCTCGACCCCATCATCGACCTGCGCCCCAGCTCCAACCAGATCGACGACCTGCTCGACGAAGTGGACGAGCGAGTGAAGATGGGCGACCGGGTGCTCGTGACCACCCTCACCAAGCGCATGGCCGAGGAGCTGAGCAAGTACATGCTGCGCCTGGGCATCAAGGTTGAATACGTGCACTCCGACGTGAAAACCCTGGACCGGGTGGAGATTCTGCGCAAGCTACGGCTGGGCGAAATCGACGTGCTCATTGGCGTGAACCTGCTGCGCGAGGGCCTCGACTTGCCCGAAGTGAGCCTGGTGGCCATCCTCGACGCCGATAAGGAAGGCTTCCTGCGCGACCAGCGCAGCCTGATTCAGACCATGGGCCGGGCGGCGCGGAACGACCGCGGCAAGGTTATCCTTTACGCCGACCGCATGACCGGCTCGATGCAGCGCGCCATTGACGAAACCAACCGCCGCCGCGCCACCCAGGCCGCCTACAATGAGCTGCACGGCATCACGCCGCGCACCGTGCGCAAGAGCCACGCCCAGATACTGGGCCAAACCGACCTGGCCAACTACCGCACTGTGGAGCCCCAGGCCGCCCCCCTGGGCTACGCCGACGGCGGGGCCGCCCTGGCCATGGCCGCCGAGCCGGTGGTAGCCATGATGAATCGCCCCGAGCTGGAAAAGCTCATCAAGCAGACCGAGAAGCAGATGGAGGCCGCCGCCAAGGAGCTGGACTTCCTGCAAGCCGCCAAGCTGCGCGACGAGCTGGCCGCCCTAAAAGGCGTGCTGAAAGGCAAGCGCGACTAGTTTTTATTTGTAGGAAACGGGCCCGGGGCCCCTGCCGTGTGCAGGGCCCCGGGCTTTTTTTTATACATTTGGCATTGAAGCAGTTGGGCAGTTAAGGAATCAGCGCAATATGTTAGGTATTATATTCCTATCTATCAGCGAGTTGCACTATTATTAATCAGTTGTTCGTCATTGGTTAAAACTAAGTTGCCGCTACCGAAAGTAGAGAATAGGCTGGGCCCCGAGGATGGCAGGCCACAAGACGTTTATTGGGCAGCAATGGGCGCCGGGGCCCCGGCCATTTCCGGCGAAGGGACTTGAGCCAGGTATTGATTTCTTAGCTATTAACGCTTCTCATTTTCTTCATTATTCACATTCCATTCACCAAACCAACCAAAAAATGAAGCAAACTCTATTATTATTTGTCCTGCTCCTTGGCGGCCTGTTGCAGCAGGCCCAGGCGCAGAACCGAACCGTTTCTGGGAAAATAACCGACCGGGCCACGGGCCAAGGGCTGCCCGGAGTGACAGTGATTGTGAAAGGGCGGCCGACCGTCGGTACCACGAGTAACTCGGAAGGTGCTTTCGTGCTGAACGACGTGCCAGCAGATGCTTCTGCCTTGGTATTCAGCTTTGTGGGTTTTGCTACGCAGGAGCAGCCCATCACCGGCGGCGCCCTAAACGTGGCACTGGCCACCGACGCCAAGCAGCTGAGCGAGGTGGTGGTAACGGCCCTGGGCCTCCAGGCCAACCGCGACCAGCTGGGCACGGCCCAGGCCACGGTGCAGGGCGCGGCCCTGGTAAGCTCGGGCGAAACCAGCGTCGTGACCGGCATTTCGGGCAAGACGCCAGGCGTGCTCATCACCCGCTCGTCGGGCGACCCGGGCGCCAGCGCCAACATCCAGATTCGGGGCGCGGCCACCATCACGGGCAACTTGCAGCCGCTGATTGTGGTGGACGGCATTCCGATTTCTAACTCGTCTATTGGCAACGATGGTATCCTGACCAGCAACGGCGGCGCCGGCTCGAACCAGACCAACGGCGTGGTGCAGGCCTCGCGCCTCAACGACATCAACCCCGACGACATTGCCTCGATGGAAGTGCTGAAGGGCGCCGCCGCCGCCGCGCTGTGGGGCACCCGCGCCGCCAACGGCGTGATTGTCATCACCACCAAAAAGGGCAAGCTGGGCGACCGGATGCACATTGCTGTGCGCTCGACCTTCAGCTTCGACCGCATCAACAAGACGCCGGCGCTACAGCTCAACTATGGCCAGGGAGCCGGTGGTTTGTACAAATTTGGTAGCTCTAGCAGCCGAAGCTGGGGCGACTACATCGGCGACCGTACTGGCGCGGCCGATGCCCAGATTACCGACCCAACCAACCCTGCCTACAAAGGCTTCGTGACCTTCCCCGACGGCTCGACGCAGTACGCCATTGCCAACGGCACGGCGGCCAACCCCCACGGCGGCAAAAACAGCCAGCAGACCTACGACCACGGCCGCGATGTTTTCGGCACGGGCTATTACCGCGACAACTCTATCGAGTTTAGTGGCGGCGACGAGAAATCGACCTACTTCCTGAGCGGCAGCAACACTTACACCAAGGGCATTGTGTACAACAATAGCGACAACAACCGCACGACCATTCGCGCGAACGTGACCCGCAACTTGTCGGACAAGTTCAGCTCAGCCGTGAACGTGACCTACGCCCGGACATTCTCCAACCGTGTTCAACAGGGCTCCAACGTCAGCGGTATTTTCCTGGGCGGCCTGCGCTCGCCTGCTGACTATAACAACAGTCAATACATCGGGGACTACACTGATAAGACCGGCGCACTAATAGCAAATCGACAGGTAACCTATCGCAACCCGTTGGGCGCTGGCAACCCGGGCTACGACAACCCCAACTTTACCATCAACCGCATTACGAATACTTCCCTGGTGAACCGCCTGGTGGGTTCTACTGAACTTAACTACCACCCCACCGACTGGCTCAGTTTCCTTAACCGCACGGGGGTGGACACTTATACCGACCGTCGCGAGGCGTTTTTCCCGCGGCAGTCGGCCGCTAACCTATCGGGGGCCCTAACCGAGGAGTACATTACCGAGACGCAGGTAAACAACGACTTCATCGTGCGGGCCAACCACAGCTTTAGCGAGAACTTCTCGATTTCGGCCATTGTAGGCAACAACCTGAACGAGCGCCGGGCCGACCAAGTGGGGGCTTCGGCCACCAACATCGTGAACGTTCTCTCACCGCCCCAGCTCGATAACTCACCGGCCAACACCCGCGTCCCATACAATATCAAGTCGGTGATTCGCACGGCTGCCGTGTACGGCGAGGTGGACGTTTCGCTGCTGGACCAGTTCTACTTGACGGGTACCCTGCGCGGCGAGTCCGCTTCGACGTTCGGGCCCTCCACCAAAAGCACCTTTTACTTCCCGTCGGGCACTTTTGCCTGGCAGTTTACCAAGATTCCGGCGTTTGCCAACAACGCGGCGCTGAGCTTTGGCAAGCTACGGGTAGCGTACGGCCAAGTTGGGGTGCAGCCCGGCATCTACCAGACCCAAACTTATTACGTCCCGGGCAGCGGCAACTTCGTGGATGGCTTTGGGCCAGCCCTGGACGTGGCCAACTACGGCGGGGGCTACATTCGGAGCACAGTGCAGGGCAATCCGTTCCTGAAGCCCGAGCGCAAGTCGGAAGTGGAAACTGGGTTGGACCTGCGTTTCCTGAAGGACCGCATCAGCTTCAGTGCGACGTACTACAACAACAAGACGACCGCTGCTATCCTCCAGGTATCGACGCCGTACACCACGGGCTATTCGTCGCAGTGGCAGAACGCCGCTACTATCACCAACAAGGGCATTGAGTTGCAGTTGGACGGAGCCATCATCAAAACGGCTGATTTTGGGTTTAACCTGGCGGCTAACTTCTCACAGAACAAGAACAACGTGGCCGATTTGGCCGGGGTACAATCCGTGTTTCTTAACGGCTTCAGCGGCAACTCCATCAACTCAGTGGCCATCAAAGACCACCAGCTGGGCACGCTCTACGGGTCGCGGTTTGCCCGCACTACGGACGGCACCAATGCCCTGGCGCTGGACCCGCAGGGCTTCGCCGTGCTGGCCGCCACCAACGGCGTGGTGGGCGACCCCAACCCGCAGTGGCGCGGGGGCCTTGGCGCTACGCTGCGCTACAAGGGCCTCTCGCTGTACGCCCTGCTCGACCACGTGCACAGCTTTGACGTTTGGAACGGCACCCGCAGCATCCTGAACACGTTTGGCACGTCGGCCATTACTGGCACGCGCACCACGCTGAGCGCCGCCGACGCGGCCGCTACCAAAACGTTCGGGGGCGGCACCGTGGCCTCCAAAGTGGGTCAGAACGCCGCATATGTACTCAACGCCGACGGCAGCGTGACCTTCCGCGGGACGGTGAACAACTTTGGCGGGGGCCCCGTGGCGCTCGACGAGGACTGGTATTCAAACGGCGCCGGCAGCGGCTTTGGCGGCGCTGGCGAGCAGTATGTGGAGCACGTGAACACGACCCGCCTGCGGGAAGTCACACTGTCGTATTCGCTCAACTCTGCGGCCTTCCGCGACGCCACCAAGCTGCAATCCATCGATTTCAGCCTGACTGGCCGCAACATCTACTTGTGGACGAACTACTCGGGCGTGGACCCGGAGACGAACCTGACGGGGGTTTCTAACGGCCGGGGTCTGGATTACTTCAACAACCCCAGCACCCGCTCGGTCTTGTTCTCCGTGCGCCTCACGTACTAATTTTTCCAGCTTTTATTTGTTGATGCCTCGCATCTCCGCTTTATATGAAACGATCATTAAAAATACTTTTCCCCGGGCTTTTGGCCGCGGCGGCCCTAGGCGGCTGCGAAAAGTTTGTGACCGGGTTTGACGTCAACCCCAACTTACCATCAGCGGCCAGCACATCGCTACTACTCACGTCCGCGCAAGTAGCAACGGGGCTGCAAGAGGAAACGGGGGCGATGCGGGTTTCCAACATCTGGGCGCAGCAATTTACCGGTGTTTCGCGCCAGCAACTCAGCCTCGACGGGTACCAGACCCTGGCTTCGGACTACGACAACGACTGGAGCACGGTTTACCTGTACGTGACGAACAACGCCCGGCTGGCGGAAGCCGGGGCCGACGTCGACAAAAACCCACTGGTGAAAGGCATTGCCCAGACGCTGGAAGGCCTGTCGGTTGGCCAGGCTACGGCCTTATGGGGCGACGTTCCGTACTCGGAAGCGTTCAATCCGGCCATTGGTAAGCCCAAGTTCGACGCGCAGAAAGACGTGTATGCCAGTATGCAAACGCTGCTCACCGACGCTGCTACCAACCTGGCCAAGCCCGGCGCTAGCCCGGGCGCAGCCGACATCTTCTTTGCCGGCAGTGGCGCGCAGTGGCTGGGCGTGGCCAACACCTTGCGTGCGCGCTATTATCTGCACACGAGGGACTACGCTAACGCCGCTAAGTACGCCGCGCTGGGCATCTCGGCGCCGGCCAACAACATGACGTTCACGCACGGCACGGCTTTGGGATCAAACCAAAACCTGCTGAACTCTTTTCTGAACAACGACCGGCCGGGCGACCTCACCGCCGACGGTGCTTTTGCAACCAAGCTGCTGGCCTCGGGCCACAACAACGCCAAAACCACCGAAACAGGCCGCCTGAACTACTTCTACGCGAAAACCTTCCCGAACGGGAACGCCATCTTAGACTACGAGCCCAACATTACCAATGGGGCTTTTAAGATTGATAATTCTTACCCGATGGTTACGTTCGCCGAAACGCAGTTGGTGCTGGGCGAAGCGCAAATCCGGTTGGGTAACTTCTCGGCGGGCCTGGCTGCTTTGAACGCCGTGCGCGCCAGCCACACGGGCAGCGGCAGCCTCTACACCGCCAATGGCGCAGTGAAGTACGATGCCTACACGGCCGACGACTTCGCCGCCGGCGGCATGGCCGTGTACGGCGCAGCCAACGCCAACGAGGCTCTGCTGAAGGAAATCCTGACGGAAAAGTACCTGAGCATGATAGGCCAGATTGAGCCCTTCAACGACCAGCGCCGGGCCCAGCCGTTGGCCGGCGGCAGCGTACTGGCCAAAAGCCTGATCGGCGTGACGCCCAAGACGGGCGCTATGCTGCCCCAGCGATTCCTGTACCCGCAGATTGAGATAACGACCAACCCCAACACGCCCGCCCAGTTGGCGGCGGACCTGTTCGCGCCCACCAGCGTAAATAAGTAGTAGCCAGGTTAGCCGTTTTGAGGGCCCCGCACCGTTTGGTGCGGGGCCCTTTTTGCGTGGTGGGCGGGCCGTTTGGCCGTTCTTTGGGGCCCCACTTGCCCCGCCCGCCCATGCCCACCGGCACCATTTTGCTGATTGACGACGAAACCCAGCTGCGCACCGTGGTGGGGCGGCTGCTGGAGCTGGAAGGCTACACCGTGCTGCAAGCCCCCGACGCCCGCCGCGGCCTGCAAACCCTGCACGACCACGCCGACGAGGTGCTACTGGTGCTGAGCGACGTGAAGCTGCCCGACGGCCACGGCGTGGAGCTGCTGCCCCGCTTCAAGGCGCAGGCGCCCCTGGCCGAGGTGGTGCTGATGACCGCCTACGGCACCGTGGCCGACGGCGTGCGCGCCATGAAGGCGGGGGCCTTCGACTACCTCACCAAGGGCGACTCCGACGACCAGCTGCTGGTGGTGGCCGAGCGGGCCGTGGAAAAAGCCCGCCTCCAGCGCCGCGTAGCCGACCTGGAGCGCCAGGTGGCGGGGGCCCAGTCCACGTTCGACGCCATCATCGGGCACGCGCCGGCCCTGGAAGCGGCCAAGCACCTGGCCCGCCAAGTGGCGCCCACCGACGCCACCGTGCTGCTGGGGGGCCCCACGGGCGCGGGTAAGGAGCTCTTTGCCCAGGCCATCCACGGGGCTAGCGGGCGGCGCAACAAGGCCTTTGTGGCCGTCAATTGCAGCGCTTTTTCGCGCGAATTACTGGAATCGGAGCTGTTTGGCTACAAGAAAGGGGCCTTTACCGGGGCCCAGGCCGATAAGAAGGGGCTGATTGAGGAAGCCAACGGCGGCACGCTGTTCCTCGACGAGATTGGCGAGCTGGAGCTGGGCCTGCAAGCCAAGCTGCTGCGGGTGCTCGAAACCCAGGAGTTCCTGAAAATCGGCGACACCAAGCCCACCCGCGTGAACGTGCGCCTGGTGGCCGCCACCAACCGCAACCTCAAGCAGGAGGCAGACGCCGGGCGCTTCCGACCCGATTTGTACTACCGCCTTTCGGTGTTCGAGGTGCAGGTGCCGCCCCTCAGCGCCCGCCGCGCCGACGTGCCCGCGCTGGTCGCGTTCTACGCGCGGCAGCTGGCGGCCAAGCTCACGCGCCAGCCCCTGGTGCTCACCGCCGAAGCCCTGCGCGCTCTGCAAGCCTACGCCTGGCCCGGCAACGTGCGCGAGCTGCGCAACGTGCTCGAGCGCGCCGCCATCCTCACGCCCGCCGGCCAGCCGCTCGCCCTCGACGGCCTGCCGCTGGAGGTGCAGCTCGCCGCGGCCACTCCCGCGGGCCCCGCCACCGCCGACGATGAGCGCAGCCTGCGCCGCGTAGAGGAGCAGCACATCCGCCGCATCCTGCTGGAAGCCGGCGGCAACAAAACTGAGGCCGCCCGGGTGCTCGGCATCGGCCTCACCACCCTCTACCGCAAGGTGCAGGAGTACGGGCTGGGGTAGCGGGGGCCCGGCAGCGGGCGGGCCGGGCAACGGCCTTTCGGTGAGGCGAGGGCCCGGCCGTTCGTGTGGGCAAGGGGCCCCGGGGCGCAGCGCCGGCCGGGGGCCCCGGCCGCGCCCTACCAAAGTAGCAAGGCACCCTACCAAAACGGAAAGCCCCCGGGGCCCGTTGGTACGTCCCAAAAGCCCGCTAATAAAAATTATCTCCTGGTTATCATCATTTTACGCATCCAGCCATAACCCTGGGCCTACCGTGGCGCAGGGCTTGAAGCGGGGTCCCCGAGCTTTCCAACGATTCGGCACCTAGCCGAACCGCGGCTGGCCCCGCCCCGGTCGGTAGCGCGCCGGGGCGGGGCCCTACGCCGGGCGGGCTTCCCGCCTTTTCATTGAATTTTCCCATGCTGGACCCCACGCGCACGGCCGACTTGCTGGCCGCACATTTCCCCGGCCTGGCCCCTGCGCTGCACGCCCCCGCCACCTACCCCAGCGTGCACCGGCAGCTGGCCTGCTTCGCGGCCTACACCCGCGCCGCCGCCACCGCCGATGCCCTGCTGCGCCTGCAACGCTGTTTTGCCGTGGCTGACCGCCTGCGCAACGACGGCGACACGGCCTTGGCCGCCGCCATCGAAAGTGGCTACCTCCACTGCCTGCACCTCGACGGCACGGCGCGCGGCAACCAGCTTGCCCGGCAGCTCATGCCCAGCCGCCTGTACAGCGCCTATGCGCACCAGCACTACGCGCCGCTGCCGTAGCGTAGCTAGAGTGGTTTCGGGCTTCGTGTGCGCGAGCCACCGCGGGCGGAACCTCACCCCCAGCCCTTCAGGCCCCCCAGCTACCGGGCGATACTGTGCAGCGGCAGGTCGCCGTTGAACTCGCCGTGGGCGGCCCACAGCTCGTAGGCGGGCACCGACAGGCGCGGGGCCATAAACGCGCGCATGGCGTAGCCCCGGCACTCCAGGCAGTAGCGCAGGAAGCGGGGCTCGGCCCGGCCGCCGGGGAGGCCGCGCGCCAGCAGGCCAGCCCGCTGGGCGGTGGGCAGCTCGTCGAGCCAGGAAGCGAAATCGGTGGCAGTGAGGGGCAAAGCATTGGCTTGGGCGTAGTAAGCGCGGGCGGCGGCGGTGATTTCGGCCAGTAGGTCGGGCATGGGGCAGGTTGGATGATCGGTCCCTTTGATGCCAGCGCCGTGCCAGGGGCCCCAAAGCACCCCCAACGCCGCGCCGGGGCCCTAAGCGGCTGCGTGCGCCCGGCGCCACCCTGCCGTTTTGGAAAGCACCCTACCAAAACGGTAGGGTGGGCCGGCCGCCGGGCCCCTAGTACAGCAAGCCCAAAAAAATATTCCTCCCTGATAATCTTGCATTTAACATAAATACGGCGTCCGCTACCGGGGTTGGGAGCGGCGTTGGCTTGCCGCCCACGCATCCACACATTCTTCACTAAAGCTTTTTGCCATGGCCCCCGCCCTCATGATTCCGGTCCTCTCTGCTGCCGGCATCGGCTTTTTCTGGCTCTTTTTCAAATCGATCGATTTTTTCGACCACATCTAACCCGCTTTCGCGCCATGATGTTCGCCCTGCTTTTGCTCGCCGTTGCCACGTTCGGCTACCTGTGCTACGTGCTCCTCAAACCTGAGAAATTTTAACGCCTGCGGTGGCGTCCCGCTGCCGCCCACTTTTTGATATGAACAAAGAACTTCTCGGCATCCTCGGCATCTTTGGCGCGACGGTGCTGCTGGCTATTCCGCTGGGCCGCTACCTGGCTACCGTGTACCGGGGCGATAAAAGCTGGTCCGACTTTATGGCCCCTTTCGAGCGGCTGATCTTCCGCCTCGGCGGCGTCGATGCGAACAAGGAGATGACCTGGCAGCAGCACATGGTGGCGCTGCTCACCATCAACCTGGTCTGGTTTTTCTGGTCGATGCTCGTGCTCTGCACCCAGGGCAGCCTGCCGCTCAACCCCGACCATAACCCGAGCATGACGCCCGACCTGGCGTTCAACACCACCATCTCGTTTCTGGTAAACTGCAACCTACAGCACTACTCCGGCGAGTCGGGCCTGTCGTACCTCTCGCAGGTAGTGGTTATCACGTTCCTGCAATTTGTGTCGGCCGCCACGGGCATCGTGGCCTGCGTGGTCGTGTTCAACGCCCTCAAGGACGGCACCACCGAAAAGCTGGGCAACTTCTACAACTACTTCGTAAAAACCCATACGCGGCTGCTGGTGCCGATTGCGCTGGCGGTGGCCATGGTGCTGGTGTTCCAGGGCACGCCCATGACCTGGAGCGGCAAAGCGCCCATCGTAACCGTGCAGGGCGACTCCGTGAACGTGAGCCGGGGCCCGGCCGCCGCCATGATTGCCATTAAAGAGCTGGGCACCAACGGGGGCGGCTTCTTCGGAGTCAACTCGGCCCACCCGCTCGAAAACCCCACCTACATTACCAACGCCGTCGAAAACTTCGCCCTGGTGCTGATTCCGATTGCCCTGGTGTTTGCCCTGGGCTTTTACCTCAAGCGCCGCCGCCTGTCCTACATGGTGTTTGGGGTGATGACCGTTGGCTTCCTGATGCTGCTGGGCCCCACGGTGTATTATGAGATGCACGGCAACCCCGCCATCACGCACATGGGCGTCGACCAGCACCTGGGGGCCATGGAAGGCAAAGAAATTCGCCTGGGCGCGGCCGCCTCGGCCTACTGGGGCATCACCAACACCATCATTTCGTGCGGCTCGGTCAACTCCATGCACGACTCGCACATGCCTATTTCGGGCATGTGCGAAATGCTGGGCATGATGACCAACGCCTTCTACGGCGGGGTGGGCGTGGGCATTCTCAACTTCTTCGTCTTCGCCGTTATCGCCGTCTTCATCTCGGGCCTGATGGTGGGCCGCACCCCCGAGTTTCTGGGCAAAAAAATTGAGGCCCGCGAGATGAAAATCGCCGTCATCGTGGCCCTGCTGCACCCGCTGATGATACTGGTGGGCACGGCCATGGCCGCGCACCTCTACGCCGGCAACCCCACCGAATACGCCGCCTGGCTGAACAACCCCAGCTACCACGGCCTGTCGGAAATGCTCTACGAATACACCTCCTCGGCCGCCAACAACGGCTCGGGCTTCGAGGGCCTCGGCGACAACACGCCCTGGTGGAACATCTCCACGGGCGTGGTGCTCATCCTCTCGCGCTACCTGCCCATCATCGGCCCGGTGGCCATTGCGGGCCTCATGGGCCGCAAAAAATTCATCCCCGAAAGCGCCGGCACCCTGCGTACCGATACGTTCACCTTCGGCATCATGGTCTTTTTCGTGATTTGGATTATCGCGGCGCTGGCCTTCTTCCCAGTGCTGACCCTGGGCCCGCTAGCCGAGCATTTCACTCTCTTCGCAAAGTAAGCTGCCCCCTGGTCGCGCGCTTATCAGGCTTTCAATTTTCTCTCTGTTAAAAGCTAATAGCTATTAGTATTAGCTAACAGCTCAAGATAATGGCAACTCAATCCCAATCTTTATTTCAACCGGCGCTGGTGCGCGAGGCCATTGGCCAGGCTTTCGTCAAGCTCGACCCGCGCGTCATGTTCCGCAACCCGGTGATGTTCACCGTGGAAATCGGCACGGTGGTGATGTTCTTCCTCACCATCGGCCTGCTCTTCAAGCCCGATGCCGCGCAGGGCAGCTTTGGCTACAACTTCACGGTATTCTTCGTGCTGTTTCTGACCCTGTTGTTTGCCAACTTTGCCGAGGCCATTGCCGAGGCGCGGGGCAAAGCCCAGGCCGACTCCCTGCGCAAAACTCGCCAGGATACGCCCGCTAACGTGCGGATGGAAGACGGCAAAATGGTAGCCATGAGTTCGGCCCAGATCCAGAAAGGGCAGGTTTTCGTAGTTGAAGCCGGGGAATTGATTCCCACCGACGGCGAGATTATTGAGGGCCTCGCCACCATCGACGAGTCAGCCATCACGGGCGAGTCGGCCCCGGTTATCCGCGAGGCGGGCGGCGATAAATCGTCGGTTACGGGCGGCACGATGGTGCTCTCCGACCGCATCGTGGTGCAGGTGACGACGGCCCCCGGCGAGTCGTTCCTCGACAAGATGATTGCGCTGGTGGAAGGCGCTTCGCGGCAGAAAACGCCCAACGAAATTGCCCTTACCATCCTGCTGGCCGGCTTCACGCTGGTGTTCGTGATTGTGTGCGTGACGCTGGCCCCATTTGCCGAGTATTCCAAAACGCCCATCGCCATTTCGGCCTTCATTGCCCTGTTTGTGTGCCTGATACCCACCACCATCGGCGGGCTGCTCTCGGCCATCGGCATTGCGGGCATGGACCGGGCCCTGCGGGCCAACGTCATCACCAAGAGCGGTAAAGCCGTGGAAACGGCCGGCGACATCGACGTGCTGCTGCTGGATAAAACCGGCACCATCACCATCGGCAACCGCAAAGCCACCCACTTCTGGCCCGCCCCCGGCGTGCCGATGCTGGAGTTTGTGGAGCGGGCCACCATCGGCTCGCTCACCGACGAAACGCCCGAGGGCAAAAGCATTGTGGAGCTGGCCCGCGACAACAAGGTGGACCCCCAGGCCCTGCAAAGCCGCCTCGACGGGGCCGAACTGATCAAGTTCACGGCCGAAACCCGCTCTTCGGGCGTGACGCTCGGCGACGGCACCCGCATCCGCAAGGGCGCCGCCGATGCCATCCGCAAGCTGGCCGAGGCCGCCGGCCAAACCTACCACGACGACGTGGCCGACCGCGTAAAGGCCGTGGCCAGCAACGGCGGCACCCCGCTGGTGGTGAGCGAAAACGACCGCGTGCTGGGCGTGGTGGAATTGCAGGACATCATCAAGCCCGGCATCCAGGAGCGGTTCGAGCGCCTGCGCCGGATGGGCATTAAAACCGTGATGGTGACCGGCGACAACCCCCTCACCGCCAAGTTCATCGCCGAAAAAGCCGGCGTGGACGACTTCATCGCCGAGGCCAAGCCCGAAGACAAGATGCAGTACATCCGCGCCGAGCAGCAAGCCGGCAAGCTGGTGGCCATGATGGGCGATGGCACCAACGACGCCCCCGCCCTGGCCCAGGCCGACGTGGGAGTGGCCATGAACTCCGGCACCCAGGCCGCCAAGGAAGCCGGCAACATGGTAGACCTCGACAACGACCCCACCAAACTCATTGAGGTGGTGGAGATTGGCAAGCAGCTGCTGATGACCCGCGGCACCCTCACCACGTTCAGCATTGCCAACGACGTGGCCAAGTACTTCGCCATTGTGCCGGCCCTGTTCATGGTGGCCATCCCCGCGCTGGGGGCCCTAAACGTGATGGGGCTCAAGTCGCCGCAGTCGGCCATTCTGAGCGCCGTTATTTTCAACGCCCTCATCATTCCGGCGCTGGTGCCGCTGGCGCTCAAGGGCGTGGCCTACCAGGCCGTGGGCGCGTCGGCGCTGCTGCGCCGCAACCTGCTCATTTATGGCCTGGGCGGGGTGGTGGTGCCTTTTATCGGCATCAAAGCCATTGACCTGGTAGTGGGGCTCTTTTTGTAGAATCCCTTTGAAATCAAAAAGAACGTCATGCTTCGGCTTCGCTCAGCACGACGTTCCGAAAAATTAATTCTCATGAAAAATCAACTGCTTCCCGCCATCCGTTTCACCGCGCTCATGCTTGTGCTTTGCTGCGTGCTATATCCGGCTATCGTGTGGGCCGTGGCCCAGCTGGCTCCCGGCCGGGGCGAGGGCGTGCAAATCAGCCGCAACGGCCGCGTGGTAGGCTTTGCCAACGTCGGCCAGAAATTCGACAAGCCCGAATACTTCAACTCCCGCCCTTCAACCGTCGACTACCACGCCGACGGCTCCGGGGCCTCCAACAAAGGCCCTTCCAATCCCGAGTACCTGGCCCAAGTGAAGGCCCGCCTCGACACGTTTCTGGTGCGCAACCCCGGGGTGAAAGCCGCCGATGTACCCGCCGAGCTGCTCACGGCCAGCGGCTCGGGCCTCGACCCACACCTCTCACCCCAGGGGGCCCTGGTGCAGGTGGCGCGGGTGGCCGCCGCCCGCCGCCTGGCCCCGGCCCGGGTGCAGGCCCTAGTGCAGCAGCACGTCGAGCCCGGCCTGCTGGGCCCCGACAAAGTGAACGTGCTGGAACTCAACCTGGCGCTTGATGCGCTGGCCCAGCCCGCGGGCCGCTAACCCTTTTTTTCGCTTCGCCATGAAAGCTGCCTTAACCTTCTTATTGCTGCTGTGGTTGGCTATCGAACTGATAGTCTGAGGCCAATGGGGGCCCAATTAACTCCAATTATATTCTTTCCACACCTGCCTAAAAGCCCTCCCCGCGCGGCCTGCCCGGGCCGCCGGGGAGGCACTAGCTCCTTCCCGTTCCCACTTATTTCGATGAAAAACTTTTCTCGTTGCTTGTTACCGAAACCTTTGCTGACGGCCCTGCTGGCCGCCGGCTCTTTTGCCCCGGCCCTGGCCCAAACTACTGAAACCGGCGCCGCCCAAAACCCCGTTATCAAAGGCGATACGGCCAAGGCCGTGGCCTACTCGGCCCCCGCGGGGGCCCCGGCACCGGCCGCCAAAATCCCCTTCGACGGCATGGACCTGAGCTGGGTGAACGGCCAGAACCGCCAGCAGAACTTTCCGCTTCAGTTTAAGGACAAGGACGGCGAAACGGTGCTCACGGCCACCACGTTCCTTGATGGCTACTACAACTACAACTTCGCCCGGCCCCTCGACCATACCCAGACGATTTCGGCCGTGACGGGCCGCGCCCAGGAATTCTCGGTGGCGCTGGCCAGCATCGGCATCGAGAGCAACTATAAAAACATCATCGGCCGCCTGTGGCTGCAAACGGGCTCGATGCTGAACGTGATTCAGGAAACCGACGCCTCGGTGCTGCGCGGCCGCAACACGGGCACTACCATTGGGGCCAACGGCGTGAATAACGGCGTGGGCATCACCACCAACAACCTCAAGTACATCCGCGAGGCGGCGGCCGGCTACCACTTCAACGTGGCCTACGGCCTGAACCTGGAGCTGGGCATTTTCATGAGCTACATCGGCCTGGAAAGCTACGTGACCCAGGAAAACTGGAGCTACCAGCGTAGCCTGGTCTGCGATTTCACCCCCTTCTACTTCCAGGGGGCCCGGGCGCAGTTCTACCCCAGCAAGAAGTTCAAAACCGAGCTGTGGCTGATGAACGGCTGGCAGACTTACCACACCTATAACAACCGCCCGGCCATCGGCAACTCGAACTACTACCGGCCCAACGAAAATCTCCAGCTGGTGGCCAACTTCTACTACGGCAACGACTCGCGGCCGACGGCCGATAGCCTGGCCGTTGGCCGGGCCAGCTACCCCAACGTGCAGCGCTTCCACCACGATAACTCCATCGTGGCCCGCTACTACCACAAAGACAAGCGGGGGCCCCTGCACGGCATCACGCAGGCCGCCTTCAGCCTCAACACCCACTTTGGCTTCCAGAGCGGCGACGGGGTAGCCATCAAGAACAACTACATGGTGGGCAGCTCGCTGGCCAACCGCATCTGGTTTGCCAAAAACAAGCTGGCCGTGACCACCCGCGTGGGCTTTGTGAACAACCCCTCGCGCTACCTCAGCTTCAACCCGGCCGTGCCGGGCGGCGACGGCACCAACGCCTTTACCCGCACCGATGCCAAAAACCTGCGGGCCGAAGAAGGCACGATTACCTTCGACATGATGCCCTCGGACTTCGTGACCTTCCGGGTAGAGTACGTGCACCGCTCGGCCAACGTGCCCTACTTCGCCGGACCCGGCGGCACCACCTCGCCCAGCGGCTACGCCGACCAGGTGCTACCGCGCTCGTACCAGCCCGACCTGCGCGACTACGAAAACCGCCTGATTTTTGCTGTCAACTTTAGGCTTTAATCTGCTTAATTACAATATGTTGAATAATAATATCTACCCCTCGTTCTTCTTTCTTTCAGGTTCCCGCTTCTTTTCACCCCCTCCCCTTTTTTGTTGTGAAGTACGCACTGGCCCTGATCCTGAGCATTGGTACAACGCTGGCTTTTGGCCAGCAGCCCGTGCCCGGCCAAAACCCTAGCCCCGCCCCACCGGCGGGGACCCTGCCCACCGTGGACGGCACCAACGGCCGCAGCTTGCCCTCGCCGCTGGCCTCGCTGCCGTTTCCCAGCTCGGAGTGGGACGGGGCCCCGGTGGTAGGCATCTCGGCCGAAGCAGCCAATTACCCGCTGCAAAAGGCCCTGGGGCTAACCAAAAGCCGCTTTAAAATTTACGGCTGGGCCAGCATCGGCGGCAACCTGAGCACCTCGCACGACTCGAACGCACCGACTTCCTACAACCTGGTGCCCAACCAGGTAGTGCTCGACCAGCTGATTCTGCGCATCGAGCGCCAGCCCAACACCATCCAGACCGACCACATGGACTGGGGCTTTCTGGTGGACAATATATTCGGCACCGACTACCGCTACACTATCGCCAAGGGCATTTTCAGCGACCGGCTGCTGGCCGGCAACCACCTCTACGGCTACGACCCTACCCAGTTCTACGGCCTGCTGTACCTGCCTAAAATCGGGCAGGGCACGCTGCTGAAGGTGGGCCGCTTCATTTCGCCGGCCGACATCGAGGCCCAGTGGGCCCCCGACAACTACCTGTACTCGCACTCGCTGATGTTCACCGTGGACCCCTACACCTTCATGGGGGCCCAGGCCACAGTGCGCCTCAGCCCGTACTGGCAAATTGAGCTGGGCGTGCATGGCGGCAACGACGTGGCCGTGTGGAACGAGTCGGCGCACCTCAACGGGCTGGCCATGTTCCGCTACGTGTCGCGCACCAACAACAACTCCATCTACGCGGGCATCAACTCCATTGGCAGCGGGCAGTACAGCCACGAGCACGACAACCTGCAAATGGCCGTGGCTACCTGGGGCCACCGCTTCAACGCCAAGGTGCACACCCAATCCGAAGTTTACTACATCTGGCAGTACGACGCGCTGGTGGGCGGCACCGTGATTGACGGCCCCGGCCGCCGCTTCTACCAGGGCACCGGCGCGGGGGCCCTGCACCCGGGCACCTCCAACGCCGTGGGGGCCGTGAACTACACCCAGGTGCAGCTCGGCAAGCTTACCTACCTCTCGGTGCGCAACGACCTGCTGGTGGACCCGCAGGGCAACCGCACGAGCTATGCCACGGCCTACTCCAGCCACACCGTGGGCGTGGTGCACCACTTCAGCGAGCTGGTGCGCATCCGGCCCGAGGTGCGCTACGAGCGGGCCTACGCCGCCGGCGCCACGCCCTACGACAACGGCCAGAAGAGAGACCAGTTCACGGCGGCGATGGACGTGGTGGTGCGGTTTTGAGCGGGCGGCCAGCTTTGCTTTTGAATAAAATGAAAGGTTGAAGGGCCGGGTGGGCAGCGCCCCTTCAAGCCTTTGCTTTTGCTGGCTGCGGACGGGGCCAGCGGCAATTTTTTGGCTGATTTCACAAGCCTTTACCGACCAGCCTCCGTAACAGCCCCCATGCTCCAAAGCCTTACCCCCACCCCGCACGCTTCCCTCCAAAATAAGGCCACCACGGCCGGCACGCTCATCGCCCTTGGCATCGTGTACGGCGACATCGGCACCTCGCCCCTGTACACCGTGCGGGGCGTGTTCGTGAGCCGGCCCGTGACGGAAGACGTGGTGCTGGGCACGGTGTCGGCCATCATCTGGACGCTCACGCTGCTCACGACGGTGAAGTACGTGTTCATCGCCATGAAGGCCGACAACAACGGCGAGGGCGGCATTCTGTCGCTGTACGCGCTGCTGCGGCGGCTCAAAATCAAGTGGTTGTACTTGCCGGCCATCATCGGGGCGGCGGCGCTGCTGGCCGACGGCATTATCACGCCGCCCATCTCGGTGGCCTCGGCCATCGAGGGGCTGCGCATCCTCAAGCCCGACCTCGACACGGTGCCCATCGTGCTGGTGATTATCGTGGGGCTGTTCACCTTCCAGCAGGCGGGCACGGCCATCATCGGCAAGCTGTTTGGGCCGGTGATGCTGGTATTTTTCAGCATGCTGGCCGTGCTCGGGGCCACCCACCTGGTACAGGACTGGAGCATTCTGCGGGCCCTGAACCCATACTACGCCCTGCACATGATCATCACGGAGCCGGGCGGGTTCTGGCTGCTGGGTTCCATCTTTTTGTGCAGCACCGGGGCCGAGGCCCTGTACGCCGACATGGGCCACGTGGGCCGCTCCAACATTTACGTGTCGTGGACGTTCGTCAAAATCTGCCTGCTGCTCAACTACCTGGGCCAGGGAGCCTGGCTACTCCAGCACCTGGGGGCCCCGCTGGGCGAGCGGAATTTATTCTTCCTGATGATCCCGGCCTGGGGACTGCTGCCGGCCATCATCATCTGCACGCTGGCCACGATTATTGCGTCGCAGGCGCTCATTTCGGGCTCGTTCACGCTCATCATCGAGGCGCTGCGGCTCAATTTCTGGCCCAAGGTCAAAATCTCCTACCCCACCGAGCTGCGCGGCCAGGCCTACGTGTCGTCGCTGAACTGGATCCTGTGCGCCGGCTGCGTGGGCGTGGTGCTGCACTTCCGCGAGTCGGGCCGCATGGAGGCGGCCTTCGGCCTGGCCGTAACGGTGACCATGCTGATGACCACCGTGTTACTGGCCTATTACCTGCGCCTGCACCGCCGCAGCGTGGTGCTCATCGGCCTGCTGCTGGCGGTGTACTTCACCGTAGAGGGCTCGTTTCTGGTGGCCAACCTGCGCAAGTTCACCCAGGGCGGCTGGCTGAGCGTGCTGCTGGGCACGGCCCTGCTGCTGGTGATGGTGAGCTGGATTCAGGGCCGGCGCATCCGCAACCAGCTGGCCCAGTTCACGCCCCTGGCCGATTACCTGCCCCTGCTGGCCAAGTTGAGCGTGGACCAGACGGTGGCCAAGTTCGCCACCCACCTGGTATACCTCACCAAGTCGAACGACCCCAAGCAGGTGGAGAATGGCATCGTCCACAGCCTGTTCCGCAAAAATCCCAAGCGGGCCGACATGTACTACCTCATCCACGTGGTGACCACCGACGACCCCTACACCAAGACCTACCACGTGACGCACATCCTGCCCGACAACCTGATGCGCATCGAGTTCCGCCTGGGCTTCCGGGTGGACCACGCCATCAACTACATGTTCCGGCAGGTGCTCACAGACCTGGTGAAAACCGAGGACCTCGACCTCACCTCGCGCTACGAATCGCTGCGCGGCCAGGACATGACCGGCGACTTTGAGTTTGTCATCCTCAACCGCACCCTCCCCTACCAGGGCCAGCTACCGGCCTGGCAGAACGCCGTGCTGCGCGGCTACGGGGCCCTGCGCTGGCTGGGGGCCAGCGAGCAGCAGAGCTTCGGGCTCGACAACTCTTCTTTCACCATTGAAAACGTACCCCTGGCCCTGCCGCCCCGCCCCGAGCTATCCCTCACCCGCGACTAACCGCTTATGTCCCTTTCTATTCGTTTTCTCGCGGCCGCGCTGTTGGCCACCGGCTTGCTAAGGCCGGCCCGTGCCCAGCAGGTACCAGCGGCCCCCGCGCCGGCCCCCACCAGCACCACCACCACGGCCCCGCCCGCGGCGCCAACTACAGTGGGCGCCGCCACTACTGCCGCCGCCGCCACGGCCGACACGGGGGCCGAAGAACTCAAACCCGAGTTTTTTGGCTACGTGGGCGTGTACTACGGCTACGATTTCAACAATCCCGCCAGCCTGACGCGGCCGGGCTTCATCTACTCCGAGAGCCTGCACAACCAGATTGCCTTGAACCTGGCCCTGCTGGGGGCCCGCTACACAGGCAAGCGGGTGCGCGGCACCTTCGCCATCCAAACCGGTACCTACCCCGACGCCAACTACGCCGCCGAGCCGGGCATCTTCAAAAATATCTACGAGGCCTGGGCCGGGGTAAAAGTGGCCAATAACCTGTGGCTCGACGCCGGTATTTTTCTCTCGCACATCGGCCTGGAGGGCCCCAACTCGCGCGATAACCTCACGCTCACGCGCTCCATCATGGCCGACAACTCGCCCTACTACGAGGCCGGCGCCAAGCTCACCTACGACAAGGGCAAGAAGTGGCTGTTCTCGTTCCTGACCATCAACGGCTGGCAGGTCATCCGCGACCGCAACCAGAACCAAGCCATCGGCACCCAAATCCAGTTTCGGCCCAGCGCCAAGGTGCTGCTCAACTCCAGCACGTTCCTTGGCGAGGGCCGCAACGTGCCCGATTCGCTCGGTATCCGGCTGCGCTACTTCCACGACTTCTACGTCACCTACGACCCCTCGAAGAAATGGAAAATTGCCGCGGCCTTCGATACCGGCTGGCAGGAGAAGCTCGACGGCCGCGGCGGCTACGACGCCTGGCAGGGCGGCTCGCTCATTGTGCGCCGCCGCCTCTGGGAGCGGGCGGGCCTGGTGGGCCGGGCCGAGTTTTACCACGACCCCGCGGGCGTGCTGGCCCCCACGCGGGCGGGCGGCCTGCGCACTACGGGCTACTCGCTGGGCTTCGACTACCTGCCGGTGCCGCGCGTCATCCTGCGGGCCGAGGTGAAGGAGTTCGTCGATAAAAACCAGGTGTACCAGAAGGAAAAATCCTTCGGCCGCACCAACGTCGCCGCCACCCTCATGATAGGGTTTACCCTTTAACCACTATCCCTTTACCCCTACCCTACCGCCATGACGGCCCCCGAGCAAGACCCGCGCGACCTGTCCGCCGAGCGCTTCCTGCGCCTCGTGCAGGAAAAGCGGCGCGGCACGCTCAAGATCTACCTGGGCCTGGCCGCCGGCGTGGGCAAAACCTTCCGCATGCTGCAAGAGGCCCACGACCTGCACCAGCACGGCGTGCACGTGCTGCTGGGCTACGTGGAAACCCACGGCCGCGCCGGTACCGAGGCAGAGCTGCGCGGCGTGCCGCTGCTGCCCCGCAAGCAGGTGTACTACAAGGGCAGGGCCCTGGCCGAGATGGACCTCGACGCCATTGAGAAGCAGCGGCCCCAGGTGGTGATTGTGGACGAGCTGGCCCACACCAATGTGCCCGGCTCGCGCCACGAAAAACGCTGGCAGGACGTGGAGGAGCTGATGCAGAAAGGCATTTCGGTGATTACGGCCGTGAACGTGCAGCACCTGGAAAGCCTGCACGACCAAGTGCTGAAAATTACCGGCACCGACGTGACCGAGCGCATCCCCGACCGGCTGCTGAAGATGGCCGACGAGGTGGTGAACGTGGACCTGACCGTGGGCGAGCTGCGCGCCCGCTTGGAGGAAGGCAAGATTTACGACGCGGCCAAAGTGCCCACGGCGCTGGCCAATTTCTTTCAGGCCGAGAACCTGCTGCAACTGCGGCGCCTGGCCGTGCGCGAGGTGGCCCAGCTGCTGGGCCACCAGGTGGAAAACAGCGGCGGCGGGGCCCCCGCTGTGGACGCCCGGCGCCGCAACGACGACCGCATTCTAGCCTGCATCAACTCCAACGAAAAGGCGGCTAAGGAAATCATCCGCAAAACTTCGCGCTTAGCTGACCGCTTCGGGGCCGCCGCCTGGTACGTGCTGTACGTGCAAACCGGCCGCGAAAGCGCCAACCGCATCGGCCTGGCCACCCAGCGCCACCTCCTCAACAACCTCCAGCTAGCCACCGAGCTGGGGGCCCAAATCCTGCGCGTGAAGGACGACGACGTGGTGGGGGCCATCCGGCGGGTGGCGGCCGAGAAAAACGCCACCTTATTAGTGTGCGGCGTAACGGGCGAAAAAACCGCCTGGGAGCGCCTCGCCGGCCGCGGCGGCATCACCCGGGGCCTAGTGCGGGCCATTGCCACAGCTACGCCCGAATTAGATATTTTCCTGGTAACGTATTGACTGAGTAAATTATTTTTTTGATGAGAGGACGTCATGCAGCGCGCAGCAGAGCACAGTCGAAGCATCTCTACCGCGGTAGTAATCAATAGATAGTGAGCGGCAGAGATGCTTCGACTGCGCGGACGCTAGATGACCTAATCAACCCCGAACAACCAGCAACTGACAACGAATAACCAGCAACCAGCCCCCCGCCATGAACCTCAAAACCAAGATTACGCTGGGCTTCTTAGCCTTGCTGGTGCTGCTGGGCAGCATCGGCGGCTACGCCTACTACACGGTGCGGGGCCTCAGCGCAGACTCGGGCCAAATCCTGACGGCCAACTTCTATTCCGTGGAGCTGGGCCAGCAGATGCTGCAAGCCCTCGACCGGATGGAAACCGCGCCGGGGGCCCCGGCGGCCGCCCCAAAGTTTCAGCAGGCCCTCACGCGCGAGGCGGGCAACATCACCGAGCCCGGCGAGCGGGCCTTGGTCGACTCGCTCACCCAAGGGTTCGACGCCTTCCAGCGGCAGCCGTCTGTGCCGGTGCTGGAGCAGCTGCGCGCCCACACCCACCGCATGATCCGGCTGAACACCCTGGCTCTGAGGCGTAAAAACGGGCAGCTGGCCCAGCAAGCCACCGGCGCCGGGCGCAACCTGCTGCTGGTGGCCACGCTGGCCGTGCTGCTGGCCCTGCTGCTGGTGGGCAGCGTGCCCGAGGCGGCGGTGCTGCCGCTGCGCAAGCTCACCAACGCCTTGGAGCACGCCGTGGGCAGCAACTTCGAGGCCAGCATCCCGGTCGAAAGCCAGGACGAGTTTGGGCGGGTGGCGCGGGCCTTCAACCGCATGCTGGTGCAGCTGCAGGAGTACCGCACCTCCACCCTGGCCGAGCTGGTGACCGAGCGCAACCGGGCCCGCAGCGTGGTGAACGGCCTCGACGAGGGCCTGCTGCTACTGGACGAAAACGGCCGCATCCTGCTGGCCAACCCCGTGCTGGGCGAGCTGCTGGGCCTGCCCGTGGCCCAGCTCGTGGACCAGCTGGCCGCCGCCGTGGCCCAGCGCAACGACCTGCTGGCCGCCATGCTGCGCCCCCTGGGGGCCCCGCGCCGCGCCACCGCCGTGGCCGAAACCCCCCTGCTGACGGTGGCCCGCAACGGCGAGGAGGTGTACTACCGCCTGGCGGTGCAGGACTTGGTGAACTTCAACGAGGCCAGTGACAAAATGGAATTCGTGGGCCACGTGCTGACGCTGCGCAACGTGTCGGACTTCAAAAAGCTCGACCAGGTGAAATCGAACTTCCTGGCCACGGTGTCGCACGAGCTGAAAACGCCGCTCTCCAGCATCAACATGAGCCTGAAATTGCTGCAAACCGACAAGATCGACGCTGCCGAGCGCACGCGCGTCACCGACGGCATCCGGCGCGAAACCCAGCGCCTGCTGCGCCTGGTGGGCGAGTTGCTCGACGTGTCGCGCCTCGACCCCGGCGCCGGCATCGAGCTGAACTTCGGGGCCACCGCCCTGCCCGACGTGGTGGCCTTTGCCACGGCCACCGTGCAGGCCCAGCTCGACAACAAGCAGCTGCGCCTGGCCACCGAGCTGCCCGCCGACCTGCCCGCCGTACGCGCCGACGTGGAAAAGACCACCTGGGTGCTCATCAACCTGCTGGCCAACGCCATCCGCTACTCGCCCGCCGGCGAAACCCTGACGGTGCGGGCCGCCGCGGCCGGCAAGTTCGTGCAGGTAACGGTGCAGGACCGGGGCCCCGGTATTGCGGCCGAATACCACGACAAAATCTTCCAGCGCTTCACCCAAATCCCCGACAAAACCGGCTACCAGGGCGGCTCGGGCCTGGGCCTGAGCATCGCCCGCGAGTTCATCACCGCCCAGGGCGGCCGCCTGTGGGTCGAGAGCGAGCTGGGCAGCGGCAGCGCCTTCCACTTCACCCTGCCAGTGGCGGGGTAAGGGGTTCGGAATTAGGCTTAAGCTCCACCGCCTGTCATCCTAAAAAGCTGCTTGGTTTAATCTCCCGGCTCCCGGCACGGTGTAGAGACGCATCCTTGCGTCTCTACACCGTGCCGACGTTAACTTAAACAGGAGCTTCTAAACGCAGTGAAGGATGACAGGCGAGCAGGCGAGGTACCGCCCGTTGGGACTAACCAGCGGGCACGCATCCTTCCCAGCCCAAGCCCGGTTGCCGGGGCCCTAATTCCCGATGCCGAAGCCCAGGTACACCTCCAGGCTGCGGGTGTAGATGTTGTTGTTGGACAAGTACACGGCGCCGCTATTGTACTGCACATTGGCGTCTTGCTGGTAGAGGCGGCTGAAGCTCAGGTTATAGCGCGCGCCGAGGCGGGCGTTACCCACCCGGTATTCGAGGCCGCCCACCCCGCCCAGGGCGAAGCGCTGGTAGCGGCTGTCGAGCGGCACGGTGGCCCCGTCGCGGGCCACGTCGAGCAGCACCGACGCCTGGGGCCCCACGTGGAAGCTCAGGTTCGGCGTGATATTTCCCACGAACAGCACCGGCAAATCGAGGTAGTTGAGGCGCGTGGTGTAGGCATCGGGGCTACCCAGCGTGGTGCGGTAGCCGCGCCGGGCATACAGCAGCTCGACCTGCACCGAGGCAAACTTGTTGAGGCCCAGCTGCCCGTAGGCCCCCAAGTGGAAGGCGGGCAGACGGTCGGCGTTGGGCAGGGCGCTGGCCCCGTCGCCGGTGATGGACGAGAGCGAGTAGCCGGCCTTCAGGCCCACGCTGGTGCGGTTGGCGGGGCGCGGCGCGGGGGCCAGGGGTGTGGGCTTGGCGGGGGCGTCGGCATCGGCCTGGGCGCGGGCGGCGGGGGCTGCGGCAGTGCCCACGAGTAGGGCCAGGAGAAATTTTTTCATGAAACGCAGGATGAAACGGGGGTGATGGGCCACCTGGAAGGGCCGGCCGGCGCGCAAATAGCACGGGGGGTCCTTTTTTTTCCATGAAGTCCGCCGGGCCAATCGCCCAATTGCCCAAAAGCCCCGACTAACCCCGCCAAACGGGCCCCAGCCGCCGCGCCGGGGCCCCAGCCAAAACTTCTGCCTGCTTCCGGGGTTCATGCGCCGCCCAAGGGCCCTGCATTATATGCAACTTGCAGGACACCATTTGCTTTTGTGAATATTTGATGAGTATTTCCACCCTGCTTCCCACCGAAGACGACATCCACCGCCGCCGCATCACGGTGGCGGGACTGCTGGTCACGCTCGGCATCATTTTCGGCGACATCGGCACTTCGCCGCTCTACGTTTTCCAAACCATCATCGGGCCCCGGCCGGTGAGCGAACTGCTGGTGTACGGCGGCGTATCGGCCGTTTTCTGGACGCTCACGCTCCAGACCACCATCAAGTACATTATGCTGACCTTGGAGGCCGACAACCATGGCGAGGGCGGCATTTTTTCGCTGTACTCGCTGGTGAAGAGCCGCGGTAAGTGGCTGATGTTCCCGGCCATTATCGGGGCAGGTACGCTACTGGCAGATGGCATCATTACCCCACCCATCTCCGTCACGTCGGCCATCGAAGGCCTGAAAATCCTGTACCCGGCGCTCAACCAAGAAACCATCGTCATCGTGGTGCTGGTGATTATCAGCCTGCTGTTCGGGTTCCAGCAGTTCGGCACCAAAATCGTGGGCGCCGCCTTCGGGCCCATTATGCTGGTCTGGTTTTCGGTCATCGGCACGCTCGGTCTCATCCAGATTACGCACCACCCCGGCGTGCTGGCCGCACTGAGCCCCGTGTACGCCATCCGCCTGCTCACAGAATACCCCAAGGGTTTTTGGCTGCTGGGGGCCGTGTTTCTGTGCACCACCGGGGCCGAGGCCTTGTACTCGGACCTGGGCCACTGCGGCCGCAAGAACATCCGTTCGTCATGGGTTTTTGTGAAAACTGCGCTGGTACTCAACTACCTAGGCCAAGCCGCCTGGACGATGGGCCACGTGGGCCAGCCGCTGGCCGGCAACCAGAACCCGTTCTTTATGATTGTCCCGCAGTGGGGACTAGTGCCGCTCATAATTTTGGCCACGATGGCCACCATCATTGCCTCGCAGGCCCTCATTTCGGGCTCGTACACGCTTATTTCGGAGGCTGTGAGCCTGCGCTTCTGGCCTAAGGTGCGGGTGCTGTTCCCGACGGACCAGCGCGGGCAGATTTACGTGCCCAGCATCAACTGGTTGCTGTGGTTTGGCTGCGTGTGCGTGCAGCTGCACTTCCAAACCTCGGAGGCCATGACGGCGGCCTACGGCTTCTCCATCACGGTGGCCATGCTGATGACCAGCATCTTGCTCTCGCAGTACCTGCGCGGCGTGAAGCACTGGGCGGTGCCGGTGGTGGTGGGCCTCATGCTGGTATTCTTCACCGTCGAAACCTCGTTCCTCATCGCCAACATCACTAAACTGCTGAACCGGCTGGGCATTTTGGTGTTCGAGTGGGGCCTGATTTTCATGATGTACCTGGGCTACAAGGGCCGCGAAATCAAGAACCGCCTGCTGAAAACCGTGCCCGTGGCCGCGAGTGTGCCCACGCTGGACGAATTGAGCGCCGATACCTCGGTGCGCCGCTACGCCTCCAACCTGGTGTACCTCACGCACAGCAAAACGCCCGGCGAGCTGGAAACCGAAATCCTGTACTCCATCATGCGCAAGCAGCCCAAGCGCGCCGACCGCTACTGGTTTGTGAACATGAGCATCCTCACCGACCCGTACTCGACGCGCTACAGCGTGGAGGAAATGATACCGGGCGTAGCCTACAAAATTAACTTTAAGCTAGGATTCCGGGTGCAGCCGCGCCTCAACCTGCTGTTCCGCAAGGTATTGGAGGAAATGGGCAGCAAGGGCGAGCTGGACATTACCTCGCGCTACGACTCGCTGGCCCGCCACCACCTACCCGGCGATTTCCGCTTCGTGGTGCTCGAAAAAGTGCTCAGCTACGACAACGAACTGACCTGGCAGGAGCGCTTTTTTATGAACGGCTACTTCTTCATCAACCGCTTCGCCATCTCCGACCAGCAGCTCTTTGGCCTGGATACCAGCGACGTGGCCGTGGAGAAAGTTCCCCTCACCATCAAGCCCGCCGCCAGCAAGTACGACCTGCTGCGCGACGACCCCGATCTGACCCAGGACCCCGTACCCGCCGCCCTGGTGCCCGCCGGGGCCCCGGCGTAGCGCTGTCTGGAAGTAATTAAAAATGATAAATTACTTCCAGAACCACACCGGGGCCCCGTTACGCCACCGGCAGCACCAAGAAAACGCCCGTGCCCTGCCCCGGCCGCGAGCGAACGGTGAGCGTGCCGCCCAGCAGCCCCACCCGCGTGCGGATGCCGGCCAGCCCCAGGCCCGGCACGGCCACGGCCGCGTCGAAGCCCAGCCCGTCGTCCTCCACGCTCAGGTGCACCTCGGGGCCCTCGCGGGCCACCTGTACAAACACCTCGCGGGCGCGGGCGTGCTTCATCACGTTGTTGAGCAGCTCCTGCACCGTCCGGTACACGGCCGTGGCCAGCGGGGCGGGCAGGGGCTCGTCGAGGCCGCTCAGGTTCAGGTCGAGGGCGAGCTGATCGGCGGGGATGCGGCGGGCCAGCTCGCGCAGGGCCGCGGGCAGGCCCAGGTCTTCCAGCACGCCGGGCGTGAGCTCAAAGGCAATGGTGCGAACCGCCCGAATGGCCTCGCTAAGCAGGTCCTGGCCGGCGCGCACCGCCGCCGAGGGCAGCAGGGCGTCGAGGTGCAGGCGGGTGGCGTACAGGAGCTGGCCCACGCCGTTGTGCAGGGCCTCGGCAATGCGGCGGCGCTCCTCCTCCTGGGCCGTGAGCACGGCCGCCAGCAGCACCTGCTGCTGGCGGGCCACCGTACGCTTGAGCACTTCCGACTCGGTGACATCGATGAAAAACGTGACGCCCTCCTTGTGGTCGGGATCCCAAAAGCTGTAGGTGAGGAAGTGCACCGGCTGGCCTTCGTGCACGAACGTGGCCACGTGGCTGTCGCTGTGGCCGGCCAGCAGGCGCGCAATGTGGGCGGCTTCCTGCGGGAACTGCTTGGCGGCCACCTGGCCCACCAGGGCCCCATCAGCCAAGCCCAGGCGGCGCAGGCCAGCGCCCCGCAGGGCCCGGAAGGAGCCGTCGGGCGCGAGGCGGGCGAGGATAACGGGTAGGTTTTGGAGGATATTGCCGAGCAGCCGGTTTTGGAACCGCAGCGCCTCCTGGGCCTGGGCAGGGGCCGTCACGTCGCGCACCAGCCCGGCCATGCGCAGGGGCTGGCCGGTGGCCGCGTCGTACACGAAGCGGCCGGTGGCGGCCACGTGGCGCACGCTGCCATCGGCCCGCACGAGGCGGTGCTCCAGCTCGAAGTGGCCGTGGGCGGCCAGGGCCCGCTTCATAGCTGCGTCCACGCCGGCCAGGTCGGCGGGGTGCATGGCGGCTTGCAGGTCGGCCCACGGCACACGCGGGGCCGCCATGCCCAGAATTTCCTGGGCGCAGGCGTCTTGCTCCACCAGGCCGCTGGCCAAGTCCCAGGCCCACACGCCGGTGGCGGAGGCGGCCAGGGCCAGCTGCAGGCTCTCCTCGCTGTCGCGCAGGCGCTCCTGGCCCAGCCGGCGGTCGGTCACGTCGCGCCAAGTGATGTGCAGCAGCGCCTTGCCCTGCACCACCACCGGGTCGAAGGAAAGCTCGTCCCACACGGGCGCGCCGGCGGCATAGCGGCGCAGCTCGTGGCGGCACCAGCCCTGTGTCTGGGCCTGCTGGGCGCAGTGGCTCAGCACCTCCCGCAGCGGGCTGCCGCCGGGCTGGTCGTCGGGCCAGAACCCGGCCAGGTGGCGGCCTAGCACTGCTTTCTTGTCGGCGGCCCCCAGCAGGCGCAGGGCGGTGGCGTTGGCGTCCACCAGGCACAGGCTGCTCAACAGCAGCACGCCGTCGTGGCTTTGCTCAAAAGTGGCGTGGAAGCGGGCCTCGCTGGCGGCCAGAGCATCGGCGGCCTGGCGGCGGGCCGTCACATCGGTCAGGGCGAGGCGGCAGCCGGCGGGGGCGTAGTCATCACCGCCGGGCCCATCGACCACCACGCCTTCGAGCTGGGCAAAAAATGGGGCCTTGCCGGGGCCCAGCATAGCTAGCTCGCAGGTGTGGCGCTGGCCGGGAGCGGCCCACAGCCGGGCCAGGAACTGCGAAAACGCCAGCCGCTCGGAGGGCGCCACGTGCAGGCCCAGCCGGCGCCCCAGCAGCTGCTGGCGCATGGGGCCAAGCAGCTGGGCCAGGCGCAGGTTCATCTGGGCCAGGGTGCCGTCGGGGGCCAGGATGCAGTAGCCCACGGGCGCAAAGTCGTACAGATCAACGTACTGGGCGCGACTGGCTTCGGCATCGGCCTGGGCCAGCAGCAGCTCTTCGTACTGCATTTCCAGCTCAATCTGGTGCGCTTGCAGCTCCTGGGCCAGGCGCTGGGCATCGGCGGGGGCCAGGGGCACGGCGGCGGCCAGGCGCTGCCGCTCGGCGCGGGCGCGCAGCTGATTCAGGTTGTTGTGCGGGTCGGAGGGTTGCATAAGGCCGGCGGGCGTGGCCCCCCCGCCGGCGGGGGGCCCACGCCCCAAGGTAGCACCTGGCGGGCCCCCGGCTGCTAGGCCGGCGGGGCCACCACTTCCACGCCCAGCAGCACCTGGCCGGTGGACCGCCCCTGGCGCAGCAGGCGGCGGCCGTAGAGCACCACGCGCCGGGGCCCCAGGCCGGCAAAGTCGACCATCAGCGCCAGGCCGTCAAACTGGTCGTGGGGGTGGGTGGGTGGGGTCCAGCAGCTGGGCCAGCTGGGCCAGCAGAGCCGGTTAGTTCCAGGCCCCACCGCTGAGAACGGCCAGGGGCTTGCCGCGGATCTCGTTGGCCACCAGCCCAAAATCCTCGGCAAAGGCGTGGTTGGACACGCGCACGCGCAGCTGCGCATCGAGGGCCACGGAGGGCTGGGGCATGGCCTCCTGGAGGCTGTCGGCGAAGCGGGCGGTTTCCTGGAGCTGGGCTTCGAGCTGCTTGAGGGCCGTCACGTCGGTGAAGGTGATAACGGCGCCGTTGATGTAGTTATCGAGCGAGCGGCAGGGCAAAATGCGCATCGTGTGCCACTCGCCCCGGGTGGTCTGGATGTTGGCCTCCACGCTGGTGAGGCGGTCGAGCACCCGCTGGGCGTCGCGCAGCAGGTGCTCGTAGCGCAGGTTGGAGGCGACGTGGGCCAGCGGCCGCCCCACGTCGCCGGGCAGCAGGCTGATTATGTCGCGCACGTACGGCGTGAAGCGCTTAATCAGCAGGTCGTTATCGAGGAAAATAATGGCGATTTCGGTGGCGTCGAGCAGGTTTTTCATGTCGCTGGCCGTTTGCGAAAACTCCTCCGTTTTGGCCAGGTACTGCATGTTGAGGGTCATCAGCTCCTCGTTCAGGCTCTGCAGCTCTTCCTTGTTGGTCATGGCCTCCTCGTTGGTGCTTTGCAGCTCCTCGTTGGCGCTTTTGAGCTACTCCGGGCTGCCTTCCATCTCCTCCACCGTGGTTTGGAGGCGGCGCTTGGTGTACTGCAACTCCTGGTCGAGGACGGCGTCGCGGATGTCGGCGGCGGGGGTCTCGTCCTTATCCTTGGCCCGGCGCCCGCGGCGCGGGGTTGGCTGGTCCTCAAACACCACCAGCAGCAGCAGCCCGGCCAGGGCCTCGGGGGCCCCCAGGTGGCGCACCGACAGGCGCAGCGCCTGGGGACCGGCGGCGGTGGCCACGCGCACCCGCTCCACGGTCACGTCGGCCTTGGTTTGCAGGGCCCGGTGCACGGCCCCGCTGATTTCTACGCGCAGCTCGTCGCGGGCCATTTCAAACAGGTTGAGGCCGCCCACGCCGGGGGCCGGCTCCAGGTACTTGCCGGTACGGCCGTTCACGTAGAGGATTTCGCCCTTGGGCGTAATCACCACCGCCGGCGGGGTGTAGGCGGCAAGCAGGTTTTTTTGCACCAGGTCGGCAAAGGGCGCGCCCGAATGGGCGGCGGTGGGCGGCATAGCAGCGGGGTGAGCCACTACCGACGGCCAGGACGACATGGCGAAGGGGAAGTTCAGTAGCCGGGCGGGAGCCGCAGCGGTTTCGAGACGCCGCGAGATTTTCCACTTGCCGTTCAGGGGCTGAAACAGGTCCTGGAAGCCGGTCAGGTTTTCGCTGGGGCCCAAAAACAGGATGCCGCCCGGGCGCAGAGCGTAGTGGAACACGGGCAGCAGGCTTTTTTGCAGCTCTGCGCTCAGGTAAATCAGCAGGTTGCGGCAGCAGAGCAGGTCGAGCTTGGTGAAGGGCGCGTCCTTGTTAACATCGTGCAGGGCAAACACCACCACGTCGCGCACCTCCTTGCGGATTTGGTAGTGGCCGTCGACCTGCTGGAAGAAGCGCGCCAGGCGCGCGGGGGACACGTCGGCGGCCACCGCGGCCGGGTAGCGGCCGGCGCGGGCAAAGTCAATGGCATCGGGCGCAATGTCGGTGGCAAACAGCTGGAGCTTGAGGCCCCGGCCGGGGCCCGCTGCGTCGAAGCATTCGAGCAGCAGCATGGCCAGCGAGTACACCTCCTCGCCCGTGGAGCAGCCAGGGGCCCACACGCGCACGGTGCTGCACGGCTCCTTGGCCAGCACCAGCGGCTGCAAGTGCTCCTGGAGGCTGTCGAAGGCCGCACCGTCGCGGAAGAACCGCGTCACCCCAATCAGCAGCTCCCGGAAGAGCTGCTCCACCTCGGACGGGTTTTCTTGCAGGTAGCGCACGTAGTGGGCAAACCCCTTGATTTGGTGAGCGTTCATGCGCCGCTCGATGCGCCGGAATATCGTGTTGCGCTTGTAGAGGCTGAAGTCGTGCCCCGTACGCTGGCGGATGAGCAGGAAGATTTTTTGCAGCGCGTGGGCCGGCTGGGCGTTGGGATCCTTCTGGGGCGGGGGCAGCCGGTTGCCCCCGGGCATTTGCAGGCGGCCGGCGTAGGCCAGCAGTTCGGCGGGCATCTGGGCGGGAGCCAGGGCAAAATCGACGAACTCGGTGGCCAGCGCCGCGCGCGGCATGGCGTCGAAGGCGGCCGTGGCGGGGTCCTGGGCCACCACCAGCCCGAAGTTCTCCATCACTGCCTTCAGCCCCGCGCTGCCGTCGGCCCCCAGGCCCGAAAAAATGATGCACGCGGCCCGCGCGCCCACGTCTTTGGCCAGGCTTTCCAGGAAGAAATCGATGGGCAGGCGGTGGCCCGGCGGCTGGGTGGGTCGCAGCACAAACAAGCAGCCGTGCAGTAGGCTCAGGTCGCAGTCGGGCGGGATGACATACACGTGGTCGGGGCGTACGCGCAGGCCGTCGGTGGCCTCGGCCACGGGCAGCGGCGTAAAGTTTTGCAGCACCTGCGGCAGCTGGCTGTAGGGGGTGGCCCCCAAGTGCGTGACGACCACAAGCGCCAGCCCGGGCCGCTCCGGCAAGGCCCCGAAAAACGCCTCAAGCGCCTCCAGCGAACCTGCCGAGCCGCACAGCGCCACCACCGGAAACTTGTCGCCCCCGCCGCCGGCCCGGGGCTGGGGGGTAGGGCCGGCGGGGGCTGCGGTGGGCGTAGGGGCAGGCGGGGCAGCGGGCGCGACGGCCAGGGGCAAGGGTGGTTTCATCGAGGTAAAAACAAAGTTTCCCGCGGGGTACTAAGACGAATTATCCTATCAAAATTGCGCACAAATTGCCTAACGTACCACCCGGCGGGCCGTATAGTTGATATCAGGCCCCAGTCGGGGGCTTCTCATTTTCTTATTTCTCGCTTCATGGCCCTTCCTACCCACCTCATCGTGATTGGCACGTCGGCCGGCGGCATGGCTGCCCTGTTGCAACTCGTGGCCCAGCTGCCCGCCGCCCTGCCCGCTGCCCTGCTGGTGGTGCAGCACCTCCCGCCCGATGCCGACCCCGAAAGCCTCGTGATGCGGCTGGCCACCCACTCTGCCCTGCGCTGCCAAGTGGCCGGCCACGGGGCCCCGCTGCTGGCCGGCCACCTGTACCTGGCCCCGCCCGACCGCCACTTGCTGGTGAAGGAAGACCGGGTGCTGGTGACTAAGGGCCCCTTCGAGAACGGCTACCGCCCCGCCGCCGACGCCCTGTTCCGGGCGGCGGCCGTGGCGTTTGGGGCGCGCGTGGTGGGCGTGGTGCTCACCGGGATGCTGCACGACGGCACCGCCGGCCTGGAGTTCATCAAGCGCTGCGGGGGCACGGCCGTGGTGCAAGACCCCGCCGAGGCTGAGTTCCCGAGCATGCCCGAAAGCGCCCTGCGCAACGTAGCCGTGGACCACGTGCTGCCCGTGGCCGCCATGGGACCCCTGCTGGTGGGGCTGGTAGGCCCTGGCCACGCCGGCCCCGCCCACACCCTGGGCATCCCGCCCGATTTGCAGTTGGAGGCCGCCATTGCCGAACGTGTGGTAGGCACGGCCGACCAGGTAGAACAGTTGGGCAACCTGGTGCCCTTCACCTGCCCCGGTTGCGGCGGCAACCTCTGGGACGTGACTAAGGGCAAGGTGGTGCGCTTCCGCTGCCACACCGGCCACTCCTACACCGCAGCGGCTATACTGGAAGGCTCGCAGCGCAAGATGGAGGAAACCCTATGGGTAGCCCTGCGCATGATGGAGGAGCGCAAAAACTTACTCGCCAGCCTCGCCGCCCGCGACGAAGCCTACGGCACCGGCCGCCACACCGAGCGCCTCAACGACCTCAAGCGCCACGTCAACCGCATGCGCGAATTCCTACTCAACGAGTACGAGGGCGAAAACGAAGCCGCCGCCACGGATTAGGGCCCCGGGGGCCCTGCTTCACCAGCCCGGGCACGCAGGCCGGAGGCAGGTTTCCGCCTGCTTTCCCAAAACCGCAGTAGCCATCTTCCTTCACGTTCAGCGGGTTGGTGAAGTAGCCGTTGGGCAGAGCGAAGGCTGGGGGCCCCAACTGCTCAGAGGCAACGGGCCAGCGTAAAGGTTTCGGAGGGCACGTCGGTTACGCCGCCGAGGCCCTTTTGCTGGGCCACCCGCAGGCCCACCAGCCAGCGCTATTACAGGCCCAGGACCACTAACGCCAGGCAGCAAAAAAACCCTGGCTGAGGCCGTCCGTTGCACGAGCGTTTCAGTTTATAATAATCTACTAATAACAGGCGCTTTGATGCTATTCAACTACATTGTTTTCTGTTCCTAGAAGTACCCTTCCTATAAATCGAATGTATAGGATTTGGTCTGTCCAGCGATTACCTGCACACTTTGGGCAGTCGAAGCAGCCACTACGAATACGTAGTTTCCTGGATTTAAGCCATTTAAAACAATATTGGTTTTCAAGCGAGTGTTTGTAATCGGTGGTGGCGAGCCGGTAAATGGGCCATTGCGTAACGGGTTGCCAGTACCGGTTGTCGTGCGAATTAGCCAACCTTCTTCAGTGAAGAGGGAATAGCCGACGTAGACAGAGTCGTAAGTAACTGTCAGGTTGAGATTACCCGTGGTAGGAGCCGGTTCATTCTTTTTACAAGCGGAGACGAAAAAAATCGCAACCGTAAGCGCTACGAGGTAGAAACAGCGAAGAGTCATCGGAAATAAGAGGAAAGTATTGATGAGGAATTCCTACGAAACTATTTAGGAATTCGCCAGAAATTACTGGGCTGACAATAGCATAATTTTTGCACAAAAGCAGCCAAACCAAAAAGGCAGAACGGGCCGCCCGGTATGTTCCAATAAGGTGCAAGCGGAAAAGCATCACGTTCGAGGGCCCCTGCGCCGCCGGGTTGAAATCAGTGCAGTTTCGGGAGTGGTCTGAGAAGGAGTTTTACGTTACGTACCGATTCCAGGAGCTGCAAGGACAACCAGGGTTCTATCCGCTCCGCCTACAACCTATGCCGCTCGTTGCGCACGGCGTTGTGCAGGTCCCACACCACCGCCCGCTCAAAGGGGTGCGCGCGCACCGGACAGTCGGCCATGCGGCAGAGCGAGCAGGCGGCAAACGTGCACGGGTCGGCGTGGACGAACATCTCCACTTCCACCGCAAACTTCGCCCGGATCAGCTCCTCAATGTCGTGCAGCTCGGTGTGCACGTGCTCCAGGCTGTAGTAGTAGGGCATCTGCATGTGGCAGTCGATGTGCAGGTTGGCGCCGTAGCGCTGCACGCGCAGGTTGTGCACGTCAATCCAGGGGGCCCGGCGGTGGGCCTGCAGCTCGGCAATAACCTCCGTGACGACGGCCGTGTCAGTTTCGTCCATCAGGCCCGCCACCGAGCGGCCCACCATGCGCCCGCCGTTCACCAGAATGAAGCCGCCCAGCAGCAAGGCCGCCCCGCCATCAATGCGCACCACGCCGGTGGCCGCCACCAGCAGCAGGGCCCCCGACGACACGATGGACGTCAGGGCGTCGATGTACAAATGCTGGCCATCGCCGGCCAGGGCCACCGATTTCAGCGCCTTGCCCTGGCGCACCAGGTACAGGCCCAGGCCCAGGTTGGCCACCGCCGTGGTGGCCAGCAGCGCCACGCCCCAGCCGGGGCGGTCCACGGCGTGCGGGTGCAGCAGGCTGCCCGTGGCCGAATACAGGATGTAGGCCCCAGCCATGAAAATCAGGGCCCCCTCGAAGCCCACCGACAAGTACTCAATTTTGCCGTGGCCGTAGGGATGGTTTTCGTCCTTGGGCAGGGCGGCCAGGTACAGGCTGTACAGGGCAAAGCCGCTGGTGAAGATGTTGATGATGCTCTCCAGGGCATCCGTCAGCACCACTTGCGAGCGGGTGAGGTGGTAGGCGTAGAATTTGATGGCCACCAACGCCACGCTCACCACGAGGGAAAGCAGGCCGAGGCGGGTTTTAGTTTGGGCCAGCGCAGTCATAGTAAAAAGCAAACGGGCCGGCAAAGGTCGTTCCCCCGGGGCCCCGGCACTGACTTACCCGCAACTTTTCTCCGAATTCAGCGTATTTTAGGGCGTTTAAAATTAATTTTTAGACTAGTCTAAAAATTTGCTCTACCTTTGTAGTATTCTATGCCTGAGTTTACTCCCATCACTGCCGTGCCCGCCGCCGTATCCACCGTTTCGCCGCCCGTTGCCCTACCCGCCGAGCCGGGCTGGCGGCATCCCCGCCGGGGCATCTCGCTGAGCGAGGTGCACGGCAGCATTGCGGTGCCGGGCGAGGGAGCGTCGTTCTGGCGAAAATTCCGGGCCTACTGGGGCCCTGGGCTGCTGGTATCGGTGGGCTACATGGACCCTGGCAACTGGGCCACCGACATTGCGGGCGGGGCCAAGTTTGGCTACACCCTGCTAAGTGTGGTGCTGCTAAGCAACCTGTTTGCCATGCTGTTGCAGCACCTGGCCGTGAAGCTAGGCGTGGTCACCGGCCGCGACCTGGCCCAGGCCTGCCGCGACCACTACTCCAAGCCCGTAGCCATGGTGCTGTGGGTGCTCTGTGAAATTGCCATCGCGGCCTGCGACCTGGCCGAAGTCATCGGCTCGGCCATTGCCTTCAACCTGCTCTTCGGCCTGCCCATCACCTGGGGCATTGTGCTCACCACCTTCGACGTGCTGCTGATCCTGCTGCTGCAAAGCAAAGGCTTCCGGGTGATTGAGAGCATCGTGATGGCGCTCATTTTTACCATCTTCGTTTGCTTCCTCTACGAGATTATCGCCTCGCATCCCGACTGGGTAGGGCTGGCCGGCGGGCTGGTGCCGCGGGCGGTGGTGGTCACCAACCCGGCCATGCTCTACGTGGCCATCGGTATTCTGGGGGCCACCGTGATGCCGCACAACCTGTACCTGCACTCGGCCATCGTGCAGGTGCGCCAGATTGAGCCCACCGAAAAAGGCAAGCGCTCGGCCATCAAGTTTGCCACCATCGACTCGACCACGGCGCTGGGGCTGGCGTTTTTCGTGAACGCAGCCATTCTGGTTACGGCCGCTGCCGCCTTCCACGGCAAGGGCTACGACAACGTGGCCGACATTGCCGACGCCCACAAGCTGCTGACGCCGGTGCTCGGCGCGGGCGCGGCCAGCGTGGTGTTTGCCATTGCCCTGCTGGCCTCGGGCCAAAGCTCCACGCTCACCGGCACGCTGGCCGGGCAGGTGGTGATGGAGGGCTTCCTGCACATCAAGCTGCGGCCCTGGCTGCGGCGGCTCGTCACGCGGCTGCTGGCCGTGGTGCCGGCCTTCATCGTGGCGCTACTGTACGGCGAAAAAGGTACCGGTGAGTTGCTGGTGCTTAGCCAGGTCATCCTGTCGCTCCAGCTTTCGTTCGCCGTTATTCCGCTGGTGCTTTTCACCAATGACAAGCTCAAGATGGGCGTGTTCGTGAACCGGCCCTGGCTGCGCATTATGGCCTGGGTGGTGGCGGGTATTATTCTGGCATTGAACGCTTTCCTGCTTTACCAAACGTTTGCCGGTAATGAGTAGACGACTACCTACTTTTTAAATAACTGACTGGATTTTGCACGTGGGGTGCGGGGCTTGCCCCCGCCCTTCGTTACCCGAACCCAGCACCAATCGTTCAACGACGGGCGGGGGCAAGCCCCGCACTCTACCCGTAGCGGGTAGCGCTTACCCCTTCCCTTTTCCTCCCAATCCGGATTCTTTTTTCAAGCGGCTTTTCAGCTGGCTATTGGCCGCGCCTTGTCTTTTCAACTTGCGTATTTTATGAAACAACTTGTTCTCTTACTGTTACTTATTCCTTTTCTAGCGCAGGCCCAGGCACAGAGCCTGCGCGGCCAGGTGCTGGACGCCGAAGGCCGGCCGGTGCCCTTCGCCAGCGTGGCCGTGCCGGCCCTCACCCAGGGCACCGCAGCCGACGACAACGGCCGCTTCAGCTTCGCCAACCTGCCGGCCGGGGCGCAACAGCTGCAAGTAAGCGCCGTGGGCTACGCCACCACCAACATCAGCGTCACGATTCCGGCCGCTAAAGCTTTAACCATTAGAGTAAAGAACGAGGGCAAGACGCTGGCCGAAGTAGTGGTAACGGGCGTGGGCCGGGCCACCGAAATTCGGCGCTCGCCGGTGCCCATCGCAGCCATGTTGGGCAAGGAAATCCGCCTCAACGCCAACTCTAACGCCATTGATGCGGCTGTGCGCGGCATTCCGGGCCTGTCGGCCGTGACCTCGGGGCCCAACATCAGCAAACCTTTTATTCGGGGGCTGGGCTACAACCGGGTGCTCACCATGTTCAACGGCCTGCGCCAGGAAGGGCAGCAGTGGGGCGACGAGCACGGCATTGAGGTGGACGGCTACGGCGTGGACCGCGTGGAAGTGGTGAAGGGCCCCGCCAGCCTGCTCTACGGCTCCGATGCCGTGGCGGGGGTGGTGAACCTTATTCCGGCCCTGCCCCGGGGCCCCGACGGTGAGCTGCACGGCGAGGCGCTGGCCGAGTACCAGGGTGTGAACGGCATGGTGGGCAACTCCCTGGCTTTCAATTACCAAAAGAACGGCTTCCAGACCAGCCTGCGCGGTAGCCGCCGCCAGGCCCACGACTACCGCAACCCTGTGGACGGCCTGGTGTACAACACTGGCTTCCGGGAAGTGCAGGTGACCGGCATGGTAGGCGTGAAGAAGGAGTGGGGCGGCGCGCACCTCTGGCTATCGACCTACGACGACCGCCAGGAAATACCCGATGGCAGCCGCGACTCGCTGAGCCGGCGTTTTACCCGGCAGGTGTTTGAGGGTGACAAGGACGACATCAAGGACCGGCCGGTGGTGAGCGACCACGAGCTGAAAAGCTACGGCATCAGCAACTTGCGCCAGCGCATCCAGCACTACCGGGCCTTTGGCACCACCGAAATCCGGATGGGGCCCGGCGAGCTGCGGGCGCTGCTGGGCGTGCAGCAAAACCACCGCCAGGAGTTCAACCACCCCACCGACCCCACTCAGCCGGGCCTCGACCTGCAGTTGACCACCGTGAACTACCAGGCGCGCTACCTCTTCGATGCCATCAACGGCTACGAGTTCACGGTGGGGGCCAACGGCATGAGCCAGGACAACCGCCACCTCAACGCCACCGACTTCCCAATTCCACCCTTCCGGCTGTTCGATTTAGGCGGCTTCGGGCTGATTAAGAAGTCCTTTGGGGCCCTGGAGCTGACCGGCGGCCTACGCTACGACACCCGGCACGTGCATTGGAACAACTACTACGTGGGCCCCGACCCGGCCAACGGTTTTGAGCAGGCCGTGGGGGCCACTGCCCCCGATGCCAGGCTACAGTTCGCGGATTTCCAGCGCACCTTCACGGGAGTTTCGGCCAGCCTGGGCGGCTCCTACGCTCTGGGTGATAAGCTGGTGCTGCGCGCCAACATTGCCCGCGGCTACCGGGCCCCCAACGTGCCCGAAATCGGCTCCAACGGCCTCGACCCCGGCGCGCACATCATCTACCTGGGCAACCGCTCGTTTGTGCCCGAGTTCAACGTGCAGGAAGACATCGGCCTGCTGTACAAGTCGCCCGATTTTGAGGGCAGCGTGGAGGCATTTTACAACCACGTCAACAACTTCATTTACCAGGCCAAGCAGTACGATGCCAGCGGCCAGCCCCTGCGCGACCCGGTAGGCAACTCCACCTACCAGTTCCAGCAGGCGCAGGCCAACCTTTACGGCGGCGAGGTGGCGTTCAATATTCACCCCACGGCCCTGCCCTGGGTGAGCCTACGCACCGGCGCGGCCCTGGTCATCGGCCTCAACGAAAACGCCGCTTTGCACGAGCGGGCGGGCAATGCCGGCCGCTACCTGCCCCTGATTCCGGCCCCGTCGTCGCGCTCCGAAATACGCTTCACCGCACCCGAGCGTGCCGGTACGCCTTTCACGGGCAGCTACTTCCGCTTCACGGTGGATGCCACCGCCACTCAAAACCGCTTCTACGCCGTGGACGGCGCCGAAACCCGCACCCCCGGCTACGTGCTCTGCGGCGTGGGCGTGGGCACCAGCCTACGCACCAAAAGCGGCCGCGAGGCCGTGCAGCTGGTGCTACAAGGCGACAACCTCTTCAACGTGGCCTACCAGGCCCACCTCAACCGCCTCAAATACTTTGAGTATTACCGCTCTTCGCCCAATGGCCAACTGGGCATCTTCAGCCCCGGCCGCAACCTGAGCATGAAAGTAGTGGTGCCTTTTTAAGCTGTGCGGTAGGGTGCGGGGCTTGCCCCCGCCCGTCGCTGAACGATTGGCGCTGGATGCGCGCAATGCCGGGCGGGAGCAAGCTCCGCACCCTACTCACTTTAACTTATATCTACATGAGCTATAACGAAAGCCAGGATTGCTTGGGCCAAGCCGAAGCTGCCCTCTCCCACGGCCAGTACCAGCAGGCAGCGGGCCAGTACGAAGCCGTAGTAACCGGCCTGGGGCCCTCTGCCGGCCCCGCCCGGCCCCTCACGCCGCAGGCTTCCCTACTGGTGCGCGACTACGCCACCGCAAGCCGCGGCCAGAGCGCGGCCCTGGCCCGCCTCGGCGAAATGGAGGCCGCCGAAAGCACCCTGCTCACCGCCCTCAGCCGCCTGCGCGGCTGCATCAGCAACCTGGGCACGCCCGCCGCCGGGCGCGCCCCGCTACTCACCGAGTATAAGCTGTGCTTCTACGCGCTGGCCGACTGCTACTTTGCCGGGCAGCGAACCGAAAAGCTAACCGCTTACGTGCGCCGCCACGCCCCCGAAATTCAGCGCTGGGCCCAGGACCTGCACCTGGTGCGGGCCACCCCGGCCAGCAACTAGCCGCGCGGGCGGTTGTGCGCGCCTATATTTTTCACTAGTCGTTCGTTTTCACCCAAGCGCCCTTTTGACCATGCCAACCCTCAACGACCAGGCCGAGCAGCACATTGGCGGAACCAAGGGCCTGCACAACCATGTGCACGACCTGATTCACGACCCCAGCACCCGCCTCGACGCCCTGTGGCGTTACGACCAGTGCATTGCCAACGCCGAAAAAGGCGAGGCTGACAACAGCAAGCAATTCTGGCAAATCCTAAAAGCCCAGGAAATCAAGAACGTGGACGGCCTCAAGGAGCTGATTCGCAAGCGCGTGCAGAACAAGAGCCTCTAGCCTTTTTTTCATTCATCAGTAGCTGATTGGCCCGGCGGCAACTTGTGCCGTCGGGCCCCTACGCATGACTACCTGCTTCGCCATTTTTTTATGTCTGTCGCTGTTTCACACCCCGAAGCCCACCTCACCAGCTCCGCCTTTCTACAGGACATCGTGATTGGCCTCTCCGATGGCCTGACCGTGCCCTTCGCCCTGGCCGCCGGCCTGAGCGGGGCGGTGCAGTCGTCGGGCCTCATCATCACGGCCGGGCTGGCCGAAATCGTGGCCGGCTCCATTGCCATGGGCCTGGGCGGCTACCTGGCGGGCCGCACCGAAGTAGAGCACTACACCGCCGAGCTGGCCCGCGAGCACGAGGAAGTGCGCACCGTGCCCGATGTGGAGCGCCGCGAGGTATGCGAGCTGTTCGTAGAGATGGGCCTCTCCCATGCCACCGCCACTCAGGCCACCGCCGAGTTGGTGCAGGACTCCGCGCAGTGGGTGCGCTTCATGATGAAGTACGAGCTGGGCCTGGAGGAGCCCGACCCGCGCCAAGCCCCCAAAAGCGCCGCCACCATTACCGCGGCCTACGTGGCGGGCGGCCTACTGCCGCTGAGCGGCTACGTTTTCACCGCCACCCCGGCCGAGGGGTTGCGCTGGTCGGTACTCATCACGCTACTGTGCCTACTGGTGTTCGGGTATTTTAAGAGCCGCCTCACCGGCCAGCCGCCGGTTGCTGGGGCCCTGCGCATGGCGGCCATTGGCGCGGCTGCCGCCGGGGCCGCCTACTACGTGGCCCGGCTGGTGCAGGGAGTGTAGCGCGGGCAGCCTGGACTCTGTGAGTCAGCGCGTGGGAACGTTATTCGATGCCCCCACGCCCGGACTCACAGAGTCCAGGCCACTGCCCGCGCCATGTGAAGGCAAGGTCAAGAGAATTAGCTAAAAGTGTCCTATAATTGACATTACAATTTGCTTCTCTCCCCCTTACCTCTTCGCAATATGACTCATGCTTACTTAGCCAGGAAGTTTTGTGCCACCGGGATTTGCCTGCTGCTGGGCCTGCTGCTGCCTGCGACAGCGGGGGCCCAAACCGGCCAGCGGTTTACGCTTGTGGGCCAAGTGCGCGATGTCGGCGGGCAGGGCCTACCGGGCGCCACGGTACTACTGCGCGGCACCACACAGGGCGCCACCAGTGGCTCCGACGGGGCCTACTCCATCACGACGGGTACGCTGGCACCGGGGCCCTACACGCTCACGTTTTCGCTGGTGGGCTACAAAACGGAGGTGCGCCCGCTCACGCTGGGCGGGGCCGAAACCATAACCACCGACGTGCTATTGGCCGAAACCCGCCAGAACCTCGACGAAGTGGTAGTGGTGGGCTCCACCGTGACCACCAGCCGGCGCGAGTTGGGCAACGCCATCAGCACCATTAGCGGCAATGAGCTGACGCAGAGCGGCTCGGGCGGCGTGCTCAACTCGTTGCAGGGCAAGGTGCCGGGCGCACAGATTGTGCAGAACTCGGGCGACCCCGCTGGTTCCATCTCGGTGCGCCTGCGCGGGGTGCATTCGCTGGCCGGCTCCTCCGACCCGCTCTACGTTATTGATGGCGTAATAATTAGCAATGCCAGCACCAACGTGTCGCAATTGGCGGCGGCCAACGATGTGGGCGCGGCCAACCCCGGCCAGAACCGCCTGGCCGACCTCAACCCCAACGACATTGCCAGCATCAACGTCATCAACGGGGCCGCGGCGGCGGCGCAGTACGGCTCGCGGGCATCCAATGGCGTGGTGCTCATCACTACCAAGCGCGGGCAGAACAGTGCACCGCGCGTATCGTTTTCTACTAGCCTTCAGTTCAACGAGTTGCGCCACATGGTGCCGGTGAATACCTACGGTAAGCAGTTTGGCTTTGCTGGGCTGCGGCTCTACCCAATTGGGGGAATTTCGCCGGCCCAGGTGGCGGCCAACCCCGGCACTACCACTACCGGCATCACCCGCGCCAACGCCACTACCCAATTGGCTACCAATGAAGTAGATGTGACGCGCTACAACTACTTCGACCAGATTTTCCGGAAAGGCTACGGCACCGACAACGCCGTGTCGGTGGCCGGCGGCTCGGAGCGCACGCAGTACTACTTCTCGCTTGCCTACCTCAAAAATCAGGGCATTATTAAGGGCACCGATTTCACGCGCTACAACCTGCGCGCCCGCATCGACCAGCGCCTCACCGACTGGGCCAAGGTATCGGCGGGCGTGAGCTACATCAACAGCGCATCCAATGAAAAGGCCAATGGTAACGTCTTCTACAGCCCCATCAACTCGGTCAATATCACCAACAACATCTACGACATTACCCAACGCGACGCCAGCGGCAATCTGCTGGCCATAGAGCCCACCCGCGTAAACCCGCTCTCGACCATCGAGGACATGAAATTCACCCAGGGCATCAACCGCACGGTGAGCGATGTGCAGCTGAATCTCACGCCCGCCAAGGGCCTGTCGGTTGATTATGTACTGGGCGTGGATACCTACTCGCAGGCGGGGCAGAGCTACATTCGGCCCTACCCGTACCAGGCCACGGCGGGTTTGCCGGCTGCCCGCTACCCGCTGGGCTACGCCGCCAACGGCAACAACGTAGTGTTGCAGCTCAATTCCGACGTGAACGTGGGCTACGAGCATAACTTCACCGAAAACCTCAAGTTGAACCTGCTGGCCGGCTACAGCTACCAGCTTAGCCAGCAAGATTATACCACTACGCAGGGCCAGAACCTGGCCCCGTTCATCACCACCATTAGCGGGGCCTCCAACACCACCGTTACGTCGACCTACCTGCCCGACCGCTTCGACCTGAGCGGCTACTACGGGCAGGCTACCGTAGGCTTTCGCAACCTGGCCTTCCTCACGGGCTCGCTGCGGCGTGACCGCTCCTCGAAGTTTTCGGCTTCCGAAACCAGCCAGCTATACCCCAAAATCAGCGGCTCGCTGGTGGTATCCGATTTGGCCTTTTGGCAGGGGGCCAGCTACGTTAAGGCCATCAACAGCTTCAAGCTGCGGGCGAGCTACGGCGAGGCCGGCAACCTCACGGGCATCAATTCCTACGACCGCTTTTACCAGTTTACACCGGTGGGCTTTTTGGGGAAAAATACCATTGTGCCCGGCACCACCCTGGCCAACCCCGCCGTGCGCCCCGAGCGCATGGGCGAGCTGGAAGCCGGGGCCGACCTGGGCTTTTTGGGCGACCGCGTGGGGCTGGGTATCACGGTGTACCAGCAGAAAATCAGCGACTTGGTGGTACGCCGCAATCTGGCCGCCAGTACCGGTGGTTCCAGCATTGTGAACAACGTGGGCGCGATGCAAAACCGGGGCCTGGAAATAGTGCTGAGCGCTACCCCGGTAAAGACCAAGGACTTTGCCTGGGACGTAACCCTCATCTACAACCGCAACCGCAACAAGATAACCGATCTGCCGGGCTCGAACGGAGCCACCCAGGCCATCTCGGTAGACAACGTGGCCGGCGCACCGGTGTACCTGCTCAACGGCCAGCCGGCGGGCGTGTTCTACGGCTCGGCCTACGCCCGCAACGCCGACGGCTCGCTGCTACTCACGCCCCAGGGCTTCCCGCAGGATGAGCGCACCAGCGGCCAAGCCGTAGGCTCGACCACCCACGTGCCCGCCCGCGAGGCCAACGGCCAGCCCAGCTACGCGGCCGGTACTACCGTGGCCAACGTGGTCATCGGCAACCCCAACCCCAACTGGACGGGCTCGTTCAACACCAATTTCGCCTACAAAAAGCTGGCGCTGCACGTGCTGCTCGACGCCGTGCGCGGCGTGAGCGTGTTCAACGCCGACAAGCGCACCCGGCAGGGCGTGGGCCTGGGCGACTACGCCGAGCAGGAGCTGCGCGGCAACCTGCCCCGGGGCTACGTCTTCGCCGTGTACAACACCCAGGAATTTCGTATCGACGATGGCTCGTACGTGAAGCTGCGCGAGCTGGCCCTGAGCTACGCCCTGCCCACTATCAGCAAGTACATCAGTGCGTTGAATGTGGCCGTGGTGGGGCGCAACCTCTATTCCTGGGACCACTACAACGGCTTCGACCCCGAAACCAGCGCCGGCGGCGCGTCCGATTTGCTGCGGGCCATCGACTTCGGCAACGTGCCCATTCCGCGCACCTACCAACTCAAGCTCTCGGCCACGTTTTAGGTAACTTCTTGCTCTAGCACTATGAAAAAGCTATCCTTCCTGGCCGCCCTGCTCTCACTTACGCTTGGGGCCTGCAACAAAGAGTACCTCAACCCCAGCACGGCCAGCCAGACGCAAGTCGTGACCTCCTCCGACGGCCTGCTCACGCTCTGCAACGGCTTGCAGTACCGCTACGCCACGGGCGGCCTGCTGAGCGTGCTCTACAACGCCACGGCCCTGGGCGGCCTCAGCACCCGCGAGCTGGCTATTCTCAACGTGGGCAATATTGAGGAATACAACGTGAGCCTGGGGGCCGGCAACGTGAGCAACAGCAACGGCGTGGTGCGCAACGTGTGGACGCAGTGCCAGCTGGTGCGTGCTAACGCCGACCTCGTGCTGGCCAACGCCGGCAACGCCCCCGACGCGGGCACCCGCAGCGGCATTATAGCCTACGCCAGCATTTTCCGGGCCCTGGCGCTGGGCACGCTGGCCGAGTTTTTCGAGCAAGCGCCCCTCGTGACTGGCGACAACGCGCCCTTCGTGCCCCGCGCCCAGCTGCTGGCCGAGGCCGTGACCCAGCTCGAAACCGCCGCCGCGCAGCTGGCCACCACGCCGGCTTCGGCCGATTTTACGGCCAAGATTGTGCCCGGCCTCGACCTGCCCAATACCCTCCAGGCCCTCATTGCGCGCTACAGCCTCGAAGCCGGCAACTACGACAAGGCCCTAGCCACCGCCGCCAAAGTGGACTTAACCAGAAAATCGGTGTTCAACTTCGACGACAACACCCGCAACCCGATTTTTGAGGTAGCCTTCGGCAACCGCAACGTGTTTGAGCCCACCGATGCCAGCCTGGGCCTCACCGGCGCGCTCGCGCCCGCCCCCGCCGACCAGCGCCTACCCTTCCTGGTGCGGGCCAACCCCACCGCTACCCAAAACCGGGGCCTGGCCTTTTATACCGCCAACAGCGCGCCCATTCCGGTGTATTTGCCCGGCGAAATCCTGTTGATTCAGGCCGAAGCCTCCGCCCGCAAAGGCAACTTGCTCAGCGCCGTGGCGGCCCTCAACAAAGTGCTGACCAAAACGCCTGCCCAGGATGTATACGGCCTCGGCGCGGCCCTACCCCCCTACGCCGGTCCCCTCATCCCTGAGGCCGTGCTACTCGAAATCCTGCGCAACCGCGACATCGAGCTGGCCTTCCAGGGCTTCCGCCTGCCAGACAGCCGCCGCTTTGGCCGGCCCGGCCCCAGCACCCCCGGCGCCGAGCGTAACCGTACCTTCTACCCCTACCCGCGCACCGAGCGTGAGAATAATTCAGCTACCCCTGCCGACCCGGCTATCTAGAAGTAATAGGAAGTACCTAAAAACCAGAGGGGACGCCATGTGTACATGGCGTCCCCTCTGGTTTTTAGGTTGCTGTAAACAGTTACCTGAAATTACCCTGGAGCACGGCCACCACTACGAAGCAACCTAAAAAACACGAAGTTTACCATTGATAGTCAAGTAGATGCTTAGGTGGGCTCGTGCTTAGCGTCGAAAAGACCGTGTAGCCCTGAATTCACCTTGTCTTCACCAAACAAAATTCGTTGAAAAAGCTGTTTTTAATCCTACTGGGCACGGGCCTGCTGCCGGGCGCAGCGGCTGCGCAGGCCACCCGGCCAGGGCCCCCACTACCTACCTGGCTCCTACCGCCCGCCTCACGGCCCTGGAACTGGCCGCGCGGGCCCGCGCCAAGGCCGCCACTCTCAACCAGCAGGTGTCGGTGGCCTTAGTGGACGCCAGCGGGCAAACCATCCTGCTCACGCAGGGCGACGGCGTGGGGCCCCATAATACCGAGGCCGCCTGCCGCAGAGCCTACACGGCCCTCTCCACCAAAACGCCCGCCCTGCTGCTGGGCCGCAACGCCCGCGCCAACCCCGACACCCAGAACCTGGCCCACCTGCCCGAATTGCTGCTGTTAGGCGGCGGCGTGCCGCTGCGCTACCAAGGCCAGGTAATTGGGGCAGTCGGACGTCGGCCGCTGGGGCCCGCGCTGCGTATGCAGGGCAAATTTTAATTTCTTTCGAATGCCCCGTTTCTACGCCTGCCTACTGCTTGGCTTGGCCCTGGCCAGCCCGGCCGCCGCCCAAAAGCTTCAGAACGACACCGTTAGCGTCGACAAGAGCAAGTATACCATTTTTCGGCCCACGCCGCGCAAGTACATGCGGCCGATGGTGCCCGACCGCCCGGGCATCACCGAAAGCCCGTACTCGGTGGATGCGGGCCACTTCCAGTACGAAACCGATGCCCTGCGCTTGCTGACGCGGCGCGAGGGCAGCACTTACGGCCACGACTGGTACGTGAACCACGCGCTGGCCAAAATCGGCCTCACCGACCGCACCGATTTCCAGGTCGGCGTCGACTCGTACACTGACACCCGCAACTACAACGCCGCCGACCCCAGCCAATCGCAGCTGTACCGCGGTTTCGGCGACGTGACGCTGCGCCTCAAGCACACCATTGCCGGCGACGACAACAGCCGCTGGGCCCTGGGCCTGATTGGCTACGTGACGCTGCCCACCGGGGGCCCCCGCGGCGACGGGGCCGTGGAATACGGGGTGGTGCTGCCCGCGGTATACCAAATCACCAAGCCCTGGAGCATTGGCGGGCAGGTGGCGGCCGCTGTGTACTGGGACCGCGACACCCAGGCGCGCTATCTCCAGCTCACGCCCACCTTCACTACTGATTACCAGTTCAGTAAGCTAGTGCAGGCCTTTGTGGAGCTGGTGGGCTACTGGGATGTGCGCCAAGCGTCGTGGCGCAGCTCCATTAACGTGGGGCCCCAGCTCGACATCAGCGACAACGTGCAGCTCGATTTCGGCACCCACCTACCCGTCACCCACGGCGTCGACCGCGAATATTTCCTGGGCATCAGCTTCCGACGCTAATAATTGTTAGAGCAGTTTTCAGGTCCGTGCACGGTCCCGAAAACTGCTCTAACAATTATCATTTAACAACTGATGGCAGGCAATGCCATTGCATAAGGCTCAGTCTGCCGCGGGTTGTTAAATGATGATTGTTAAATGATATTATTTGTCCGACTTGCCGTCGTGGTTGCTGTCTGTGCGGGTATCGGCGGCCTCGTAGCCCTGCTCTTGGGTACCGCTTTTGCCGGGGCGGCGCAGGCCGGCCACGATGGAGTCGCCGCTGGGGTTGGCCTGGATGATGTCGCCGTGCTTGGGGCCACTCTCCTCTACGTGGGTAGAACCGTACTTTTTGGAATCGCCGCACGCGCTGACGCTAAGGCCGGCGGCCACGGCGGCAACCAAGAGGAGGGGACGAAAAAGGGTTTTCATGAGGTAAGAAAAAAATAGGAAAAGCCGTGGATAACGGCGTGGGTAAGCAGCGCGGCGCTAGTGGTCGGCCTTGCCGTCGCGGTTGTGGTCTACGTGCTCGTCGGCGTGCTCGTAGAGCTGCTCGCCGGTGGGGCGGCTCGACGTGTTGCGGTGCAGGCCAGCCACGGCTGAATCCTGGCCCATGCCGGCAGGGGGAATGCCTTCTTTGGGGTCGAAGGTTTTAGCAGCGCTGTTCTCGACATTGACTGCGCCGGGGGTGCTGGCGTTGCTGCTGCAACTGGCCAGGGCACCAACGAAGGCAATGGCCAGCAAGACGGGGAGGGGGCGCAAGTAGTTTTTCATGGCGATAAAGCAGAAAGAGCAGAAAGAGCCCGGCGGTGGCTCCCCGGTGCAAAGGTAAACGCAACCTCCGGCCCTGGGTTGGGTTAACTACCCGGCGGCTGGTTATTTTACCCGGCCGTTTCGCCCTTTCGCCTTTCTTCGCTCATGTCCGCCTCTTCCACTTCCCATGCTTTGCCGGCCCCGGCCTACACCTACGCCGAGTTCCGGGCCTTGGTGGGCACGCTGGCCACCGAGCACCGCACCACCGGCCCCGACCAGGGCCCCGCGCTGGTGCGCTTCACCGAGCAAAACCAGCAGCACCTCGACCGCGCCTACGCCCTGCCCCTGCTGCCCGCACTCGTGGACCGCCTGCGCCACCTGCCCGCCCCCCAGCGCTGGCTGGTGCTGGGCGAGGCTTGGTGCGGGGACACCGCCCACGAGCTGCCCCTACTGGCCCACCTAGCCGAAGGCAGCGGTGGCCGCGTGGCCCTGCACGTGCTGCTGCGCTCCGAGCACCCCGCCTTCATGGCCGCCCACCAAACCAACGGCAAAAACAGCATTCCCAAGCTCGTGATGCAGGACGCGGCCACCGGCGAAACCGTGGCCGAGTGGGGGCCCCGCCCGGCCGAAGCGCACGAGCTGGCCCAACGCCTGCACGCCGACCCCGAACAGCACACGACCGCCATTGTGCGCCAGATGAACGAGTGGTACACCGCCGACCAGGGCCAGTCGTTGCAGCGCGAGCTGCTGGCGGTGCTGGCGTAGCGGAGGGCACTATTCCGGGACCGGGGCGCGTTGTAGCGGCCCGGCCCGCGAGGCCCTTATAAATTTCCGTGTAATTTCACCTGCTCAATTGCCCTCCATGCCCCAGCCACTGCGCCTGCGCTTTGCCCGTTTCCTGGCCCCCGGGCCGTGGCGGCGGGTAGGCGTGCTGGCAGCAGTCAGCTTCGGGCTGGCCCTGGCGCTGGTGGGCTACGTGTTCGGGGCCGATGGGCATTTCTTCAGCCGGCTGGCCCCGGCGTTCTTTATCTTTTTCTGGCTGCTGGCTGTTACCTTCCTAGCCGTGGTACCGTTTGTGGGCTGGGCCACCGAGCATTGGTTTGGCCGGGGGTGGGCGGCTTCGTCGCCCACCCCGGCGGCTCGGCGGCCCCGCCCGACCCTGGCCCGGGAGTCTGTTCGTTCCGTATCTTCAACCGCCGCCGCAGGGCGGCCTTCAAAACGTTAGTTATATGTCTACGAACCTGCTATACATCAAAAACATGGTGTGCCCGCGCTGCGTCGAGGCCGTGCACAACCTGCTGGAGCGCGCCGGTTACAAGACCAAAGCCGTAACGCTGGGCACCGCCGAGCTCGACGCTACCACCCCCGTCGATCCCGAAACCGTGGCCCCGCTGCTCGAGGCCGCCGGCTTTGAGCTGCTGCGCGGCCGCGCCGAGCAGCTCACCGAACAAATCAAAGCCCTGCTCGCCGACTACCTCGAGCACCTGCGCACGGCCCGCTCGCCGCTCACCACCTCGGCCTTCCTCACCGAGCGGCTGGCCGCTACTTACTCGCACCTGAGCAAGGTATTTTCGCGCACCGCCCACCTCACCATCGAGAAGTACCTCATCCGCCTCAAAATCGAGCACGTAAAGGAACTGCTCAGCTACGGCGAGCTCACCCTGAACCAGATTGCCGACCAGATGCGCTACAGCTCAGGCCAGCACCTGAGCAACCAGTTCCGCCAGGTCACGGGCCACTCCGTGAGCGAGTTCCGCCGCCAATCCTTGCCGGCCCGCCTCTCGCTCGACGCGCTGTAAGGCACAGGTTTTAGATTTATGAAAAGGGGCCCCTACCAAATTGGTGGGGGCCCCTTTTTGGTTGATGGCTGTAGCGCTGAAGCGCGGACTTTAGCTACGCTACAAGTTATTTATACGATTTGCAGGCTTCCAGGCAGGCTTTGCAGGCGGCGGCGCATTCCTGGCAATGCTGGTGCTTGTGCTGGGCGCATTCGTCGTGGCACTTCTGGCAGATTTCAATGCACTCTTTGAGCACGTGCGGGGCGTGGTCGGATCCGCGGGCGATGAAGGCGGCGGTGAGGCGGCAGATGTCGGCGCAGTCGCGGTCGAGGCGGATGCAGGGCACCATCATCGCAATATCGTCTTCGCCGAGGCAGGCGGTGGCGCAGTGCTCGCAGGCGGCTACGCAACGGGCGAGGGCGTCGAGCACGTCTTGGTGGGCGGGGCGGGGGGCGGTGGAAATGGCCATGTACTGGGGCAGGAATAAGTGGAACAAATGAGCGGCGACGTGCCGCCCACATTGGCTTACGGGGCCCCGGCCGCCGGGGGCGTGCAGCATTCGGCCCAAAGCCAATACCATTCGGGCGGGGCCCCAAATCGTGAGGGCTCCCGGGCCGAATTGCATTGGCCCGCGTGAAAACCGGGTGAGGAAAACGAACGTTGTAAGGTTATGCACACTCCGCTACTCCCTTCCGCCGCCCGGGGCCCCAAGCGGGCCGCCGCCAGCCTGCTGGCCGCGGCCCTCGTGGCCCTGGCCGGGGCCCCCGCGCACGCCCAGCAGCCCGGCACCATGCCCGGTATGGCCATGCCGATGCCCGCCGACACCGCCCGCCCCAAAAAACCAATGGCCCCCATGAGCGGCATGGACCACGCAGGCATGGGCATGAGCAGCTCCGACGACAACCCCACCATGTCGGCCGCCACCTCGCGCAACCTGCCCATGAGCCGCAACGGCTCGGCCACCAGCTGGCAGCCCGACGCCACGCCCATGTACATGTGGATGACCCACAAGGGCCCCTGGATGGTGATGGCCCACGGTGGCGCCTACGGCCGCTACACCAGCCAGAACTTCAACCACAGCGGCGGCCGCGGCCACGCCAACGCCGCAGACGGCCCCAACTGGGGCATGGCCATGGCCCAGCGCAACGTAGGGCCCCACGGCCTGCTGAACCTCACGCTGATGATGTCGCTCGACGCGCTGACGGAAACCCGCGGCGGCTACCCGCTGCTGTTCCAAACCGGCGAGAGCTACAAGGGCCAGCCGCTCATCGATAAGCAGCACCCGCACGACCTGTTTTCGGGCCTGAGCGTGGGCTACGTGCAGGCCCTGAGCCCGGACGTGGACGTGAGCCTGTATCTGGGCTACCCCGGCGAGCCGGCCATCGGGCCGGTGGCGTTCATGCACCGCATTTCGGCCATGCCCAACCCCGACGCGCCCCTCTCCCACCACTGGACCGATGCCACGCACATCGCCTTCGGGGTGGCCACGCTGGGCGTGCGCTACAAGCAGTTCAAGCTGGAAGGCAGCAACTTCACCGGCCGTGAGCCCGACGAGCACCGCTATAATTTCGATAAGCCCCGCGCCGATTCCTGGGCCGCCCGCCTGAACTGGAACCCCAGCCGCGAGCTGGCTTTGCAGGTGAGTCGCGCCTTCATCAAAAGCCCCGAGGACCTGCACCCCGACGAAAACGTGACCCGCACCACGGCCAGCATCCTGCACAGCCACAGCTTCGGCGATGCGCGCCACTACATCGCCTCGGCCCTAATTTGGGGCATGAACCAGGGCTCCACCCCGCACCCCGAGCACGCCGTACTGGCCGAAACCAACCTCACCCTGGGCCGCCCCACCTTCTACGGCCGCTACGAGTTCGTGCAGAAGGACAGCGAGGAGCTGGGCTACTACTTGCAGGGCCCCGCCGACGAGCCCATTTTCTCGGTCTTCAACGTGCACGCCCTCACGCTCGGGGCCAGCTACCGCCTCACCGCCGACGGCTTCCGGGGCCCCGAGGTACACATCGGCGGCCAGCTCACGGGCTACGTGCCGGCCGCCGCGCTGCGCCCGCTCTACGGCGACGTGCCCCTCTCGGCCTCGGTGTACGTGCGCCTGAACGCGCCCTGGATGAGCATGGGCAAAATGAGCGGGATGAAGATGTAGCAGCAGGCGGGCGCGGGGCGGGGCGGGCTGTCGGCTTTTCGCCGGCTGCCCGCTAGTCGTTGAATCGCTGAATCATCGGGTTTTCCCAGGGGCCCCACCCGGGCCAACCCGCGCCAGCATGGGCCGCTCCTGGGGCCCCTGGCGATTACCGGGCAGCCGGCGGAAAGCCGGCAGCCCGGCCCGTTTCCGCACGCCGCGTAACCGCCACCGATTCTGCCCGACCTTTGCGGCCACTGAACCCGGGGCCCCCTGGCCGGGTTGATGGCTACTGTGTCGCTCGCTGCTCCCAAAATTCTGCTCATCACCCCGCCGCTCACGCAGCTCAACACCCCGTATCCGGCCACGGCCTACATCAAGGGGTTTTTGAAGGGCCGCGGCTACGACGTGGCGCAGGCCGACCTGGGCCTGGCGCTGGTGCTGCGGCTGTTTTCGGTCGATGGTTTGAAGCGGGTTTTCGCCGAAATAGAAGCGGGCGATTTTAGCCTCAGCGATAACGCCAAACGGATGCTGCGGCTGCAAAACCGCTACCTAACCACCATCGCGCCAGTTGTCAGGTTCCTGCAAAACAAGGACTTGACCATAGCCCCGCGCATCTGCCACGGCCGCTTCCTACCCGAAGCCAGCCGCTTCGATAACGTGGCCGACCTCGAAACCGCCTTCGGCACGATGGGCCTCACCGACCAGGCCCGCCACCTGGCCACGCTCTACCTGGAGGACCTGGCCGACCTCATCAAGGAAACCGTGGGGCCCCACTTCGGCTTCTCGCGCTACGCCGAAAAGCTGGCCCTCTCCGCCACCAGCTTCGAGCCGCTGCACCAGGCCCTGCAAGCGTCGGCTAATTTGCTGGATACCCTGCTGTTGGAAGAGCTGGACGCCCTGCTGGCGCGCACGCAGCCCGACGTGGTGGGCTTCACCGTGCCCTTCCCCGGCAACCTCTACGGGGCCCTGCGCCTGGCCCAGCACATCAAGCAAACCCGCCCCGAAACGCGGACCATCATGGGCGGCGGCTACCCCAATACGGAGCTGCGCACCATCCAGGAGCCGCGCTTTTTCGATTACATCGACCACCTGACGCTCGACGACGGCGAGGGGCCCTGGCTGCGGCTGTTCGATTTTTGGGCCGGCAAAATCCCGCAAAGCGAGCTGCAGCGCACGTTTTTGCGCGATGACGCGGGCCAGATTCAGTACGTCAACCACCCGCACCCCGACGTGCCGCACCCCGAAGTGGGCACGCCCGACTACTCCGACCTGCCCCTCACCGACTACCTCTCGGTACTCGAAGTGCTCAACCCCATGCACCGCCTCTGGAGCGACGGCCGCTGGAACAAGCTCACCGTGGCCCACGGCTGCTACTGGAAACGCTGCTCGTTTTGCGACGTAACCCTCGACTATATCAGCCGTTACGAAACCGCACCGGCCACGCTGCTCGTGGACCGTATCGAGCAAGTGATTGCCCAAACCGGCCAAACCGGCTTCCACTTCGTGGACGAGGCCGCCCCGCCCCTGGCATTGCGCGACCTGGCCGTGGAGTTACTCCGGCGGCGCGTGGCCATCACGTGGTGGGGCAACATTCGGTTCGAGAAAACCTTCTCGCCCGACCTCTGCCGGCTGCTGGCCGCCTCGGGCTGCATCGCTATTTCCGGGGGCCTGGAGGTGGCCTCGGATAGGCTGCTGGCGCTCATGGAAAAGGGCGTCACCATCGGCCAAGTAGCGCGCGTCACGGAGGGTTTCACGCAGGCTGGCATCATGGTGCACGCCTACCTGATGTACGGCTTCCCTACCCAAACCGCCCAGGAAACCGTTGATTCGCTGGAAGTTGTGCGGCAGCTGTTCGCAGCCGGCGTGGTGCAAAGCGGCTACTGGCACCGCTTCTCGATGACGGCCCACTCGCCGGTGGGAAAGAACCCCGCCAAGTACCAGGTGGCTGCCGTGGGCCCCGAGCCCGCCGGCTTCGCCTGGAACGACCTCTGGCACGACGACCCGCTGGGCACCGACCACGAAGCCTTCGGCCCGGGCCTCGCCAAAAGCCTCTACAACTACCTCCACGGCGTGGCCCTGAACGAGCCGCTGAGCTTCTGGTTCGACTTCAAAACGCCCAAAACCACCACCCCGCGCCAGCTGGTGGCCCAGGCCCTGCAAGCCCCCGAAAAGCCCGATTTCGCCAAGCAAAACCAGCGCCTGTTCTGGCTCGGCAACGCCCCCGAGCTACACGTCGAAGCCGGCAAAAAAGGCGCCCGCGCCATCATCACCTGCTACGAGCAAGCCGAGGATTTCGAGGTGAAGGCGCCCGAAGCCGCCGGCCGCTGGCTGTACGAGCTGCTCGTCAAACTGACCCACGACTACGATACGAAAGTGCTGCTAAAAGAAGCCGCCACTACGTTCCCAGCTGCGGCAGGTCCGTTCGAGGCCTTCCTCATCAGCCCCGCCTGGCAGCTGCTGCGCGAAAAAGGCCTGCTGCTGCTGTAACTGTAGCGCGGCTGTAGCGCGGACTTTGTAGTCCACGGCTCTCGCTTCATCCTGCCGATTAATCGTTGGGCGACTGTTCGCGGCTCTTGCTTCGTCCTGCTGATAACCGCTCAGCGACCGTTCAGATCCGCGGACTACAAAGTCCGCACTACAGCCGTACTACGGCCGGCGGGGCTAGCTTCGTGCCCGTGTCGCGCCTCTCCAAAACCCTGTCTGCCCTCGCCCGCCTGGCGCGCAACCCCTGGCTGCTAAACGCCGTGCTGGCCGCCGACACCAGCGCGTGGCAACGCCGGGCCGGGGCCCACGCCGCCCGCTGGGGCGTAGGGCCCCAGGGGCTGCCAGTGGTGCCGCTGCGCCACTTTCTGCCCCCAAACGGTACCGATACCGCAGCGCCCTTCGCCTTCCAGGACGGCGGCTCGCTACCCACCGATTTGCTGCTGCTGCGCGGCCTGGCCCGCCAGCGCCCCGGCTGCCGCTACTTCGAAATCGGCACCTGGCGGGGCGAGAGCGCGGCCAACGTGGCCGCCGTCGCCGCCTCGGTCCACACCCTCAACCTATCGGCCGCCGAGATGCAGGCCCTGGGTTTGGCGGAGGAATACATCGGCCTGCACGGGTTTTTCTCGCAGGCTTTGCCCAACGTCACGCACTTGCACGGCAACTCCGCCACCTACGATTTCGCCGGCCTGGGCCCGCCGTTTGATTTGATTTTCATCGACGGCGACCATCACTACGAGGCCGTGCGCCGCGACACGGCCCGCGTGTTCGCGCACCTCGTGGGGCCCCAGACCGTGGTGGTGTGGCACGACGCCAGCCGCCAGCCCGGGGCCCCGCGCTGGGAGGTGCTGGCCGGCTTACTCGACGGCCTGCCCGCCGCCGCGCCCGGCTACCTGTACCAGGTAAGTCATTCGCTGTGCGCCGTTTACAGCCCGCATCCGCTGCCCACCACGCCGCCCGGGGCCCCGCCGCTGGCCCACCGCGTTACGGTAGCGCTGCCGCAGTAGCAGCGCCAAGCGTTTGTTTGAAATTAAATGAATTATTGGGACGTCATGCTGAGCGCAGTCGAAGCATCTCTACTACACACTAAATCAATTGTTTAGCGAAGCAATAGAGATGCTTCGGCTGCGCTCAGCATGACGTTCTAATTGTCTGTTTAAATAAAAACGAGCACTTACTGCGGACGGGGCAGCCACTGCACCACCGCATCGGGCAGGCCCGGGGCGAAGGTGGCCCCCCCGGGGCCGGGCACCAGCAAACCAGGCCCAGCGGCGCGGTAGGTGCGCACGGCTGGGCTGCGCAGGGCCCCGCGCAAGCCGGCAGCGGCCGCGGCGGCGCTGGTTCCGCCACCCCCATACAGGCCCAGCATGGGCAGCTTTTGGCGGGCCAGGGCGCGGTAGGCATCGCGGCTGGCGGCGGCGGCAGGCGCATTTTGCACGATGAAGAACGCCGTGCGGGGGCCCCCGGGAGCGGCCAGGGCCAGCGCCGTGGCGTCGGCCCGGGAGCCTGTGGCCCAGGTGCCAAGGTTGGCGGTGTCCACGCCGGCGGTGTTGCGTAGCAAACGGCGGGCGGCGGCCAGCAGAGCCCCGGTGGGGGCCGGACTGGCCGAATCGGTGGCGGGCAGCAGCAGCACGGTGAGGCCGTAGCGGGCCAGGGCATCGGCCCAGATGGCGGCGGCGGGGCCCGTGGCGGCGTCGGGCAGCAGGGCCAGGCCGGGGCCCGCGGTGCGCACGTCGGCGGGGGCAAACAGCCAGGCCGAGCCCTGGGCCTGCGGCACTTCCTCGACGCGGTAAACGGTGGGCGTAGGCGGGCCGCGCCGCACCAGCAGCACGGGCGCCTGCGCCGAATCAAGGCGCAGCGTACCGCGCCAGAAGTTACCGTCGAGGGTCAGGGCCAGCGTTTCGCCGGGGCGGCCGGGGCGCACGAGGCGCAGCGCCCCGCCCTGAAACGCCACGGTGTCAGCCACAAAGCTCAGGGCTGGGGGGCCCGTCAGCTCGGCGGTGTAGTGGCCGGGGGCGGGGTGGCGCAGCTCCAGGGCTACGGGCTGGGCGGGCTGCCCGGCGGCGAGCTGCACCGTGCCCGCGTAGTGGCCCACGGGCGGCGGGGCGGGCGCGGCGCGGTCGGTCCCCGGCTGGCAGGCCGGCAGCCCCAGGGCCCCGGCCAGCGCAAGCAGCACCAGCCGCCCGGGCCCGCGCTGGGCCGCGGCAAGCAAGCGCCGCCTCAGAGCGGGTGGGGCCCCGGCGGACCGGCGCGGGGCGGGGCTGTCGCCCGGGTGGGCCCTCATCGGCCGGCCAGGCCTTTGCGCAGAATCAGGTCGCGGTCCACGGTTTGGCCCATCTGGAAGTCGTGGGCCCCGATTTCACGGAAGCCAAACCGCTGGTAGAAAGCCAGGGCGCGGGCATTTTTCTCCCACACGCCCAGCACTACGGCGTGGCAGTGCAGCTCATCGGCCAAGGCCAGCACGGCGCGCATCAGGGCCGCACCCAGGCCAGTACCTAGCCAGTCTTCGGCCACGTAGAGGCGCTCCACTTCGAGGCGGCCGGCGGGGGCGTCCTCGCCTTCGGGCAGGCCCAGGGCGGAGGGTTCGCGCAGCTTAGCGTAGCCCACCAGGGCCCCCTGCATGTGGGCCAGCAGAAAGGTGTTGGCCGAATCCTGCAACTCGGCCAGCTGCTGCGCGGGCCCGAAGGTTTCGGCCAGGAACGCGGCCATGTCGGCGGGCGCGGTGGTGGCGGCGAAGGTATCCTGGAAGGTTTGGCGGCCCAGGTCGGCCAGTTGGGCGGCGGTGGCGGCGTTGGCCTTGGCCAGCGCAATGCGGAGGGGAGACGACATAAGGGCAGCAAAGGTGGGGCCCCGCCGGCCAACCAAGCCCCGGGGCGGGGGCTAAAGGATAGTTTTTTTGACTGGGCCGTCGACCAGCTGGCCGCCGCGCAGCAGCCGGCGGCCGTAACGCACCAGCAGGCTGGCCCCCACCAGGCCCAGCAGGTACAGCAGCACCAGGCCCACTTCCAGCCCGCCCTCGATGCCCTCGATGGACCACGCATAGGCCGCAATGCTCAGTCGAATCAACTGGCCCAGCCCCAGCAAGATGCCGGTCCAGAGGAACATCCACCCCAGGAGGCGGCGGGTAGCGGGCGAAAGGGGAGCGGCGGCCATACCCCGTTTCATACGCCGCCCGCCGCGGCCGGGTTTTTAGCGGCCGAGCTTGTCGATTGGCCCCGGCACCGTACTTTTGCCTTACCAAACACCCCGCGAGAGTAGCTCAGTTGGTAGAGCATCAGCTTCCCAAGCTGAGGGTCGCGAGTTCGAACCTCGTTTCTCGCTCATTAATTAACAGCCACTTATCTACAATGATGGGTGGCTGTTTTGGCTTTTGGTTTAGCATTCAGTTTACTACAGGTATTTTTTAGATTATCAGCAGTAAATGGTTTAATCTACAGCCCATTGTGGATGTTATCTGCTAGATAATTGAAGACAAAACTATCTTTATCAACTTCAGCAGAGATACTCGCTTTCAATTGTTTTGCTTCCCATATACAAAGCCCTGTCTTTTATTAACGTACTGCCAGGAGGAACTACGCGGCCTTGGGCTATATACGTTCTTGGCGAGGATAATAAACCTCATCAATTTGTTGTAAAAGTTTTTAGAGATAACCCCTTGCAACCACAGCCTGCTGTGGCGAACGAAGTGTTAGGATTTGCAATGGCTGAATTATTTGAATTGCAGACACCTCAGGCCGCCTTTGTTGAATTTACTCAGGATTTTATTGAAACCCTTGCTCCGCAGCAGCTAGAACAATTAGGAACAGCACAAGTGGGCTTGAAATATGGTTGCCGATATATTGAGACTCCTCACCGATTCTCACCGGCCTTGGCGAAGCGATATCTTGCAGGGTATGATATGGCCTCGATATATGCGTTTGACAATCTAATCCTCAACCGAGACCGTGATGCAATCAAGCCTAATATGCTGTTGGTAGGCCAAGATGCCTACCTAATCGACCATGAAATAAGCATAGTAGGCGCTGGTTACGCTCAGAAAGAGCTTGAAATCGGAGAGTGGACTTATCAATACCAAGAACATGTTTTCTTTAATCATCTCAGATCAAATCAGTTAGAGGATATTTTAAAACTTTTTAACACGTTCACATGGTATTTGCAAAACGCTAATTTTGATGAACTACTACCATACTGCGAACAGTTGATAGAGTTAGGATTTGACGTCGAACACTTTGCCTCGTTCTACCGATACCTTCGCTATCAAAATGCCAATAGTAGCCAATTTGAAGACATACTGAAAAGAACTTTGCTGTGAAACCCTTCTATTTCAACCTGCTAAAATATGTACACTCACCCTTCTTAGGCGAGGAGGTGAATGTGGGTATACTGTTCTATTTCCCGGAGCAGAGGCAGCTGGAATTCCGCTTTCCAGATTCCTCACGTCGTCTTCGTCGGTTATATAGTAACTTCTCAGAGCGTCAATTGAAAGTTTACTTGCAATCTTTTAGCGAGTGGGTGGCTCGTGCTAATAAAGAGTTATATCCAGAACTTACTTTAGAAGGGTATGAAGTGCTATTAAGGCACAGTTTATTGGATGCTGATGCTACTGTTTTGCGGTTTGCGCCCACAGTAAAAGCTGTTCCTCATTCAGCACATATAGGTACCCTACTAGATCATTACTACGACTTATATTTCTCAGAAGCATATGCTCCACCTTTGCATGAGAGAACAAGAGATGAAGGATTTCTGCTTAGTCAATTCAGAAATTCAATTAAGCATTTGGATCCAGGTGCTGCTAAACTATTGAAAAAAGATGTGGAAATTTCTGTTCCTGCAACATCAGTAATATTCGATTATGCTTGGCAGAATGGCACATTTAATTTAGTGAAGCCGATCAGTTTTGATTTAAAAAACGAGAATGAAATCCATAAGAAGGCTCTGTTCTACTATGGAAATCTTAATCTATTGGCTGATAAGGCAAAGGAAAATCAGTATAGATTTGATATTCTAGTTGCGCGGCCAACAAATCCAAAGCTTAGCAGGGAATATAACAGAGCGGTTAGTATTTTGAAGAAAATAGATGCTCCTAGTAGTTTCATTGTAGAAGACGAAGAGCTACAAGAGTATTCAAAAATAGCAGCGCGTAATCTTCGCGAACACTATAAGCCAACTGATACTGGATTATTCCTTCCCACTTTCGATAATTAGTAAGTATCCGTTTTTTCAACAAAAAATTTGATAGACAATCACTTTCGCTAGTATATCGATCATTTAGTGTAGCATTTCCTTATATAACTAAAGCGAACAATTTTAAAGTAAATGCAAATACAATAAGCAGAATGCGAGCAAAATCGCTTCAGAATCTGGAAACCTCGCTAAAAAGATCAGGTGAGTGAGGGATTTTTGAAGAGAGAGCCAGTTAATGAGATGAGACTGCTTTTTTTTAATTACGAGAGGCTACGATGCATTGACTACTACAATTCTTATGGCCCCTACTCCACGCTGAGCGGCTTGGTGGCGGTACCGGCAGCGGTGGCCACGGCCACTAGGTAGCGGCCGGGGGGCAGGCCGGCTAGGTCGAGGGTGGCGGTGAGGCCGGCCACGGATTGCTCGCGCAGGCGGCGGCCCAGCATATCGCAGATGGTGACGTGGGCCCCCGGGGCGGGCAGCGTGAGGTTGGCCTGCTGGTGGGCGGGGTTAGGGAAAATATCGAACTTGACGGCCGCGGCGTTGCGATTGGCAGTGGGCATGTAGGCCCGGTTTTCGAGCACTAGGATACGGTCGTCGGAGGCGGCGGGGATGCCGCGGCCGTCGCGGTTGCTGGTGCCCACGTACACCCGGCCGTCGGGCGACACGCACAGGCTGCGCAGGCGGCCAAAGTCCGTCAGGAACTCGTTGCGGGCGGTGATGGCGGCGCCAGCGGCGTCCAGGGGCATTTGCACGAGGCGCTTGCCGCCCAGGGCTGCCACCAGTAGGCTGCCGCGCCAGCCCGGAATGGCGGGGTGGTCGTAGTATTTCAGGGCGGCTGGGGCGATGGTGGGCGTCCAGGTGGTGAGGGGCGCGCGCACGTTGTTAGCGGCGCAGAACGCGGCCTCGGCCGGCAGGTTGCAGAGGCCCTCCACGGCGGGCCAACCGTAGTTGCGGCCCCTCTCTATCTTATTGATTTCGTCGTCGTTGCTGGGGCCGTGCTCCGAGCTGTAAATGCGGCTATTAGCCAGCTGCACAAGGCCTTGGGGGTTGCGGTGGCCCAGCGTGTACACGTAGCTGCCGGGCGTGGGGTTATCGGCCGGAATGCTGCCGTCGAGGTTCAGGCGCAGGATTTTGCCGTTCAGTGAGGCCCGGTTTTGCGCCTCGGAGGCTTGCAGCGCGTCGCCGGTGGTCATCAAGATAGTGCGGTCGGGCAGGATGAGCAGGCGCGAGCCGCTGTGGTTGGTGGTGGCCACGATGCCGCCCAGCAGCACCAGCGGGGCCCCCAGCGTGCCGGCCGCGGCCGCGTAGGTAAGGCGCACCAGCTTCTCCTTCAGCGTCCCCTCCTCGGTGTAGTTGTACACCACGTACACGTAGGGCTGGGTGGCAAAATCGGGGTGCAGGGCCATTCCCAGCAGGCCGCTTTCGTTGTTCTGCGTCACGTCGGCGATGGTGAGCAGCGGCAGCACTGCCCCCGTGCTGGGGTTGATGCGGCTGATGCGCCCGGCCCGCTCGGTGGCCCAAATGAAATTGTCGGGGCCCCAGACGAGTTCCCAAAGCGTGGCCAGCCCGGGCGTCAGTTCCGACACCGTGACGGTGGCCGTGCCCACCGGAAACGTGGCCAGCGCCGGCGCCTGGGCGCGGGCGGCCAGCATGTTTCCGGCTAATATGGTGGTAAGCAACGACTTTTTCATCGGGAAATGACAACGAATCGGGGAATAATAATCCTTTCGGCGTCAAATATATACAGCCCGTCGATTACATGTACGCTTTACCCAAATTTGCAGCAGAGGCCACGGCGCAGCGCGCCCGGCCGCACCACCGCGCCGCGGCTGCCCACAACCCCCATAAAGACCCAGCCGGCCCGCCCCGGGGCCCTATTTAGCGGGGCTCGTCCATTGGCTGCTACTTATGCGGAAGCGCCAGGGCAGCGCCGCGGCTTCGGCGCCGGCGTAGGCCAGGCCCACGCGGGCGCTAGCCAGCACGGCGGCGGCGGGCACCGTTTCACCGTGGTCTTCAAACCATAATACGTTGCCATCCAGCGCCGTGCCGCTGAGGGCAGGGGTGATACCCAGGGCCTGGGTAAGCACGCCGGGGCCCGCAGTGAGGGCCCGCACGGGGGCCCCCAGGCCGCGGCGGCGCAGCATCTCGTCCACGCCCAGCAGCGGCTCGATGGCCCGAATCAGCACCGTGTCGGGGTGGGCGGCGTCGTGGGTGGCGATGTTGAAAAGGGCGTGGCGGGCGTACACGGTGTAGATGTAGGCGTGGCCACCGGGCACGTACAAAGCGCTGGCCTGCTGGCGCTTGCGTTGCAAGTGCATCGTCATGGAGTTGTCGCCCTCGTGGCGGTAGGCCTCGGTTTCAACCACCCGGCCGGCGGTTATTACGCCGTCCACGTTAGTGTACAGGTGCTTACCCAGCAGCTCGCGGGCAATTTGCAGCACGTCGGGCCGCTGGTAGAATTCCAAACCTAGCTTCATACCGCTTCCATACGGCCGGGGGCCCCGGGCGGCCGGCGCGGCAGCTTCGGCAAGCCGTTGTGGGTGGCCGGGGCCCTGGAGCAATTACCGCGCGACTGTACTTAGTGGCTATCAAGCCAGGGATTTGTCATTCCGACGAAGGAGGAACCTGGATAAAACCAGTTAAAGACCGTCTACAGATTTTTCCTTCGTCGGAATGACAAGTCCCTGGCTTGATAGATCCTTATGCGCAGCTTCAAAATCAGTATATCAGTTTAAGCGATGTAAGGGCGGGGGTTGCCCACGCCCGTCGTTGCACAGCATCGGTGGATTGGCGCAAACGTCCGGGCGGGGACAAGCCCCGCCCCTACCTCCACGAACTCCAGAAGGTGCCCTACCGCGGCCGGTACAGCAGCCCGAAGCCGAACGTGAGCCGGCCGGGCTGCCACGGCGCGGCGTTGGCCGGCTGGCCGTCTACGCGCAAGGTGGCGGCGGCGGGCAGGTCCAGGGCGGCAGTGCTGCGGCTGAGCCAGAAGCCGCTGCGCTCGTCGAGGGCCAGCTGGGTGCGAGTGCGGGGGAAGAGCAGGTAGCCCGCGTCGGCCACCAGCTCCAGGCGGCGGCTCAGCTCCACGCCCAGGCCCAGCTTGGGCTGGGGGGCCCCGGTGGTGGTGCGCAACGTCAGGCCAATTTCGTCGGCTTTGAAAGCGGTGCCGGCCACGCGCAGGCCGGCGTCGGGATTGTGATAGGGCCCCAGGTCGCGGCCCACGGTTTGGTGGAAATACGTCAGCCCCGCCCGCGCAAAAATTGGCCGGCGGCGCGGGTTTAGGTTGTGCTCGTAGGCCAGGCCGCCTTCCCAGCCGCTGCCGCCCAGCCGCCCGAAGCCGCTGCGCGAGGCCACGCGCACCCACCACCCACCCACGGTGTTGAACTCATAAGAGAAACTTGACCAATACGTTGTGCTTTGCGCCCGCAGCACCGCCGCGCCCAGCGCCTGAAACCCCGAGCCGGCCGGCGCAAACCCCACCTGCACCGCACCGCTTGCCTCCGCCACCGGCCAGCCGCCCACCAGGTAGCCGTAGCGCAACCGGCTCGGGCGGCGCACCGGAGCAGACCGGCCGGCCGGGGCCCCAGCAACTTGCCCGGGGGCCCCAGCCGCCGCCGCGGGCCCCGGGGCGGCCGCCCGACGCAGCGCCTGCTGCACGGCCGCGGGCGGCACCAGCGTGGTTTGGCGCTGCCAAAATGTGGAGTCGTAGGGCACCGCGTTTTCCAGGTACACGTCGCGGTACTGGGCGCGGGCCGCGTAGCCGGGCCGGGGCCCCTGAGCGGTGTCGATGGCCGTCGTCAGGTACTCCACCAGCACGTCGACGGGCGCGCTGGGGCCCCGCCGCGGGCGGCCCTGGGTGCGGTGCCAGGCGCTTTTGAGGTACCAGCGGCCGGCGTAGGGCTGGTAATCGACGCGGCTGCTGCGCCCTTCGATGGCCACGGCCGCCTGGCTTTCGTGGCGCAGGCCGGCCGGCGTGCGGTGCCACTCGGCCCGCAAAAAGGCGTAGCTGCCCTCCTCGATGTACAGCCGGCCCGCAAAATCGGCCCGCGCGGCCCGGCCCGGCTTGGGGGCGAAGGCAATGGCGTACACCGGCCGGCCCCGGAACGTAGTTTGCGGCAGTAGCCGGTAGTCATAGTCGCGGAAGTGGGCCGGGTTGATGAAGGCCGCGCGGCGATGTACAAAATCAAGCTGGTGTGGCACGAAGGGGCCCCCATACCAGTTGTGGTCGGCGGTGCCGGGGGCCCGCAGCTCCACCTTCCGCGACTCCCGGATTTCGACCGCTCCGTCGTCGCCCGGGTGCTGGTAACCAGCCTGGTACACCGTCAGTAAGCCCTCGGCAAAATACTGGAACTGACTAGTGTCGCCCCGCGCGTTTTCGGCCTCACGGTAGAAGCCCGTGAGGCGCGTGGGCCGCACCGGGTAGTTGCGCGGAATGCGCGCCACCGCCGCCCGGACAATGCCCGTCACGGAGCTGGTCACCGTCACCTCGCCCAGTGCGGCGGGGCTGATTTGCAGGCGGATAAGCAGCCCGGGGCCCGGCAGCGGCGGCAAGGCCTGGGTGTACTTGCGGTAGCCGAGCAGCGCCACTTCCAACGGCTCGTGCTGGTAGGCGGGCGGGACGCTGAGCGTGAAAACCCCATCGGCATTGGTGCTGGTACCCACGCGGTTGCCGGCCACGCCCACTTGCGCGTTGGGCACCGGCTGGCCGGTTTCGGCGTCCACCACGCGGCCGCGCAGCTCGGCGGGGCCCTGGGCCCGGGCGGGCCAGATGAGCAGCAACAGCAAGGCAACCAGAATTCCGCGCATAGAGCTGAATGTATACTCGTCACGAAGTAGGGTGCGGGGCTTGCCCCCGCCCATCGTTGAACGAAAGCCGACGGAACCGTTCAACGACGGGCGGGGGCAAGCCCCGCATCCTACTTCGTTTTCGCATTCCACTTCGTGAGCAGTATAGCGCGGACTTTCTAGTCCGCGGCGCTGCCCGGTCGCCCAACGGCAATCGGTACCACTGTAGCACGAACTTTAGCTGCGCTGGCCCTCGGTTGTAGTCCGCGGCGCTCGCTTCGTCCTACCGATTACCGTTGGGCGACCGGGCAGCGCCGCGAACTACAACCAAAGGCCAGCGTAGCTAAAGTCCGCGCCACATTCTACCCCACCAACTTGTTGGCTACCAGGTACTCGGCAATTTGTACGGCATTGGTGGCGGCGCCTTTGCGCAGGTTGTCGGCCACCACCCACAGGTTCAGGGTGCAGCCCTGGGTTTCGTCGCGGCGCAGGCGGCCCACCAGCACAGCGTCGCGGCCGTGGCTGTCTTTGGGCATGGGGTAAAGGTTCTGGCTGGGCTCATCCACCAACTCCACGCCGGCGGTGTGGCGCAGGATGGCGCGCACCTCGGCCATCGCAAACTCCTTGTGGAACTGTACGTTGAGGGCCTCCGAATGGCCGCCCATCACTGGGATGCGCACGCAGGTGGCCGTCACCTGGATGCTGTTGTCGCCCATGATTTTCTTGGTTTCGTGCACCATTTTCATCTCTTCCTTGGTGTAGCCGTTGGCCTCAAACACGTCGATGTGGGGCAGCACGTTCAGGTCGATGGGGTGCGGGTAGGCGGGGTTGCTGGCCGTTTGGCCGGCGCGCTCCTCCATGAGCTGGTCCACGGCTTTTTTGCCGGTGCCGGTCACGCTCTGGTAGGTGCTCACCACGATGCGCTGCAAGCCGTAGGCCTTATGCAAGTCGTTCAGGGCCACCACCATCTGAATGGTTGAGCAGTTGGGATTGGCAATGATTTTGTCGGCGACCGTGAGGATGTTGGCGTTGATTTCGGGCACCACGAGCTTCTTGGTGGGGTCCATGCGCCAGGCCGAGGAATTATCGACCACCGTGGTGCCCACGGCGGCGAAGCGCGGGGCATGCTCCTTTGAAACCGACCCGCCGGCCGAGAAAATAGCGATGTCGGGGCGGGCCGCAATGGCGTCGTCCATGCTCACCACCGGGTAGTCTTTGCCTTGGAAGTGAACTAGTTGGCCTACCGATTTGGCCGAGGCCACGGGCAGCAGCTCGGTGAGGGGAAACTGGCGCTCGGCCAGCACTTTCAGCAGTTCAGTGCCCACCAAGCCGGTGGCACCCACGATGGCAAGTTTCATGTATTCCAGTTAACAATGAGCGGTGAACAATGAACAATTCACCGGGCCAGGGGCCCCCGCGACGGCAAGCTTCGGGGAGGCGACCAGGGGAGGTTGAAGGAGCGCGCCAGGTGGCGCGCGCCCCCGGCAAAGGTCGCCAAAAATGGCTTACATTCGACGCTAATACCCTTTTAGTCTACTTATTAATGTCGAAACAATTACTATTCGTAGCTTTTTTATTGCTTTCCCACGCGGCCTCGGCCCAACTGCGCGACGATTTCGCCGACGGTAATTTTACCGCCAACCCCGCCTGGGCCGGCACCGCCAATTTCTTCACCGTCAACGCCCAGCATCAGCTGCAAAGCAACGGCCCAGCCGTGAGCGGCACCCGCCTCCAGTTGGCCGCGCCCTGCCGCGCCAGCACCGGTACCACCTGGGAATTCTGGGCCAACCTGCGCCTGGCCACCAGCGCCAGCAACGTGGCCGACGTGTGGCTAATGGCCTCAGGACCCGACTTGGGCAACGCCGCCACCAGCGGCTACTTCGTGCGCCTGGGCGGCACCGCCGACAACCTCACCCTATTCCGCAAAGACTCGGCAAAAGCGGCCGTAGCCCTCATCACGGGCAAGGCCAAGGCGCTGATCAGCAGCACTAACAACCTGGTCCGCATGCGCATTACCCGCAGCACCGCCAGCCGCTGGACGCTGGAGCGCGACCTCACCGGGGGGCGTAATTTCGTGGCCGACGGGGCCCCGGCCACCGACGCCGCGCACCAGCGCAGTGCCGCCGCGGGCGTAGCCCTGCTCTATTCGTCAGCCAACGGGAAGAACTTTTACTTCGACGATTTCAGCGTGGTTGATGCCACGCCGCCCCTGCTGCTGCGGGCCGCGCCACTGGATACGCGCCGGGTCGAGGTAGTGTTCAACGAGGCTGTGGACCCGGCCACGGGGGCCCTGGCGGCCAGCTACCGGCTGCGCGGCGGCGCAGCGCCGGTAGCGGCCGAGATTTTGGCCCACAACCCAGCCGTGGTGCGCCTGACGTTTGGGGCCGATTTGCCGGCGGCCAACGTGCTGGAGGTGCTGCAGATGGCCGACTTGTTTGGCAACGCGGCGCCGGGGCCCCTGGCAGCCAGCTTCGCTGGCCTGCCGGTAGCGCCGGGGTTTGGCGACCTGATTATCACCGAGATAATGACCCGTGAAACCCCGGCCGTCAGCCTGCCCGAATCGGAGTTTGTGGAGATTTACAACCGCTCGGCCACCAAGAGCCTCAGCCTGCGCGGGGTGCGGCTGGGCAAGACGGGTACCACCGCCCGGGCCATTTTCCCCGATACTGCGCGGCTGCTGCCGGGGCAGTGCGCGGTGGTCTGCGGCAGCACCCGGGCGGCGCAATTTGCCCCGTTCGGCAAGGTTTATGGGCTCATGAATTTCCCCGCGCTCAGCAATGGCGGCGACCAGCTGGTGCTGCGGGGCCCCGGCGGCCGGGTGCTGTTCGAGGTGACGTACTCGGAAGCGTGGTACCGCGACGCGCGCAAGCAGGCCGGCGGCTGGAGCCTGGAAATGCTGGACCCCGCCAACCTCTGCGCCGGGGCCGACAACTGGACCGCCAGCCCCGATCCGCGCGGCGGCACCCCCGGCCGCGCCAACGCCGCCGGGGCCCCGCACCCCGACGCCGCCCCACCCACCCTGCTCCGCGCCGTGGCCCTGGATACCCGCACCGTGCGCCTGTTCTTCTCCGAAAAGCTCGACAGCGCCGCCGCAGCCCTCCCCGCCCGCTACGCCCTGGGGGCCCCCGCGCCGGCTGTGGCCCGAGCCGCGCCCGTGGGGCCCGACTTTCGGGTAGTGGACCTGACGCTGGCCGGGGCCCTCGCGCCCAGCCGCCCCACGGCCCTCACGGTGCAAACCGCCACCGACTGCGCCGGCAACGCCAGCGGCCCGCTGCAAGCCGCTGAATTTGCCCTGCCCGAGGCCGCCGCGCCCGGCGACGTGGTAGTGAACGAGCTGCTGTTCAACCCCCGCGTGGGGGCCGTGCGCTTTATTGAATTGATGAACCGGAGCCAGAAATACGTTGACTTGCAGGGGTTTCAAGTGGGCGACGGCGCGGCGGCTAAGTCTGTCAGCCCGGGGGCCTACGTGTTGGCGCCGGGCCAATTGGTAGCCTTCAGCACCAGCCCGGCCACGGTGCAGGCGCAGTATCCGACGAGCGCCGAACCCGCCGCGCTGCTACCCGTGGGGGCCCTGCCCACCTGGCCCGACGATGCCGGGCTGGCCGTGCTGCTGGATGCGGGCGGCCAGGAAATCGACCGCTTCGCCTACAACAAAAGCCTGCACCTACCGCTGCTCGCCAGCCAGGACGGCGTGTCGCTGGAGCGCATCCGGGCGCAGGGCCCCAGCCTGGGCAGCAACTTCCACTCAGCGGCCGGCACCGTGGGCTACGCCACGCCCGGCCGCCCCAACTCGCAGGCCCAGGACGCGCCCGGCGGCGGCCAGGAGCTGACCGTAACGCCCGAAGTCTTCACACCCGACGACGACGGCCAGCAGGATTTTACGACGCTGAACTACCAGTTCGACCAGCCCGGCTACGTGGGCTCCGTAACGGTGTACGACGCCGTGGGCCGCCTCACGCGCCGCCTGCTGCGCAACGTGAGCCTGCCCACCGCCGGCTTCGTGGCCTGGGACGGGCTGGACGACGGGGGCCGCAAGGCGGCCGTGGGCTACTACATTCTGCACGTCGAGCTGTTTCGGCCGGCCGGCGGCGAGCGGCGCGAGTACAAGAAAACGGTGGTGCTGGGGGCCCGGTTTTAGCAGGCTTAACGCTTGGTAATTATCTGATATAAGCACAAAAAAACGGTCATGCTGAGCGAGGTCGAAGCATTTCTCCCGCAGCAGTAATCCCTGATTAGTCAGCGGGAGAGATGCTTCGACAGGTGAACGCCAGATGGGCATGACCGTTTTTTGCCTGACTGTGGCAACCTATTCACGGCCGCCACTTGAATGACTTATCGTCGATGGCGCGCATGGTGCACAGCACGCCGTTCAGGTGGTCGTGCTCGTGCTGCAACAGCTCGGACAAGTCGCCCGTCATGTGCCAGGTCTGCGGCTGCCAATTTTCATCCAAATAGTTGATGGTTAGGTGGGTGTGCCGCCGCACTTTGACTAGTAGATTGGGAAAGCTCATGCAGTCGTCCCACAGCTCAAACAGCTCGGTGCTCAGCCCACTAAGTTCGGGGTTGATGAAGACCACGGGCCGGTCGATGTTCAGGTAAATCAGCCGCTTCATGATGCCCAGCTGCGGCGCGGCAATGGCCCGGCCGAAATGGTACCGGCCCCTTATTTCCTGCATCACGTGGTGTAAATCGGCCACCCAACCCGCCACCAACGGCCGCTCGGCGGGCAAAACCGGCGCGCACGTTTCGTACAGCCGCGGGTCGCCCAGCTGAAGCAAATCGGCTAGTTTTTTCATAGATTTTGGTGATTACAAACGCTGGCTTCGCCCCCGTCGCGGTCAATTTAGCACAAGCCGGAGGAAACGGGCCATTGCCCAATTTTGCACTTCTGCCAATGGGCCAGTTCAGGCCTGGCGTCCGGTGCATTCTGGCTAGTCTTTTAAACCCTGCCCGCCGGGGGCCCTCTTACCGGCATGGATACCACCCAGCAACTCCAGCACTTGTATTGGCGCGCCGGCTTCGGGCCCCGGCCCCAGGACGTGGCCGCGGGCCTTAGTCCGCGCAAGGCCCTGCGGCAGCTGCTGCGCGATTCGGCGCAGTTCGAGCCGCTCGACGCGCCCAGCATGCACTTCGAGGACCCGCTGGGCGCGGTGATGGCCGTGCCCCCGGGGGGCCCTATGCCGGCTAAAAACCCCGTGTCCACCAGCATGGTCACCACGCCCGACCAGGCCCCGGCCACTATGAGCGGCAGCCCCGCCGAAGCTGCGCCCCCCGCCCCGGTGGCCGCGCTGCCCGCCCGCCAGCCCTACCGCATGGGCCCCGGCGGGGTGCCCCGGCTGCGCCGCGCCGACCTCACGCCCGAACAACGCAAAATGCAAAACCAGGGCCTGCGCGAGGCGTTCATCAACATCTCGACGGCCTGGATGGACCGCATGGCCACCTCGCCGGCCCAGCTGCGCGAGAAGATGACGCTGTTCTGGCACGGCCACTTTGCCTGCCGCGTGCGCCTGCCGGGCCCCGCCCTCAGCCTGCACAACACCACGCGGAAGTACGCGCTGGGCAAATTCCCCGACCTGCTGCTGGCCGTGAGCCAGGAGCCGGCCATGCTCGAATTCCTGAATAACCGCCAGAACCACAAGGGCCACGCCAACGAAAACTTCGCCCGCGAGGTGATGGAACTGTTCACGCTGGGCCGCGGCAACTACTCGGAGCAGGACGTGAAGGAAGCCGCCCGCGCCTTTACCGGCTGGAGCTACGACGCGCAGGGCAACTTCAAGTTCCGGCCCCAAGACCACGACGAGGGCCCCAAAACCTTCCTCGGCCGCACCGGCAACCTGCGGGGCGAGGATGTGCTAGCCATCATCCTGGAGCAGCCGGCGGCGGCTACCTTCCTCACCACTAAGCTCTACCGCTTCTTCGTGAACGATACGCCCGACCCAGCCCGCATTGCGCCGCTGGCCGATGCGTTTCGCAAGAGCGGCTACGACATCCAGGATTTAATGGAGCGCATGTTTTCGACCGACTGGTTTTACGACCCGGCCAACGTGGGCACGCACCTCAAGAGCCCGGTGGAGCTGCTGGCCGGCATCCGCCGCACGCTAGGCGTGCAGCTCGATAACGAACTGCCCCTGCTGGGCTACCAGCGGGCCCTGGGCCAGGTACTATTTGAGCCGCCAAACGTGGCCGGCTGGCCCGGCGGCCGCAACTGGATTGATTCGTCGTCGCTGCTGCTACGCCTGCAAATCCCGGCTATTCTCTTCAAAAACGCCGACTTCGCCGTGGCCCTCAAGCAGGACGAAAACGACATCGCCCCCAACCTCACGCGCGCCGACCGCACCGTGAAGCCCACCGCCGGGGCCCACCTGCCGCTAGGGCCCCTGCAACAGTTACTGGGCGCCACGCCCGCCCCGGCCCAGCCCGCCCGCCTCAGCGAGTTCCTGCTCCAAACGCCCATCCGGCCCGAAAACCTGGCCCTGGTGCAGCAAGCCGCCGCCCAAAACCCCGTCCCTGCCGAGGCCCTGCGCAACACGCTTATCAGCCTGATGAGCCTGCCGGAATACCAATTGTCGTAGCCCGGCCCGGGCTGCCGGCTTTTCGCCGGCTGCCCGGTAATCGCCCTGTAACTATTCTATTTATGCAACGCCGCGAATTCCTCCAGACTTCAATATTAGCCAGCACGCTTCTGTTCGTGCCCAAAATACTGCACGCCCTCGACCGGGGCCCCGGGCTGGCCCGGCTGGCCGATGCGCCGGGGGCCCGCCGCCTTATCGTGGTGCAGCTCGGCGGCGGCAACGACGGCCTGAACACCGTCATCCCATACCAGAACGACCTGTATTACAAGGCCCGGCCTACGCTGGGCATCAAGGAATCGGAAGGGATTTTGGCGCTGGACAAGGGGCTGGGCTTCCACCCGGCGCTGAAGGGTTTCAAGAGCCTGTACGACCAAGGCTACCTGGCCGTGCTCAACGGCGTGGGCTACCCCAATCCCGACCGCTCGCACTTCCGCTCGATGGACATTTGGCAGACCGGCTCGGGCAGCGACCAGAACCTGAGCACCGGCTGGCTCGGCCGCTACCTCGATTCGGGGGCCCCCGGCTGCCAAAACCCCTACAATGCCCTGGAAGTGGACGACACCCTGAGCCTGGCAATGAAGGGCACCCAGCGCAAAGGCCTGGCCTTTAAAAACCCCGACAAGCTGCATCAGCTCACCCAAAACCGCCTGCTGAGCAAGGTGAGTCGTGAAACCGGCTCCGACCACCACCACGCCCAGGTCGACTACCTCTACCAGACGTTGGCCGAAACCGCGTCGTCGGCCGACTACCTCTACAATAAGTCGAAGGTGTACAAGTCGGCCGTGACCTACCCCCAGTCCGAGTTTGGCAAGAACCTGAAAACCACCGCCGAGCTGATTAACTCCGGCGTGGAATCGCGGGTGTACTACGTGGCCCTCAACGGCTTCGATACCCACGTGCGCCAGCACGAGCAGCAGCAAAAGCTCTTCACCGACCTCGGCGACGGCTTGGCCGCCCTGGCCGACGACCTCCAGAAAAACGGCCAGTGGGCCAACACCCTGGTGTTGGTGTTCTCCGAATTTGGCCGCCGCGTGGGCCAGAACGCCAGCAACGGCACCGACCACGGCACTGCCAACCCAGTCTTCCTTATCGGCGGTAGCCTCCAGCAAAAAGGCATCCTCAACGACGCCCCCGACCTGGCCAACCTCGACCAGGGCGACCTGCGCCACCAAGTCGATTTTCGCGGCATTTACGCCACCGTGCTCAAGGATTGGCTCGGCGCGGATGACACGAGTATTTTGGGGACGGACTTTGAGCGGATGCGTGGGCTGGTGTAAAAAGAATGTGCCGAAATGTGAAGATGTGGGGGAATGTGAAAATTGAAATCAGCTTTAATTTTCACATTCCCCCACATCTTCACATTTCGGCACATTCTTTTTACAACAGCCCCTTAATCCACCCGCCATCCACCGGAATGGAGGTGGCGGTGATGTAGCTGGCCCGCGCCGAGCACAGGAACGCGGCCAGGGCCCCAAACTCGCGCGGCTCGCCGAGGCGGCGCATGGGGATTTCGTTTTCCCAGCGGGCCTGTGCCTCGGCGGGCGCGATGCCGTCGCGGGTGGCAATGGCCTGGGCCAGGGTTTCGACGCGGGCAGTGCGGGTGTAGCCGGGCAAAATGTTGTTCACGGTGATGCCGAACGGCGCTACTTCCGTGGCCAGCGTGCGGGCCATGCCCGTTACAGCCGCCCGCAAGCTGTTGGACAGCATCAGGTTATCCACCGGCTGCTTCACGCTGATGGACGTGATGTTGAGGATGCGGCCCCAGCCCTGTGCTTTCATACCGGGCAGCACGGCGCGCGTCAGCTCCACCACGCTGGTGAGCAGCAGGCGGGTGGCAGCGTCCCACATTTCGGGCGAAAGGGCGTCGAAACCGCCCGCCGGGGGGCCCCCGGCATTGGTCACCAGCACATCGACGCGGCCGAAGCGGGCCAGCGCGGCGGCCACCACCGCGGCGGGGGCCCCGGGCGCGGCCAGGTCGGCGGGCACGGCTAGCACCGGCACGCCGCTGGCGGCTTCGATGGCGGCGGCCGTGGCGCGCAGTTCCGCCTCGCCCCGGGCGCAGATCACCAACGAGACGCCTTCGGCGGCCAGCTCCTCGGCCACGGCGCGGCCCAGGCCCTTGCTGGCGGCGGCTACCAGCGCAATTTTACCTTTTAAGCCTAAGTCCATGACTTAAAACTGATTAACGCAAGTAAGCATCAGTTTTGTCGATCCAGTCCTGGCGGGGCGGGCTGAAAATGTCCACGTCGAGCGTGTCCTCCAGGGCCTCGGCCGAGTGCGGCACGTTGGATGGGATGTGGAGCACTTCGCCGGCCCGCACGATGATTTCCTGGGCCTGGTCGTCGCCGAGGTGGAAGCGCAGGGCCCCTTCGAGGATGTAGGTAATCTGCTCGTTTTCGTGGTGGTGCTTGGGCACGAGGGCCCCCTTTTTGAGGTACACGTGGGCGAGCATTGTCTTGTCGCCGGTGATGAAGCGGCGCGAAATCAAGTCCGTCATGCGCTCCTCGGGCATGTCGTCCCAGCGGTAGAAAGTAACCTGGTCGGTAGTCATTGGCAGTGGGTGGGTTTTAAGCGTTCTGTGGAGTTATGAAGTAAAAAGGCCGTCGTGCTCATCCGGCGTCCACGCAGTGAAGCATTTCCATCGCGGCAGTAAACCTAATTGATTGGATTACTTGCGTGGGAAAAATGCTTCACTGCGTGGACGCCGAATGAGCACAACGGCCTTTATTACGCAGTAATAATAACGTCAAACTGCCTGGGGCCCTACAGCGGCACGTTGAACCCGAAGGCGTAGATGGCCTGCGCCGAGGTGAACACGTGCGTCACGCGGCCCACTTTGTCGGCCCCGATCCAGGTGTTGGTGTAGTCGGCGAAGGCGCCCTGCACGTCGCCCTGCAAGAAAAAGTATTTGTAGATGTCGAGCTTGAGGCCGGCGCTGGTGCCCACCACCCAGCCGTGGTAGTGGAAAGGCCCCTCCTGGTGGCTGCCGAAAATGGTGGAGATGGTGTAGGAAATCATGGGGCCCCCACCGATTTTGCCGATGGCGCTGAGCTGCAAGTGCTTGCCCACGGCCAGCTTGTAGCGCTTCACCAGGTTCACCATCAGGTAGTTGTTACCGTTGGTGTGCTGGAGGTGCACGAAATCGGGCGTCACCAGCGTGTCTTTGTCGATGTAGCGGCCGCGGACGTTACCGCGCACGTGGATGATTTGGTTGTCATCGACCACGTACTTCAAGTGGTTCCAACTCACCTCGATGCCCAGGTCGTGCTTATCATTAAACAGGTAGCCCAGCGTGGCGTCGTACTGCGGAATGGTGAGCGAGCTAAACTTCCAGAATTCGCTCATGCTGGGGTGGTCGCTGGCGTGGGCGTTCACGAAGGTGAAGTCGTAGTTGTCCGTTTTCTGGTTTTGGAACCGGATGTCGGAGCGCGAGTACCAGTCGCGGTTGTAGCCCCAGCTGAAGTACAGGCTGCCGCGGTGCTTGGCGCCGGGCGGCAGAATGGTGGTGGGGGTGTGGGCCGTGGTAGCCGGGGCGGAGGCGGCCGGCACGTAGGTTTGGGCCCACAAGGGTTGGAAGCCGCCCAAAAACAAGGCGGCTAATAAGTAGCGAAATTTCATCGGAAGTGAAGAAGAATAAAGCCTCCGGCGCGGCCTGGCAGCGAAGCCCGACGGATGATAAATTTCGGCGCAAAGATAAGCGCCCCGTACCTAGGGCCGGATTTTTAGCTTAACCAACCAATGAATCGGGCTATTCGTTTGGGCCGCAACGGCGGGTTTCAGGCCGGGTGGCTTTTTCAAGGGCAGCAACTAAGCCTCGCTCGATGTCCGGTACGGATACCCGGATATTTTTTTCAATCGGTGGGAGGTGCTCCCCGCCGGCCGCCGGCTGGCAGCAGGCCGAGTAGCCCAGCCCGGCCAGCTGCGCCAGGTAGAGAAAATAATCGGGCACGTAATCGGGCGCGAAAATTTCGAACAGATGAGTGCCCGGCTGGCACCAGATAATGTTCGAAAACGAGGCTCCGTGGGGGCCCATGATGAAGGAAGCGTGGCGATAGAGGGTCAGTTGCTCGGCCAAGGTGCGCGGCCGGTCTTCCACTATGAAGAAATCGTATTTCTCTAACAGCGCCACCAGCGCGTCTTCGTTCACGATGCGGCGGCGCCCTGTGCGGCTGATATAAAGGCGGGCGTGTTTTTCGGCCGGCTCTTGGATGAGGGGAGCCAGGCGGTCGCGCAGCAGCTCCACATCCGTTGGGCTGGGGTAGTTCCATGCCCCGGCACTGGCCAGCAAGTAGCTGGCGGATCGCACGTTGTATAAGCGGCTGTCGAGCACATGCGCGAGCTCAAAACCCAGCACGGACAAAAATTCCTGCTCATAAGATGTTCCGAACAGCGGGTAAGCCACGATGGCGTCAGCCGGCTCCGGAACCGCCTGCGCCATGCGGCATAGCTTGGCTGCAATCAAAAACATGAAGTCGTAGTACCCACAAATGAAGTGCGCGTCCGGATAGTGGCTAAACGGAGCCACCAGCGCCCCGGCCTCCACCACCGCCCGTTTTTTCGTTTTAAGGAAGTCTTTTAGCACATGGTCCGTGAAGTAGTCGGTACAGAGCACGTAGCCGTCGATGCGCACGCTCCCATTGCGCAATAGCGCGGCGGGCGGCCCGCCCTCGTAGGTGCGGTGCCACACGTAACACGGCTGAGTCGCCGCGTCTTTGCGCTGGAAGATGCGCCGGCCGGGGTCCACCGCGTCGTACACCTCGGGAACGTTAATCAGTTCAGCAGGCCGGTGCACCAGTTCGCAAGGTTTTAGGTAAGCGATGGTCTGCGCTTTGGTCAGTAGCTGGAAGCCGGCCAAGCCGACAAGTTGCTTGACAAGCTTCTTGATTTCGTTTTTCAGTGTTGTGACCGATGGATTCATCTGCGTAACCAGAAATGTGGATTTTCCTGTGTTCGCTGCCCCTACTAGGCGTACCTGTGAGTTCTTTGCTAGCGTGCTCACGTGCTTATGCGTTTTTTTGCTAGAGTAAATAAACAGTATAATTAATTATTACAACGTTTAAAACGTTTGGGTTCATGAAAAATTCAGGAGAACATCCTGCTCGTCTGGCGCCCCACCCAACACCAGGGCGACTAATAAGTAACGGGATTTCATCAAAAAAATAGGGAAGCGCCGCAACTCCTCATCTCGGCCCGGCGGTAGATAAATCGACCGCAAAGATACGGGCCGGCGGCCGGAGCGGCGGACTTTATTAGCCCGGGCCGCGCATGGCCCGGCCCACCAAACGCCGTTCAAATAACTACTAATCTGATAGTTTATATTCGCTTTGCCAGGCCTTAGACGCCAGTTTCCAGCGGTAGCCTGGCCAATTCGCCGCCCGGGGCAAGCAGGCCGGCGCCCCGGCGGCAGCCGGCCATGGTTTGGCAGCTGGCCCTGGCGGAAAGCCGCGTAGCTTGCAGTTCCACTTTCAGCTTCTACCCCGCATGAAAAACGTACTCATTGGCTTGCTGGCCGCCGCCTGGCTGCTACCCAGGGCCCCGGCGCACGCCCAAGCTACGGCCCCAGGCGCCGCGTTGCCGCTAGTGGGCCGCAGCACGGGCACCACCTACCGGAGCCCCCGCTTCCCGGGCGGGCCCGACTCGCTGCAAGCGGCGCTGCGGCGCGTGCTGCCCCCCGCCAGCCCCGCCTTCCCCGGGCCGCTGTACCTGGCCCTGGAGCTAACCGGCACGGGCCGCCCGCGCAATTCTTATTTCCTGCCAGCACCTGTCGGGGCCCCAGCCCTCAGCCGCGCCGGGACGCAGGCTTTGCTGAAGCGGCTGGAGCAGCTGCCGGCCTGGCAGGTAGCGCAGGACGCGCCGAGCCAGCCGGGCATGCGGCCCGATTTCATTGTGCTACCGCTTGTTCTTGGGGCCCCGGCAGGGGCCCCCGCCCTTGCGTACAGCGACGAGCTACCTACCTTTCCGCTGCCAGCGGGCGCCGGCCAACGCCCGCTGGCCTTCAACCTGCTGGGCCTCCTGCAAAGGCAAACGCGCTACCCGGTCGATGACATCCGGCGGGGCAACCAGGGCACGGTGTATGCTTATTTCGAGGTGAGCGAAACCGGCGCCGTGGAGCAGCGCCGCATCGTGGGCAGCGTCAGCCGCACGCTCGACGCGGAAGTGCTGCGCGTGCTTCAGCTAGCGCCCGATGCCCTGACGCCGCCCCGCCAGCAGGGCCGCCCGGTGCGGGTGGGCTACGTGCTGCCGTTTGAGTTCCGGGTCGTAAGTCAAGTGCGGTAGGGGCCCCGGCTACTCCCCAAACACTGCGGCGGCCAGCGCCAGCACGGCGCGGCGGGTTTCCTCGGGCTGCTCCAGGTAGGCGAGGTGGCCGCTGCCTTCCAGAAACAGGGCGGCAGCAGTAGCGGGCAGCGCCGCCTGGCGCACCGAGTCGTCGAAGGGCACGGCCACGTCGTGCTTGCCGGCCACCAGCAGCACCGGAAACGCGGCCTGGGCCAGCACGGCGGTGCGGTCGGGGCGGGCAGCCATGCCGCGCAGGGCCCCGGCGAAGGTGGCAGCCGGCGTAGCCTTACCAATCTCTTCGAGCAGCTCGCGGGCTTCGGCCAGCCGGTCGCGGTTGGCGGGCGCGAAGAGTGGGCGCACGAAGCTGTCCATAAATTTCTCCACGCCGTGGCGCTCCACGAAGCCGATATTTTTTTCGCGATTCTGGCGCTTCTCGTCGGTATCGGGCAAAGCCGTGGAGTTGATGAGGGCCAGGCCGGCCACGCGGCTGGGGTAGCGCTCGGCCAGGGCCAGGGCCACGTAGCCACCCATGCTGTGGGCCACGAGCAATACCGGGTCGGCGGCGCCCTTGTCGGTGAGGTACTGCGCCACGTAACGCGCCTGGGCCTCCATGCTGAAATCGGGCACGGGGGCCCGGTTGGTGCCGTGGCCGGGCAGGTTGGGGGCCAGCAGCCGGTAGCCGGCCGGAAACGAGCGGGTGAAATCGGTCCACACCTCGCGGCTTTCGGCGAAGCCGTGCAGAAAAACGAGCGTCGGGGCAGTAGTAAGGGGGGCAGCCATGCCGGCAAATGTAAACGCCGGGCCCGGGGCCGTGCTTTCGGGCCGGCGGCTGGCACGTGGGGCACCAAAAACGGTTCAGCTGGCGCGGGTAGAAATAGTGAGTCCGCAAACGTTGCCGGCCGATTTAAAGGCAAGCCAGCGGTTTAAAAGAGAGCCTGGGGGCCCCCGGGTAGGGTTGACGGCGCGTTGGCCATTCCACGGGGCGCCAAGCTGGCTTTCTGGCTACAAACTCCACCCGGCCTTCTGATGTTACTACTCCATCTCAATCCCCCACCCCCAAAACACCATGCCCAAAATCGTTTCGCCGCAGGTCGAGTTCAGCTTTCTGCTGCAACAGGTCAAGCAACACGCGCCCGAAATTTTCGACCAGGACGGCCGTTTCCTCAACCTGCTCGAAGGCCGCTGGCAGGAGCCCGGCCAGCCCCGCGCCTTCTACTCGCCCGTCGACGGCTCAGAGTTGGGGAGCCTGCCCATGCTCGCGCACGACGTAGCCCTGCGGGCCGTAGCCGCCGCCAAGGCCGAAGCGGCTGCCTGGGCCGCTACCGACCTGACCGAGCGCCAGCGCCGCGTAAGAGACTGCCTCGATCAGCTCACGCCCTTGGCCGACCTCATCGGCAAGCTGCTGATGTGGGAAATCGGCAAGACTTACGCCCTGGGATTCAGCGACGTCGACCGCGCCATCGACGGCGCCCGGTGGTACGTGGACCACATTGAGCCCATGCTGCAAGACCGACAGCCCATCGGCCTGGTGAGCAACATTGCCTCGTGGAACTACCCGTTTTCGGTGCTCTTCCACGCCGTACTGGTGCAGGCCCTGGCCGGTAACGCCGCCATCGCCAAAACGCCTACCGACGGCGGCTTCATCTCCCTGAGCCTGGCCTTCGCCATTGCCCGCCGCTGCGGCCTGCCCGTGACGCTGGTGAGCGGCCCCGGGGCCGAGTTAAGCCAGGCCCTGGTGCAGGACACGCACGTTGACGCCCTGAGCTTCGTGGGCGGCCGGGTGGGCGGCCGCTACATCGCCGACGGCCTCACCCAGCAGCACAAGCGCTACATGCTGGAAATGGAGGGCGTGAACGCCTACGGCATCTGGAATTTCTCAAACTGGGACCTGCTGGCCCAGCACTTGCGCAAGGGCTACGACTACGGCAAGCAGCGCTGTACGGCCTACGTGCGCTTCGTGGTGGAGCGCCGCCTGTTCCCGCAGTTCCTCGAAACCTACCTCGACGTAATCAAAAGCCTGAAGGTGGGCAACCCCACGCTGGTGGACGGGCCCGACGACCCGCTGCCCGAACTGGCCTTCGGGCCGGTCATCAACGCCCGCCAGGCCGAAGACCTGGACCGCCTCTACACTAACGCGTTGCAGACCGGCGCCACGCCGCTCTACGACGGCAAGCTCGACGACAACCTGTTCCTGCCCGGCCAGGACCGCAGCGCCTACCGCGCCCCCCGGGCCCTGGTGGGCCTGCCCCGCCAGAGCGAGCTGTATTACAAGGAGCCCTTCGGCCCCATCGATAGCGTGGTGCTGGTGGACCGCGTGGAGGAGCTGGTGGGCGAGATGAACATCTCGAACGGGGCCCTGGTGGCGGCCATCGTGTCGGACGACGCGGCCTGGGCCACCCGCACGGCCAAGGAAATCCGCGCCTTCAAGGTGGGCGTGAACGCACTGCGCTCGCGCGGCGACCGGGCCGAAGCGTTCGGTGGCCTGGGCGAGTCGTGGAAGGGCGCCTTCGTAGGCGGGGCCCTGCTGGTGGAGGCCGTCACGCAGGGCAAAGCCCCCGTGCTCGGCAACTACCCCGACGCCACGCTGCTGCCGGAGAAAATATAGCGGCGCACGAAACGGTTACCCACGCGGCGGCTCCGGCAACGGGGCCGCCGCGTGCTATTTTTGGCCCTATCCTAATTCTTATCGGCGATGAACGAGCAACTAATTGTCAAAAACTTCGGCCCCATCAAAGACGCCACGGTGGACTTTAAGCGGGTAACGGTTTTTATAGGGCCCACAGGCGGCGGGAAGAGCACGCTGGCGAAGTTGGCGGCGGTGTTCCGGGATAAAAGATTTTATGCTGATAACGATGGCTCTAGTAAACCCGAAGATGAATTTAAAAACAGACAGATTTTAAGTATTTATTCTATCAATAAATACTTTAATATCCAAACTCAAATAGAATTTCAATCTGACACAGTTAAAATATCATACGCAAATGAACAAGACAGAATTGCATTGATCGGTAGTGGTGAGAGAGCAGCAAAGGAGTATTTTAATTATACTACTGAAGCACTTACATCTATCAGAAATATTTTGGCTAAAAGATTAGAACCATATGAATCTAAAACAAAGGGAACCGGAAATGAGCAGTCTCCCGATATTGGTCAAACGCAGGAAGATATTAAATCAATAATATTGAATTTAAGAGAAAGTAAAGTATTTTCTAATTTTGCAATGCGAACAAAGTCAGAATATATACCTGCTGAACGTGCATTTTTATCTGCTATTGAATATTCTTGGGCTGGATTAATTCGTGATAATATCGGTTTGCCAAAAATTCTACTTGATTTTGCTAACAGTTTTTCATTATCTCGAAAAGACGTTTCCGAGTTAGATATTCCATTTCTTAAAGCAAAATATTTGCACGTCAACGGGCGAGATTTTATTAAAATCCCCGACCGTGAAGAGCCATTAATGCTTCTTGAAACCGCCAGCGGCATCCAATCCGTCACGCCGATGCTGGTGTTGCTAGAGCACCTGAGCCGCAACACCGAGCAGGCGCAGAGCTTCATTATCGAAGAACCAGAATTAAACCTTTACCCCACCGCCCAGCAGGGGCTGTTGAACTGGCTGGTAGAGAAATGCACGAAGGGCGAGAATGATTTGACGATAACCACGCATAGCCCCTACATTCTCTCGCATTTAAACCTGCTGCTTTACGCGTACCATGTTGGCAGTAAGGATGAAGAAAAGCGCCAGAAAGTAGCTGTTATTATTCCCGAGAAATACTGGATAAATCCCGATGAATTCGCAGCTTACTACGTGAATGGCCCCGAGGGTGCGGGTGGCGTCCGGTCGTTGCTGGACCCGGAAACTAAACTTATTTCGCAGAATGAGTTAGATGCTGTTTCTGGTATTCAGGCTGATGAATTTGATCAATTGCTTGACATCAACCGCGGCTTTTAGAACATGCTAAATCCGCTACGCGAATCATTCCGCGACCAAATGCGTGGCAGCGCCTGCCAAGAAGCCATTACTGCGGTTGAGTTTCTTGTGCAGGACCCACCTGGTACTGCTCCTTGTTTTCACTACTTGCCTCCTACGCGCAATCGGTTCGATTTGCAAGTAATAAACGAATCTGGCCGTTTAGTTCACCTCATTAAAGTTGATGATTGCCTATATATGTCTGCTGAGGGACGCAGATGTGATTGCGCATTACTGACTACTGAGCAAACCTACTTTGTAGAGTTCAAGAAAGCTGAGCATGACATCACGAGCAGCGGCAATTTGCGCTACGCCCGCGCTGCCGATTGCGTGGAGCAACTAGAGCTTACTATCAAGGATTTCGTCAGCCGAGCTATTATTCCGCCGGGCGCATTGGTGCTGGCCTACGCCTGCGTCGGACGCACTTCTCAGCGGCCCTATCCTGGAGCAGATTTTTTAGCCTTGAGTGCTTCTTTCAACAATCGTTTTGAAGGAATACCCATTCGGGTTCGCTTAGTTGTTGAGAATGTACTCGTTATCAATAAGGGCCCATTAGCATAGGGCTCCGCCCCGGCCTTTCACAACCTGCCTCCCCACTGTACCCTACAGCCCCACCTTTCTGCTGCTTATTTCAAATTATTGCTGGCAGAAGCCCCGCAGCGACAGTTTCCCTGTGACGCGGCCTCGTACAGGGGCCCCAGCCCAACCATAACCCAGCGCAGCCGCATAGGGTAAACTGCTTCTACCCCAACCCGCTGCGCCATGGCCGACCTCCTCGATTCTGCTACTTCCCGCCGCGATTTTATGTGCACGCTTTCGCTGGGGGCGGGGGCCCTACTGACTGGGCCGGCGGCCCTGGCGGGATTGGCAGGCAGGGCCCCGGCGGCGCCCGGCCGCCCGCCGGGCGTGGCGCTGATGGGGCTGGGCAGCTACAGCGCCGGGCAGCTGGCCCCCGCCTTGTAGCAAACCAAGCTGTGCTGGCTGGCGGGCATCGTGACGGGCACGCCGGCCGAGGCCGTGCGGTGGCAGCAGCAGTACGATATTCCCGCCCAGAATATCTACGACTACCAGACCTTCGGCCGGATGATTGACAACCCGGCCACCGACATTGTGTACGTGTTGCTACCCAACGCTTTGCACGCCGAGTACGTGGTGCAGGCGGCGCAGGCGGGCAAGCACGTAATCTGCGAGAAGCCGCTGGCTACGTCGGTGGCCGATGCGCGCCGCATGGTGGCCGCCTGCCAGAAGGCAGGCAAGCAGTTCAGCATAGGCTACCGGCTGCACTTCAACCACAACTAGGAGATGATGCGCCTGGGCCAGCGCGAAACGTTCGGGCCGGTGCGGCACCTGGCGGCCGACAACAGCTTCCGGCTCAGTACGCCCAGCTGGCGCGTGGGTAGGGCCCTGAGCGGTGGGGGGCCCCTCATGGACATGGGCATTTACTGCGTGCAGGGCTACCTCTACACCAAGGGCCAGGTGCCGGTATCAGTCACGGCCCAGTTCACGCCCAACCCCGAACCCAAGCTGTTTAAGAACGTGGAGGCGGGGCTCGACTGGCAGTTTCAGTTTGCCGACGGCGCCACGGCCGACTGCCGCATCCGCTACACCGAAAACCTGGAAGGCCGCCTGCGCGCCGAGGGCCCCCGGGGCTAGGCTGAGCTGACTCCAGCTTCCAGCTACGGCGGCCTGGCGGGCACCACCAGTCAGCACGACGGCCGCATCAACCTGCCCAACATCAACCAGCAAGCCGCCCAAATGGACGATTTTGCCGACTGCATTCTGCGCAACCGGCCCACCCGCGTGCCCGGCGAAATGGGCCTGCACGGCGTGCAGTTGCTCAAAGCCGTCTACCACGCCGCCGAAACCAGCCAGCGGGTTTCGACCAAGGACGTGCTCCAACTCATCGACCGCAGCAGCGTCGGCCAATAGCCGGGGCCCCAATTGGGCCCCTAGCGCGCGCGCGCCGGGAACTTGGCAAATGCCTCGGCCACGCCCTTGTCAATTTGCTGGGCGGCTTTGTTGGGCTTGCGCGAGAGGATAGTGGTGGTGGTGCCCTGCCACACCTGCTCCCGGCGGGCGGCGTCCACCACGTCGATGGTGGCGGTGCCCGCGCGGTAATGGCCCACGGGTATATTTTGGGCCTGCCAGCGGTAGTTGCGCTGGCCGATGTAGTACGGGGCCCCGTCGTTCAGGAAGTTGGTTTCGCGGGTTTGGGTCAGCAGCCGGGTGGAGATGCCGATGTTCACCAGCAGGTCGGGCTGGGCGGCGCGCTGGTAGCCGCGGGCCTCCATTTCGTGGACCACGGCCCGCTTCAAGTCAAAAATATTTGCGCCTAAATCCGCCGACGCAGAATCGTTGCGCGCCGCTTCGTCCATAAAGTTGTATGTTTTGTAGCGCGTGAAGTCGGTGTCGGTCTTTTGGTCGGTTTGCGTGGCCTGGGCCCACGCGGGCGCGCCCGCCGCCAGCCCCAGGGCTAGCGCGAGCAACGGTTTTTTCAGTAATTGGAAAGGAAGGGACATGGCAAAAACTTATTAGAATGAATAGGATAGAAGAAATAATTAATACTCATCTGCCCAACGCTTCCTACGGAAGATTGATTTAAAAAAGATTTATTATCAAAAAGGCCCTGGCGGTGGTCTAATTTAGGATGAGGTTATAATTATCGATGACAATTTTGATGTGGGCCGTGTGCATGACCAAGCTTTTGCTAAACGACCATGAATTGCGCACGAGTACGCCGCACCGGTGGCGCAACGAACAATTAATCACCTCGACAATACTTGTATTGCCACTGCCTTTGGGCCGCGACCGGTGGTGGCGGGCGGGCAGAACATTCTGTCTTGTCCTGAAATAAGTTGACAGTTTTTGGCTTAAAAAACTGTCTTATGGAAGAGCACATTCGCGCCTTGCTCCGGCGCTTTCAGTACAGCGCGCAATTCAAAGAAACGGCGGTGTTCCGCATTGTCTTTGGGGGCGAAGAGCCCAGCCAGGTAATGGCCGACCTGGATATCCACAACAGCTATACGTTGCGCAACTGGGTAAGCCTCTACCAGCGCAAGGTGCAGACGGGCTTGTTCGTTAGTCCGGCGATGACGCGAACGAAAAAACGGGACGTGCACGCCTTGCAGCAGCGCAACGGCGAGTTGGAAGAAGCACTCCAGCAGGCCAATCTGTTGATTTTAGCCCTCCACCCGATGGTGGAGGTGGCCGAGCAAGAATTGAAACTACCCATCCGAAAAAAGTTTGGCACCAAACGGTCCGGAAACTCCAGGAAAACGAAATCGTGCGGGTGCGCGTCGCTCACCTGCGCCCCCATATGAGTTGCGGGTATCTAACGCCGGCTGCCGCCCACATTAGCACCGAGCCGCTGCAAAAGCACTGGAAACCTAAAGTATACAAGGCTGCTCAGACCCCAACATCAACCGACATAGCCTAACTTGACAACCTGCTATCAGGACTAAAACCAACTCTTTTCTTCTCACTCGAAAACTGACAACTTTTTTTCAGGATTGGACAACCTGTACAGCTGTAGTCGGACGAGACAGGCGCGTATGCCTCCCACTGGTAGCGCAGTGGTAGCGGTAAGGGCGGGGCAACGCCGCCCACAAGCGGCGGGCCGTCGCGGCACCCCGACAGCCGAGCATCCAGGCCACGATGCGGCGCGAGGCCCGCTCCACGGCCAGCCAGAGCCAGACTTTGCGCTTGCGACGGCCAACAAACGTTCGCATATCATCAAGTTCGAGCGCTTCCGGCTGCTTCTGCTGGGCCTTTTTCGGCCGTAACCGAGGCAACGGTAGCGAGGCCGCCGCCGCTTTTTTTTAGTAGTTTGGCCACCATCATGCGCGACACACCCGTGGCCCGCACGATACTGCGTTGCGGGTTCCGCTCGACCAACAGCTTCGCTACTTGCGCATACTGGATGGCTTTGGCCACCGCCGCCGGTACAAACTGGGCTTGGCAGCCGCACGCTTTGCACTGGTACTTAGCGTGCCCGCCCTGCGTGCCGTTATGGCGAATATGTCCACTGCCGCAGCGAGCGCACAAAGGTTGAATAAAAACCGTCCCCTAATTTATGGCGTTCACTCTTTAATAGACCGCCGCCGAGGCCCTGATATAGAACGCAGTGAAGTAGCTTAGCCTGAGGAGCTATTTTTTGACCAAGCCAAACTGTTATTAAATCAGTTCCAAACTGTTATCAAATCATTATTTCAGGTGTATATATTTGCGGAGTACCTTATTCAAATAGATGTTGCTCAACCTTGATACTAGCATTATTTGGAAGCTCAATGCTGTCGCGGCGAGATTTCCTTCCCTAAGCAGATTCGTCCACTTTGTCGGCAGCAATGAGTTGTTCCAAGGGGGGGTGATATTCGTGGCGGCAGTATGGTGGCTATGGTTTAAAGACGAGACGAGCTCGGAGGAGCGCAAACGCAGCAACCAGGAGATCATCATCGGTATCTTGGTGGGGTGCTTGCTTGGGGTGCTTGCCAAGCGCGTGCTCACGCACGTTCTGCCCTTCCGCACGCGTCCCGTCTTCGCGACCGAACTGCACCTGACCTCGCTTTTTCAGCTGCCGGCCGGCCTGGACCGCAGAACCTCGTTTCCGAGCGACCACGCCACGCTGGTTTTTTCGCTGGCTACGGGCTTCTTTTTTCGCTCGCGATGGATCGGCACCTGGGCCTTGCTGTACGCAATACTGGTGGTGTGTTTTCCGCGGGTGTTCCTGGGTTATCATTATCCGAGCGACATCCTGGTGGGGGGGCTGGTGGGAGCCGGGGCGGCGTGCTTGGCCAACTTGCCTATCGTGCGGCGCACCTTCTACCGGCCCGTTCTCGCCTGGCAGGTACAGTACCCGGCTTTGTTTTACATGTACTTGTTCCTGCTTACTTACCAGATCGCCACCCTCTTCAGCGACTTACGGGTACTGCTCGGCTCCTTGCTTCACCTCGGGTAGCCAGCCAGTAGGGCAAGCGGCCACCATCCCGTGCAAAACAAAGGGCCCCGCAACAGCTGTTGCGGGGCCCTTTGTGCTATTGAACAGCGCCTACTAAAACTAGGCCGCTTTTATTTTATCCAAGGCAGCCATGTCTTCCGATGAGAGCTGAATTTTAGCGGTTTTCATATTCTCTTCCAAGTGCTTTACCTTTGAGGTGCCGGGGATGAGCAGGATATTGGGCGAGCGATGCAGCAGCCAGCTCAGGGCAATTTGCTGCTGGGTGGCGCCGTATTTTTTGGCAATTTGGTCGAGGGCCGCCAGGGCCTCCTTGTTGCCGCCCGAGAGCGGGAACCACGGAATGAAGGCGATATTGTGCGCACAGGTGTAGTCGAGCACCGGCTCCCACTTGCGGTTATCGACGCTGTACATGTTCTGCACCGACACGATTTCCACAAATTCCTGGGCCTTTTTGAGCTGGTCTACATCGACTTCCGATAGGCCAATGTGCTTGATATAGCCATCCTGCTGGGCCTTTTGCAAGAACTTCAGCGTGTCTTCAAACGGCACGTTTGGGTCCACGCGGTGGAGCTGGTACAGGTCAATCTGATCGAGCTTCAGGCGCTTGAGGCTGCCGTGCAGCGCTTCCTCCAGGTGCTTGGGGCTGGCATCGATGGGCCACTGGTTGGGGCCCGTGCGCAGCAGCCCACCCTTCGTACCGATGACCAGGCCCTTGGCGTAGGGGCGCAGCGCCTCGGCAATCAGCTCTTCCGATACGCTGGGCCCATAGCTGTCGGCCGTGTCGATGAAGTTCACGCCCAGCTCCACGGCCCGCCGCAGCACGCGGATGGACTCGTCGTGGTCGGCCGGGGGCCCCCAAATACCTTCGCCAGTGATGCGCATGGCCCCGTAGCCGAGGCGGTTCACGGTGAGATCGCCGCCAATGGTGAACGTGGCGGGGTAAGTTGCGGTGATGGCAGCCATTGCTAAATCACTTAAAATGATGCTCCGGACCGGGTTTGGCTGGAGCGTCTGGTAAGACGTTTTATTGGCGGCTATGGTTTTGCCGGCTGCCCCGTGGGCGGTTACGGCAGGGCCCCACCGGGGCCCCTTTGGCTAGGTGTTGAAACAAAAAAGGGCCCCGCAGCTGACGCTGCGGGGCCCTTTTTCTGTAAGTTAAAGAAGACCGCTTCTTACCCCAGCACTGATTCGCGGGCGGCGTCTGTCACTTTAGCGGCCATTTCGCGCACGGCCTGGGCGATGCCGGGGGCGTCGAACCCACATTCTTTGTACAGCTGGTCCTGGGTACCATGCTCCACTACGCGGTCGGGAATACCGAGGCGGCGCAGGGGTAAGTGCAGGCCCTGGTCGGCCAGGAACTCGAGCACGGCCGAGCCAAAGCCGCCGGGCAGGCAGCCGTCCTCTACCGTCACGATGGCGCCGTAGCGGCGGGCCACGTCGCGCAGCATTTCTTCGTCCAGCGGCTTGCAGAAGCGCAGGTCGTAGTGGCCCACGTCGAGGCCCTCGGCGGCGAGGGCAGCGGTAGCTTTCACGGCGTAGTTACCGATGTGGCCAATGGTGAGGATGGCCACGCCGCCGGCCTCGCCCTCGCGCACTACGCGGCCCGTGCCCACAGCCACGCGCTGCAAAGGCGTGCGCCACTCCGGCATCACGCCCTCACCGCGCGGGTAGCGGATGCTGAAGGGCCCCGCATTCTCGGGCAACTGGGCGGTGTACATGAGGTTACGTAGCTCCTGCTCATTCATCGGGGCCGACACCACAATGTTGGGGATGCAGCGCATGTAAGCCAAGTCGTAACAGCCGTGGTGCGTGGGGCCGTCGGCCCCGGCAAAGCCGGCGCGGTCGAGGCAAAACACTACGTGCAGGTTTTGCAGGGCCACATCGTGGATGACCTGGTCGTAGCCCCGCTGCATGAACGAGGAGTAGATGTTGCAAAACGGCACCAGGCCCTGCGTGGCCAGGCCGGCCGAAAATGTAACGGCGTGCTGCTCGGCAATGCCCACGTCGAAAGCGCGGGTGGGCATGGCGGCCATCATCAGGTTCAGCGACGAGCCCGAGGGCATGGCCGGCGTCACGCCCATGATTTTGTCGTTGGCCTCGGCCAGCTCCACCAGCGTGTGGCCGAACACGTCCTGGTACTTGGGCGGCTGGGGCGTGGTGGGCGTTTTGGTGTAGATCTCGCCGGTAATTTTATCGAACAGGCCCGGGGCGTGCCACAGCGTCTGGTCCTTCTCGGCCAGCGCGTAGCCCTTGCCCTTCACCGTCACGCAGTGCAGCAGCTTGGGGCCCGGAATAGCCTTGAGGTCGTTGAGAACCGCCACCAAGTGCTGCACGTCGTGCCCATCCACGGGCCCGAAGTAGCGGAAATTGAGGGCCTCGAACAGGTTACTCTGCTTCATCAAAGTTGCCTTCATGGCGGCCTCCACTTTGCGGGCAATCTGCTGGGGGTTAGGGCCAAACTTGCTGAGCTTACCCAGCACGTTCCACAGCTCGTCGCGCACCTTGTTGTAGGTGCGCGAGGTGGTGATATCGGTCAGGTATTCCTTGAGGGCCCCCACGTTGGGGTCGATGCTCATGCAGTTGTCGTTGAGCACGACAATCATGTTGTTGTTCAGGGCTCCGGCCTGGTTCAGGGCCTCGAAGCTCATGCCGGCCGTCATGGCGCCGTCGCCAATCACAGCAATGTGCTGGCGGTCAAAATCTTTCTTGTAGTCAGAGGCCACCGCCATGCCCAGCGCCGCCCCGATGCTGGTGCTGCTGTGGCCCACGCCAAAGGCATCGTAGGGGCTTTCCGAAATTTTGGGGAAGCCAGACATGCCGCCGTAGCGCCGGTTGGTAGGAAACCGCTCGCGCCGACCGGTCAGGATTTTGTGGCCGTAGGCTTGGTGGCCCACGTCCCACACTAGCTGGTCGTAGGGCGTGTTGAAGACGTAGTGCAGGGCCACCGTCAGCTCGACCACGCCCAGCGAGGCCCCGAAGTGCCCGCCGTAGATGCTCACCGTGTCGATGATGAACTCGCGCAGCTCGGTGCTGACTTGTACTAGCTGCTCGGGGGCGAGCTTTTTAAGGTCGTCGGGCGAATTTATCGCCGCTAGGAGCGGGCCGGGTTCAATTGTCATCAGGGCAAGCGTCGGAGTGGGGGGCGGTATGCAACCGCCGGGCCCGCAAAAAGATTGGCCGGGCCGGCCATAAAGGTACGAAGGGACCGGGCGGGCGGTTGTGGCCTTCCGTAACAACTGGCCTAAAAAGAGGCTTATGTCGGGATAAAACGGCTCTTGGTCGGGGGTTCGCAAAAAAACCTGAAGCAGGTGCAACCTTTTGCCGCCGAATACGCACTTTGGGGGCTACCATAAATCATATGCAACCGAGAATTCTTCCCTCTACCCTACTACTAGCCACGGCTTTAGCAGGCTCCGTTTCTTCTGGCCGCGGCCAGCAGGCCCCCGCCCGCCCTGCCGCTTTGCCGGGGGCCCCTACCCGCGTGGCGGGCCGCCTCACGGGCACCGTGACGGACGGTGCCAACGGCAAACCCGTGTCGTACGCCTCAGTGGCGGTGCTGGACGCCGCCGGCACGCCCGTGAATGGCGGGGTGTGCGGCGACGACGGCAAGTTTGTGCTGCCCGGTATTTCGCCCGGCACCTACACCATTAAGGTCAGCTTCCTGGGCTACCAGGACATCACCCGCACGGGCGTGGTGGTGCCCGCGGCCGGCGGGGCCGTTGCCCTTGGTACCCTGCCCATGGTGACTTCAGCCCAGAAGCTGGGCGAAGTGGTGGTGGTGGCCCAAAAGCCGCTGATTGAGGAAAAGGTGGACCGCACCATATACAATGCCGACGTGGACAAAACCACGGCCGGCGGCGATGCCACCGACGTGCTCAAGCGCGTGCCGCTGCTCAGTGTGGACCTCGACGGCAACGTGAGCCTGCGGGGCAGCCAGAACATTAAGGTGCTGATTAATAACAAGCCCAGCACCATTGCGGCCAGCAGCGTGGCCGATGCGCTCAAGCAGATTCCGGCCGAGCAGATTCAGACCGTGGAAGTCATCACCTCGCCCTCGGCCAAGTACGACGCGGAGGGCTCAGGGGGCATCATCAACATTATCACCAAGCAGAACAACCTGCGCGGGGCTTCGCTGAACGTGAACAGCAGCGCCGGCACCCGCGCCAGCAACCTGGGCCTGAGCGGCAGCGTGAGCAACGGCAAGTTCGGCGCTTCGCTGGGCGGTTTTGGGCGGGCGCAGTACAACACGCCGGGCAGCTTCGAAAACGTACAGACCAGCAGTAACTTACAGAGCGGCCAGCGCACCACCGTGCAGCAAAACGCCGCCACCCGGCAAACCAACGCTTTTGGGCGCTATACGCTGGGCCTGACCTACGATTTCGACAAGCAGAACTCGCTGGCTGGCTCGCTGGCCTACGGCATCCGCAACGGCAAGAACTACCAGGACCAGCTCACCAGCCAGACCCTGGCCGGGGCCACCACGGGCATTACGTCGGTGCGCGATGTGGCCTCGACCAGCAACTCGGGCACCGTGGATGCGAGCCTCAACTACACCCACCTCTACGATGTGAAACAGCGCGAGCTGAGCGTGCTGACGTTGTTCAGCCGGAACAACCAGACCAGCGACTTCACCAACAACGTATTTGCGCCGACCGACCGGTCGTACCTGGGCGAGCTGGGCAACAACAACCAGAGCCACAACCAGGAAATAACCGGGCAGGTAGACTACCAAACGCCCACCGTCAAGGACCAGCTGCTGGAGGTGGGCGTGAAAAACATCGTGCGGCGTGTAACCAGTGACTACAGCTATTTCTACGGCCCTGGCCTGGCGCCCCCTACCCCTCCGGTTCCTAACTCCTTTTTGTATAAGCAGAACGTAGCCGCTGCCTACGTGGCCTACACGATGGCCCTGCCCAAGGGCTTTACCCTGAAGCCCGGCGTGCGCGCCGAGTACACCACCATCGGCGCCAGCTTCAGCGACCCCAACGGGGTGCTCACGGCTACCGCCATTCCCAACTACCTCAAGGTGCTGCCGAGCGTGAACTTGTCGCGCAAGTTCAGCAATGGCAACGTGCTCAAGCTGGCGTACAACATTCGGATTCAGCGGCCCTCGCTGCAATTCCTGAACCCGAACGTGCAGGCTTCCAACCCCTTGAACGCTTCGGCCGGTAACCCCATCCTGCGGCCCGAAAATACCCAAAACTACGAGCTGGGCTACAGCACCCAGATTAAGCAGAAGGTAAATTTGAACATCTCGACCTTCATACGCAACACAAACAACGCCATTCAGACCGTGCGGGTGCCGCTGGCCGACTCGCTCAACCCCACCAGGGCAGTGGGCGCGCTGCTCTCGACGTTCCGCAACGCGGGCACCGAGCGGGCCTACGGCACCAACCTATTCGTGGGCATCAACAACGCTAAGGTAAGCCTCAACGGCAGCATGGACTTGTTTTACAGCGTGCTGCGCAACAACGATGCTAACGCTATTTATAACTCTAGTAACCAAGGCTTTGTGATAAACGGACGGGTATTTGGCGCCTATAACCTGAATAAGAACTGGGCCTTGCAGGCGTTTGCCTTCGTGCGGGGCCAGCAGGTGCAGCTGCAGGGCTACCAGTCGGGCTTCGGCATCTACAGCTTGAGCTTGCAGCGCAATTTTGCCGAGAAGCGGGGCAGCATCGGCTTTGGGGCCGAGAACTTTTTCAGCAACCAAATTACCATTCGCAACTCGGTAAGCACACCCTACGTGGACCAGTACAACGGCGTCCCCATCAACGCGCCGGTGCTGACGCAAAATAGCTCTAACGTACTCAACCGCTTGAGCCTCAAGGTTAACTTTAGCTATCGCATTGGCAAGCTCACGGCCGGCGATGCGGGCCGGCGCGGCAAAGGCGTCAACAACGACGACCTCAAAGAAGGCGGCGACAACGGCGGCGGTGGCGGCGACACCGGTGCCCAGGGTGGCGGCGGTAGCGGCGGCGGCGCTCGCCAAGGCGGTGGCCAGCCCACTGGGGCCCCCGGGGCCCGCCCGGCCGCGGCTGCCCCGCGCGCCGGCACGACGCGCATCAACGCCACCGATTCGACCCGCACGGCCCCGGCCGGGGCCCCCGCCAACGGCGTGGCTCAGCCCAATGGCACCGCCGCGCCCGCCGCCACGCCGGTCCTCATCCCCGGCGCAGGTACGCCCACCGGCCTACCAGCGGCCCCGGACCCCGCCAACACGCCGGCCGCCACAACTCCGGCTGACAGCTCGGCGACGAAGCCTGCCACGCCGGCCAAAACCACGGTACCGGTAGGCACGCCCTCACCGGGCACCACGTCGCCGGGCGGCATCACGCCGGCCGGCAGCCCCGGCGGGCGGCCGTAGATTGCGGAGGTACACTGACTTGGAAACCATTATAATGTGTTGCTAACGCCCCACTGCGCCCGTCGCCGCGGGGCGTTTTGCGTGGGGCAGCGGGGCGGGGGCCCTGACCGGGGCGGCCGTACTTTTACCCGGCCATCCCCGCTCTTATGCCGCTCTCCGCCCCTCCGCCGCCCCCGCCCGCCAGCCCCCCCGCCGCCGACCAGGACGCCGCCCTGCTGCGGCAGCTGCGGCCGTCGCGCATTGTGGTGCCGGCCCTGATTGGGTTGAGCGTGGTGGCGTTCCTGTTCTGGCGCTCTTACAAACCCGGCGACCTGGCCCCGCTGCTCGACGCCAAGTGGGAGTGGCTGCTCGTAACCTTGCTTGTGCTGTGGGCCCGCGATTTGGGCTACATCTACCGCATCCACCACATCACCGAGCGGGCCCTGAACTGGCGGCAGTCATTCGGCGTGATTGTAGTGTGGGAGTTTGCCTCGTGCGTGCTACCCTCGGCGGCGGGCGGCACGGCAGTGGCCCCCATCATTCTCAGCCGCGAGGGCATTCCGCTGGGTAAATCATTGGCCTACACGCTCGTCACGGCCCTGCTTGACAACCTATACTACGTGCTGATGGTGCCGCTGGTGGTGGGCCTGGCCGGCGCTGGGCTGTACCCACAAGGGCTGCAATCGGCGTTTGTGCAAACACTGCGGGTACTGTTCGTACTAAGTTACACGGGCGTGTCGGCCTACGCCGGGCTGCTGCTCTACGCGCTGCTCGTGAACCCGCGCGCGGTGCGGCGGCTGCTGGTACGGCTGGCCTCGGTGCGGGGGCTGCGGCGGTTCCGGCGGCTAGCCTACCGCCAGGGCCAGGAAATGGTAAACGCCTCCAACCACTTGCGCGGCGCGGGGCCCTTGTACTGGTGGCGCGCCTGCCTGAGCACGGCGTTCGTGTGGACGGCCCGCTACGCCGTCATCGGCTGCCTCATCGCCGCCTTCGTACCCATGAGCACGGGCACATTCCTGTTCATTTTTGCCCGCAACATTACTTATAAGGTGGTACTGCTGCTGGCCATTACGCCCGGCGGCGCGGGCATTGCCGAGGGCGCATTCCCCACGTTTTTTGGCCACTTCATCGGCACGGCCACCATGACGAGCTTCCTCGTGCTGCTCTACCGCATCGTCACGTACTACTTCTACCTGGCCCTGGGCGTAGCCTACCTACCGCGCTGGCTGGCGCGGGTATTCGGCCCGCGGCCGGCTGCAGGCGGGGCCTCTACGGCCGAGTAGCCGGCGTCGCCAGGGCCCCGCCGGGCCGCGGGTAAGCATCCCAAAATTCGGGGCGATACGGCACCTCGGGCACGGCCACGGGCGGGCCCTTGGTTTTGGCGGCGGGCGGCGGAGAGGCGCCGGCGTCGAGCAACGGTTTGAAAAACAGTTCACTCAGGCTTTGGTAATAGAAGGGCCCCTTGCCTAGCACTCGGCCCGCGCTCTGGGTTTGGCCCACGCTGCGGCGGGCGTAGTAGCGGCCGTTGGGGCCCCGGGCGTAGTCCACCACATGGGTAGTGCGGTCGGCGGTGAAAACCTGGGCGAAGAGGCGGTCTCTCAGGCTCTCGCGGCCCCGGTTCTTGCGCGCCGCGCTGTTGAAGGCCGCGGTATCAAGCTGCCATAGCGCCTCGTAACGCAGCACGGCGTGGTCGCGCTGGCGCACCAGCAGGCGGCCCTGGTACACGCCCATCAAGTAGCTACCGGTGCTGCGGTGGTCAGCCTTCTTGGCGGCGAAGCTCAGCAAATACACCGTTTCGGGGCCCTGGCCGCACACGCTGTCAAGCTTAAGCGTAAAGCGCCGCAGCCGGCGGGCTTCGAACAGTGGCGACGTGCGCACTGGGTCAGCGGCACTCACGTAGTCACCCTGCACCCGGCTGTACAGGGCTATCCGGCTAATGGGGGCCCCGCGCTGCGCCAGCACATGCCGCTGCTGCGGTTGGTAGTCTACCCCGTTGCCCGCTCCCAGAAAGCCGCCCGTGAAGTGCCGGTAACCAGCCGGCACCCGCAGCCGGCCCACGGTTTCGGCTTCGTAGCGCAGCGTGTCGAAGTTGCTGATGCGGCGGTGGGCATACACCTCCGTGGCGTAGTCCTGCTGCTCGTAGTTGGCGGGAATATTTTTGATGACGTCCTGCATAATGGCCACCGGGTCGGGCGGAGCCGTGGGCACGCGCACCTCGTCCAAGGCGTAGGCCGACGGCGTTAGTTGCACCGTCAACTCTTCGTTACCGCGCGGCGACTGCACCACGGCCGTGGCGTAGCCCAAGCTGCTCACTTGCAGCGGCGTGGGGCCCGGCAGCGCCAGAGCGAAGCGGCCCTGCGCGTTGGCTGTAGTGCCCTTGCCCTGCCCCGGCACCACCACCGACGCGTAGGGCACGCCCGCCCGGCTACGCGCATCCAGCACCTGCCCATGCACCGTGCGCACCCCCGACACATCGGGGGCCGCCGCGCCCGCCCGCACCAGGGCCCCGCCCCGGCCGGCGGCGGGGTTGCGCGAGCCGGGCGGCGCGGCACGAGCCGCCACGACTGCCGCCGCGGTGTCGGCCGCTGCTGCTATCAAAGCCCCCGCGGCGCTGTCGGGGGCGGCCAAGTGCGGCGGCGCCACGCTGCGGAAGAACAGGAAGCCGTCGACCACCTCGCTCCAGGGACCCGCCAGCGGCTGGTAATCAAAGGCGTAGGTAGTGAGCTGCAGGCCGGGCGCGTCATGCTTCAGGCTGACGAAGGACAGGGGCCCCTCCTTTTCCAGCAGCTCGGCCTCCAGAGTACCGGCGGCGGGCGGGGGCACGGGCACGCCCGCGGTGCCCACCAGGCCGTGGGTGCCGCCGCCGGCCAGCGTACCCAGAATGTACACCTGGTTGGGCCCCAGCGCCGCCTTCACGGCGCGGCCCATGGGCTGGTAGGCGCGCAGCTCGTCGCTACCGAGCACCTCCACGCGGTTGGCGAAGTGCGGCAGGGCCCCCCAGCAAATAACTTTTTCGGCCGGGTGCTGGCGCAGGTACCACAGCAGGTTATCAGCCATCTGGGCGTCGCGCGGGTTGCTGTCGGCGGCCACGAAGGTGGCGGCGGTTTTGGCCCCGGGGTCGTGGGCGGCGTAGTCGCGGGCCAGGGCCCCCAGGCTGCGCAGGCACTGTTGCCAAAAGGCAGCTTCGGTGCGGCGGCTGGCAGCGGGGGCCCCGGCGGCCTTGCGCAGCAGCCGGTCGGCCTGGGCCAGCACGGCTTCAAACTCGGCCGGTTTTTGGGTGGGCGGGAAGGCGTAATGCGCGGCCATGTAGTCCACCACGTCGCCCAGCAACTCATAATTCACGGCGGCGGTGCCCTTCTCGGGTTCCAGGAAATCCTCCAGGTCGTCGGCCAAGTCGTCGCTGTAGTCGCCGCTCAGCTGTGGGTCGAAGCCCATCACGCGCAGGCCATCGGGGCCCAGCAGGGGCCCCACGGCCTGGAACTCCTGGGTGGCCGTCCACACCGGAAACACGCTGCTGCGCAGGTTTTTGGCCACCGACTTACCCGCCGCAATGCCCTGCTGGGCCTTGTGCAACTCAAAAAAGCCGCTCTCCATGCCCAGCGTAGTGAAGCCCATGCGCTGCTGCAAAAACGCCACCAGCCGCGCCTTGGCTGCCAGCACATTGCCCTCGCCGTGGGTGGGCTCGCCGAGGAACACTACCCGCGCACCGCCAATTTCCGACCGCAGAAACTCCAGCTCCGCAAACGACGTGTCGGCAGGGCTTAGGCTGCGCAGCGCGCGCGCTGGTACTGGCCGGGGCCCCGGCGCGGCCGGGGTTTGGGCCCGCCCCCCGGCGGCCCCCAGGCACGCTCCCCATAGTAGCAACATTCGAAACCAAGCCATTTTTTGAGTCAAAAGAAAATTTAAACCAAGCAGAATACCAAACGCAAAGAACCGCCTTCTGCGTGTTCGCTGCACCGGGCCGGCAACAAAAAAGCCCCGCGCCAATTTCGGCACGGGGCTTTCGCTACTGTTGAGAATTTAATTATTCCTTTTCCAGCATCAGCTTGGCGCCGCTGGTGCCCACCAAAGTCAGCTTGTTGTCGGTAAGGGTTTCCACCGCGAACTGGTTACCAGCGGTGGCACCCGTAGGCGTCATCATGATGGTTTTGGCGGCCTGGTCGAAGGTATACTTGCCCGAAACGGATTCGGCGGCGCTCGTCATGGTGTAGTTGCCATTGGCAAAAATGCGCAGTTCCTCCTGCTTTTGGGCGTCGGTTTGCTTCACTTTGTCGCCGGTGGCATCGGTTTCCTTGGCAGTTTTCCACACCTTGCTATCGGTGCCGTAGAGCATATTCACGGCTTCTACTTTGCCTTTGTCGTTGCCGCAAGCCACCACAAACAGCGAAAGCAGCAGGGCGAAGCTGGCCAGGAAAGAACGGGCAACCAATTGAGAGTTTTTCATGAAAGATGCAAGGGCAATGGAGTGGAAGTGATGCGCCGGCCCGTGCCGACTGCCTTGCTTACGGCCAGCTAATTAAATAGTTTATTAGGCAACTTCTATGCTTGGCGGCGCGTAAAAACCGCCAGTTGCCGCCGGCATCTCCCTTTGCAGGGGCCCCGGCAATGTATCATCCGTTTTCACCTAAAACCCCACCCCCACGCCATGGGCCTGATGGATTTCCTGAACACCGAAGGCGAAAAGAAGCCGGCCGATGCCTCCCAACCCACTGCTGGGGCCGGTGCCTCGTTCGGCAGTACCGACGCCAACACCTACACAGTGGCGAGTGGTGATTCCCTTTCGAAAATTGCCAAAAACCACTACGGCGACGGTACCAAGTGGCACCAGATTTACGAGGCCAACAAGGACCTCATCGGCACCAACCCCGACCTCATCGAAGTAGGCCAGGTGTTGATCCTACCTAGCATCTAGGTACTTTTTTGCAGAAAAAAGGCAAGAAAAGCCTGGGCCCCTGGCCCGGGCTTTTTTGAGCCTGCTGGCGAAAAACTTGTGGCGCCTTTTGCAAAAGCAAATTTTTCGCTTCTATATTTGCCATTACCAATCCGGTACGCTCCCCCTCGCGGTGGTGCAGCGTTTCATCTTATACAGAAGCGGCGAGAGACTAGGCTCTGTGACCCGCTGGCAACCTTCGACCGCGCGAAAGGTGCCACTTCCTACCCCTCGGCCCCCCGGTCGCTGCGGGAAATATAACCGGAGTGCCATGAACAACCCCCCCGCTTCCCATTCGACCCTATTTGCCCAGCCGGTCTTGCCGGTGCTGGGCTTTTTGGTGTTGGCCGGCCGAATGCGAATGTGTTGTTGGGGCCCGTGTTGTTGCGGCTAGGCTAATGCTGCGGGTTCTGCCCGCCACCTCCTGCCACCGGGTCTTTAGGTAGCGGCTAGCTGGGCCGCGCCGAGCAGCTGGGCTACTCATGGGGGCCCCTGGTTACCTCAACTACACGGGCTTTTTTGCTTGCCGGCACTACCGGTTCCAGCCAGTCCCTTCCCCCTCTTCTTCAGATTTTTACGGTTTTTAACCCTCCCTTTTTATGTCCGCTTCCCTGCACTTCGAAACCCTCCAAATCCACGCTGGCCAAGTACCCGACCCCACCACCGGCTCGCGCGCTGTGCCCATTTACCAAACCTCCAGCTACGTGTTCAAAAGCGCCGAGCACGGCGCTAATCTGTTTGCTCTGAAGGAGTTCGGCAACATCTACACCCGCCTGATGAACCCCACCACCGACGTATTCGAGCAGCGCATTGCGGCCCTCGAAGGCGGCGTGGCGGCCGTAGCCGTGGGCTCGGGCATGGCGGCGCAGTTCATTGCCCTGAACAACATCCTCAAGCAGGGTGACAACATCGTGGCCAGCTCCTACCTGTACGGCGGCACCTACAACCAGTTCAAGGTGGCCTTCAAGCGGTTGGGCATCGAGGCCCGCTTCGTGGACGGCGACGACGCCGACGGCTTTGAGAAGCTGATTGACGAGAACACCCGGGCCCTGTACGTGGAAACGATTGGCAACCCCAGCTTCAGCGTGCCTGATTTTGAGCGCATTGCGGCCGTGGCTCACAAGCACGATATTCCGCTGGTGGTCGATAACACGTTTGGCGCGGGCGGCTACCTGTTCCAGCCCCTCAAGCACGGCGCCAGCATCGTGGTGGAGTCGGCCACGAAGTGGATTGGCGGGCACGGTACCAGCGTGGGCGGCGTGATTGTGGACGGCGGCACCTACGACTTCGGCAACGGCAAGTACCCGCAGTTCACCGAGCCCAGCGAGGGCTACCACGGCCTGGTTTTCAACGACGTATTCGGCAAAAACGGGCCGTTTGGCAACATTGCTTTTGCCATCCGGGCCCGGGTGGAGGGCCTGCGCGACTTCGGCCCCGCCATCAGCCCGTTCAACTCCTTCCTGCTGCTGCAGGGCCTCGAAACCCTGAGCCTGCGCGTGGAGCGCACCGTGGAAAACGCCCTGAAAGTGGCCCAGTGGCTGGAAAAGCAGCCCGAAGTAGCCCACGTCAATTACCCCGGCCTGGCCAGCAGCCCCCACCACGCCAACGCGGCCAAGTACCTCAAGCGCGGCTTCGGCGGCGTGCTCTCCTTCACGCTGCACGGCACCAAGGAAACGGCCGTGGCCCTGATTGATAACCTCAAGCTCATCAGCCACCTGGCCAATGTGGGCGACGCCAAAACGCTGATCATTCAGCCCTCGGCCACCACGCATCAGCAGATGAGCGAGCAGGAGCAGCTGGTGGCCGGTGTGACGCCCACGCTGCTGCGCCTGTCGGTGGGCATCGAGCACATCGACGACATCACCGCCGACCTAGCCCAGGCCCTGGCCGCCGCCATCCAAGCCGCCCCTAAGGGCGACGCCCACACCGACGAATCCATTCCCGAGCCTGCGGCGCAGCACGCGCAGCCGCTGGAAGTATAACCCGCCCGCCAACGCGCAACGTGCCTGACGCCCAGGGCCCGAACGGCAGCCGCTGGGGCCCTGGGTTTTAGCATCAGACAGGTTTCGATTCATTTAAAGCCATGCCCGAATACATTTTTGAATTGCCCGACCCGTTCCCCTTGGAAAGCGGCGCGGCGCTGGCCGGGGCCCACGTGGCGTACCGCACCTGGGGCCAGCTGAACGCAGCCCGCGACAACGCGGTGTGGGTGTGCCACGCCCTGACGGCCAACGCCGACGTGCTGGACTGGTGGCCGGGCTTGTTCGGGCCGGGCTGTTTTTTCGACCCCGCCGACTGGTTCATCGTGTGCGCCAACGTATTGGGCTCGTGCTACGGCAGCACCAGTCCGCTCAGCCCCGACCCAGCCACCAGCCAGCCGCGCTACCAGGCGTTCCCGCTGCTCACCGTCCGCGACCTGGCGGCGGCCCACGAGGCCCTGCGCCAAGAGCTGGGCCTGGCGCGCATCCACACCTTGATTGGCGGCTCGCTGGGCGGGCAGCAGGCCCTGGAGTGGGCCGTGGCGCAACCCGATGTGTTTGACCACCTGGTGGTTATTGCCACCAACGCCCGGCACTCGGCCTGGGGCATTGCCTTCAACGAGGCTCAGCGGCTGGCCATTGAGGCCGACCCTACCTACCATGCCAACGAGCCCGGCGGCGGCGGCGAGGGCCTGCGAGCCGCCCGCGCCATTGCCCTGCTCAGCTACCGGAGCTACGACGCCTACGCCACCACCCAAACCGAAGCCGACGACGACCCACGCCTGCGCGACTACCGCGCCAGCACCTACCAGCGCTACCAGGGCGACAAGCTGGTGGCCCGCTTCGATGCGTACAGCTACGTGGCGCTAAGCCGAGCTATGGACACCCACCACCTGGGCCGCCACCGCGGCGGCGTACCCGCGGCACTGGCCGCCGTACGGGCGCGCACGTTAGTGCTGGGCATCACATCCGACGTACTGTTCCCCGTCAGCGAGCAGCGGGCATTAGCCCAAGGCATTGCCGGGGCCCTGTACATCGAGCTGGGTTCGATCTTCGGGCACGACGGCTTTTTGCTGGAGACTGTGCAAATCGCGCAGCGGCTGGAACGGTTCTACGCGCCGGCCCTGGCGCAGTAGCCGCCGGGGCCCCAGGCAGCGCCACCCCTCTTTATTATTCCGAACATGAGCTTCCTTTTCTTATCGGCCCGCCGTGGGCCGCAGGTCCTCTTGTGCGTAGCGCTGGCTTTGGGCGGGCTACTAACCGGCTGTGGCAGCGGCAGTAACAGCGCCGGCACCGCCGCTGCGCCCGAAACTGTACGCCTCGACTACGCCTACTACAACCCGCTCAGCCTCGTGCTGAAACAGCAGGGATGGCTGGAGAAAGACCTCGCCAAGCAGAACGTCAAGGTGGAGTGGGTGCTAAGCCAGGGTAGCAACAAAGCCCTGGAATTCCTCAACGGCAGCAGCCTCGACTTTGGCTCGGCAGCCGGGGCGGCGGCCCTGGTGGCCCGCGCCAACGGCAACCCGCTCAAGGCCGTTTACATCTTCTCGAAGCCCGAGTGGACGGCGTTAGTGGTGGGGCCCAAGTCGACCATTACCACGGTGGCCGGCCTGCGGGGCAAGCGCGTGGCGGCCACCAAAGGCACTGACCCTTACATTTTTCTGCTGCGCGCCCTCGACCAGGCCGGGATGAGCGAGAAAGACATCGAGCTGATTCCGCTGCAACATCCCGACGGGCGGGCCGCCCTCGAAAAAGGCGACGTGGACGCCTGGGCCGGCCTCGACCCACACATGGCCAAGGCCGAGCTGGAATCGGGCGCCAGGCTCCTCTACCGCAATCCCGAGTTCAACAGCTACGGCGTACTGAACGTCCGCGAAGCCTTTGCCAAAGACCACCCGGCCTTGGTGGGCGCCGTGCTACGCGCCTACGAGCAGGCCCGCGCCTGGGCCCGCCAGCACCCCGCCGAACTACAGCAAACCCTGGCCACCGCGGCCAAGCTGAGCCCGGCCGTAGCCGCCAAGCAGCTGGCCCGCACCGACTTCGCCGTCAATGGCTTCGGGGCCCCGCAGCTGGCTACCATCGCGGCAGCCGGTGACGTGCTCAAGAAAACCGGAACCATCGAAGCCGGCGTGGACGTGGCCCAAACCCTGAAGGCGCTGGTCGATCCGCAATTTGTGAACAAGCTACCCGCCGCGCCCGTGGCGGCCCGCTAGGGGCCCGGGGCCCAATGTGGGGCCTGGTCGGCTGCAACTCCTCATTTTTCCATGTCCGACTCCACCCTTGCTTTAGCCCCGCCCGTCCGCACGGTAGCCCAGCTAGCGGCGCGCGCGCCACGGCGCTGGCAGTGGCCATTAGGCGCCGTGCTCCCGCTGGTCCTGCTGGCGCTGTGGGAAATGCTGGCCCGCACCGGGGCCCTGCCGCCCAACCTGCTACCCGCGCCGTCCAAAGTGCTGGGCACCATTGCCGAGCTGGCCCGTACTGGCGAGCTGTGGCCGCACCTGGGCCTGACGCTGGCGCGGGTGGGAGCGGGCTTCGCGCTGGGCAGTCTGGCAGCCACGGCGCTGGGGGCCCTCACGGGCTATGCGCCGCTGGCCCGCCGCCTGCTCGACCCGCTGCTGCAAGGTGTGCGCAACATCCCATCGCTGGCCTGGGTGCCGCTGTTCATCCTTTGGATGGGCATCTACGAAACCTCGAAAGTGGTGCTGATTGCCGTAGGCGTATTTTTCCCGGTGTATCTGGGGCTGATGAGCGGCGTCCAGGGCGTAGACCGCAAGCTGGTGGAGGTGGGCCGTATGTACCGGCTTTCGGGGCTGGCGCTGGTGCGGCGGGTGTTTCTGCCGGCCACGCTGCCGGCCTACCTGGTGGGCCTGCGCAACGGCCTCGGCCTGGGCTGGATGTTCGTGGTAGCCGCCGAAATAATGGGCGCTAACAAAGGCCTGGGCTTCCTGCTAGTGGACGGCCAGATGACCGGCCGGCCCCAAACCATCCTGGCCAGCATCCTGCTCTTCGCCATCCTGGGCCGCACCACCGATGCCGGCCTGGTGTGGCTCAGCCGCCGCCTGCTGCGCTGGCAAGACACACACGGGACCAATGAGTGAATGGATGATTTGGTGAATGAGTGAATGAGGATCTGGAACGTCATGCAGAGCGCAGCGAAGCATCTTTCCCGCGTGACTAATCCTGATTACTGGCGCTAAAAAGATGCTTCGCTGCGCTCTGCATGACGTCCACCCATTCACTTATTCCTCTGTCCACCCACATTCTATACATTTCTCACACTCCCCACATTCTTCACATCTGAAACCATGCTGCGCATCGAGCACCTTGGCAAGCAGTTTGGGCCTCAGGTGGTGGCGTTGCAAGACGTTAGCTTCCAAGTGCAGCCCGGCGAAATCGTGGCCCTGGTGGGCACCAGCGGCTGCGGCAAAAGCACGCTGCTGCGCATCGTGGCCGGGCTGGAGGCGCCCAGCACCGGCCGCGTGCTGATTGACGGGGCCCCGGTGGCGGGGCCCCACCCGGCGGTGGGCTTTCTGTTCCAGGAGCCGCGGCTGTTGCCCTGGCTCACGGTGCGCCAGAACGTGGAATTCGGCATTGCCCACTTGCCCGCCCCCGAGCGCGCCGAGCGCAGCGCGGGGGCCCTGGCCCGGGTGGGCCTGGCCGATTTTACCGGGGCCTGGCCGCGGCAGCTTTCGGGCGGCATGGCGCAGCGGGCGGCCATTGCCCGGGCCCTGGTGGCGCGGCCGAACCTGCTGCTGCTCGACGAGCCCTTCAGTGCCCTCGATCCGTTCACGAAGATGGACTTACAGGAACACCTGCTCAGCATTTGGGCCGATGACCGCCCCACCCTCGTCCTCGTCACCCACGACCTGGAGGAAGCCCTCGTGCTGGCCGACCGCGTAGTGGTGCTGCGCAGCCGCCCCGGCCGCGTGCACCACACTTTCGCCGTGGAATTGCCACGCCCCCGCCGCCGCACCGCCCCCGCTTTCCAAGCCCAGAAGCAGCAATTGCTGGAGGCGCTGGGCGTAGCAGCGTAGGGGCTCCAGGAAGCTTTTGGCGGAGCGGAAAGTGGCTTACGTGTTGCAAATGACCGCTTAATGAGCGTTATGAGGTCCTACTTGATTTAAAATATCAGTAAATGCGATGCTTATCAAGGAGTTGAATAACTATCATTATATTTTACGTTTAAGGCGATAGTGTAGTCCTGCTAGTACGTGCGAGGACAACTGGCTACTGATGGGCGCAGCTAAAGTGTAGGGAAAGCCAGAAACGTTCAGATTGGCTAGCGCATCGACTACGAGTTCTACTTGGGGCGTCAGGGTGTAGCGCACGCTAGGCCCGAAGGTCAGGCTGACTTGATGTTCTGCGTAGCTACCAGTTTCGCTGCGGGTTGTCTTTCCCTGGGTGGTTTGCAGATAATTGCGATTTGTGAAGTAAACCAGCAGGGTAGGCCCAACCAGCGCGTCTACGTGCCAAGGGCCGGCGGATTTGGTCAGGGTAGCGCGCACCAGCACGGGCAAAGTGAACGTGTGGACATACGCATCGTTGTCTTCCATTACCAGCCCTACATTGGTATTGTAGGAACCGTGATACACATCGTGTCGCCACATGTACGCAGTGCTCAATTCCAGCGCTAGCCGGGGCTTTATCTGAGCGCCCAGCGTAAGAGCAGGGCCAAACCGGCTGCTGGAATAAGCATTGAAGGGCTGACCAGTTTGCATAGACAGTTTTGCCCCTACGTAAGCACTCTTTGTTTGGGGCGTTTCTTGCGCCCAGCAAAACAGCGGCACGCTGGCCAAGCCAATCAATAGTAAGGCTTTAGGCATAAGAAAGAAGTAAGTTCCCACGAACTTAAGCAATTCTTCACGTGCTGGGTAATTGACCTAGCAACAGGTAGTTGTTTTCGCCCTGCCCGCCGCCGCACCGCCCCCGAGTTCCAAGCCCAGAAGGGCAGCTGCTGGCGGCCCTAGGCATGGCGGGGTAACTGCTGGGAGCCCATAGGAAGCTTGTGGCGGTGTGGTTTACAAGTTGGAAAGTACGGTTCACAAGGGGTAGAACTCTGCGCTCAACGCAGGCCATTGTCGCTATACTGAGCCCTTTAGCCTACAATATTCTCCTTCTATCTGGTCGAATCAGCCACAGAATCAAGTTCCCCCGACGTGGTCAGTTGCGTGCTGCCAAGTTGCGCCCGCGTGGCCAGCGTGGCACTGAGCGCCTGCGCGTCGGCGACCACTTGCGCCGGGTAGTGCAGGCGCGCCAACAACCGAATGGCATTGCGCGTGGTCAGCGGACCGGCTTTGAGGCGGAAGTCGAAATACCAGTCTTCCTCCGTAACCGTCTCGCAAAAATGGTATTCGACAAAGCACGATTGCAAGAGCGCGCCCAGCTCCCCGTCGTGGGTGGCCGCCACGACCCAGCCGCGTGGCTGCAAGTAGGCTAGCACGGCCTTGTTGGCGGCGATGCGCTCCTGCGTATTCGTGCCTTTGAATAGCTCGTCCAGCAGCAGCAGGTAGCTGCCGGGGGCCGCGTCGCAGGCCAGCAATAACTGCCGCATGGTTTCGGCTTCGACCAGGTAGTAGCTCTTGCCCGTGGGCAGGCTGTCGGCCAGGCTGAGACTGGTGAGCACCCGGCAAAAAGGGGCGCGGTAGGCGGTGGCCGGGCACGTCGCTACCGTTTGGGCCAGCAGGGCATTCACGCCCAGCGTGCGCATAAAGGTGGTTTTGCCCGCCATGTTCGAGCCGGTGAGCAGTACGCCCTGCCCGGCCAGGGTCAAGTCGTTGGGCACGCACCCCGGCACCAGCGGGTGGTAGGCGGCTTGCAGCTGGATGCCCTCGGCGGCCGGCCCGAAGTGCGGCACGCAGGTGGCGTGGCGCTGGCGGAAGCTGGCCACTGCCAGGGCGCAATCGACGTAGCCGACCGCCTCAAAGATGGTCCGAATCGCGGGCGCGTGCTGCTGCACGGCTATCTGGCAGCGGGCATACACCAGCACGTCGAGCAGCAGCAGCATCTTGAGCAGTTCCAGCACCAGCCAGGCGGGGCCGGCCGCCTCCCCATTCAACTCGGCTTCCGCCTGAAAGAAAGCTACTTGTTGTACGATAGCCCCCAGCCGGGCCAGGGGCGCTGCCAGCTGCTGAAGCGGCCGTAGGGGCAGGGCCGCCCGGTGCAGCGCCCGCCCCGCCCGGTGCAAGCGGCCTATTTGCAGCAACGGGCGAACATTGTACCGAATCCGCGCGCGCTGCCAGAAGTGAAACACCGCATTGGTGAGGGCAAACGCCATCGTACCCAACCAGAGCACGGGCAGCCAAAAGCCCCCGAGCAACGTGGCCAACAGCCCCAGCGCGAGCACCGGCGCAAAGCGCGCGCCGCGCAACGTGGGCAGGGGCTGCCCAGTAAGCAAATCGGCCAGGTAGTACGCCTCGTGGGCCGTCAGCTGGTCGAGGGCGAGCAAGGCTTGCCCGCGGGCCGCGGGTTGCTGCGCCAGTAGGGTCGCGGCGGCATCAAACTCGTGCAGGGCGGCCTCGTCGGCGAGCGGGCTGCGCAGGCGGTGGTACAGGCACTGCTGGCCGACCCGGCTCACCGTGGCATCGAGCAGCTTAAAGAGCAATTCGCCGTTCAGGTCCTCCCAGGTTTGGTCGGGCAGGCGGTGGTACGCGGGCTCGTGCTGCACCTGGTCGTAGTAGCGGGCCACCACGGGGAAGTAGGGGGAGCGCGCAGCCGGCTGGTGCCAGGCCGCCTCCAAGCGGCGTAAGCGCTTGCGGGTAGAAGTCCACATAAGAAGCAGGGGTAGCTACCAGGGCGCGGGTGGTGAGGTGATGCCGCGGGTAGTTGCGGGCCGCGCGGAAAGCAGCTAAGTGCCCCTTATCAAGTGAAGTACCACGTTAGGCGTAGAAGCCGGCTGGGCCAAAAACTGCCACAATCCCAAGCTGTATCCGGCAAGCAATATCACTATTAATGAACTTTTTACAGGATCCGGGATTAGGTGATTGACCGCCCCGGGGCCCCGAACGCCCTGTTCTGACATTTTGTCCGGGGGCCCATTTTGCCGCCGCGCGCCAGCAGTGCCGCCCCTACTCGAACACGATGCGGAGCGGGGCCTGGCCGGGGAAGCGCAGCGAGTACACGCCGGCCGCGAGGGCCCCACGGGTTAGGCGCAGGTCGGCGGGGCGGGGGTCGAGGCGGCGCACTACGCGGCCGGTCATGTCGAGCAATTGGGCTTCGCCGAGCTGGCGCCAGGCGGCGGGGATGTTCAGCTGCACGGCATCGGTGGCGGGGGTGGGGTAGGCCTGGGCCTGGGGCCCCGCGGCGGTGGCGCGGGCGGCCAGCACGGTGCCGGTTTGCCGCAGCAGGGGCCGCATGAAGTCGCGTATCGTCCAGAACGCCGTGTCGGCGTAGGCGGCGTTGGTTTCGAAGGGAATGTGGCCAGCGCCCTTGAGGGTGCGCAGCGTGTTGGTGATGCCCAGGGCAGTGGCGCGGGGATTCAGACGGCCGCTGCCGTACACGTACTTGGGCGGTAGGCCCGCCCCGATTTTACCCTGGAAGTAGGGCACCGTCATGTCGGCCGTGCCGTGCACGCTGCACAGCGGGGCGTTGCCGGCCTCAATGTAATCGGGGCTTTGGGTGGCGCCGCTCAGGTTGAGCACGGCCAGCGGGGCGCTGCTGTAGCCGGGGTTGCCGCTCTGGCCTTCCACACCGCCCAGGCTGGCAATGTTCACGTAGGCCGGCACCTTACTATCCTTGTTCAGGTAGCCAACTTCGAGGGCCGCGAAGGCCCCGGCCGACGAGCCGCCCACGGCGATGTAAGCGGGGTTCACGCGGTAGGTTTTGGCGGTGGCCGCGTCCTGGCGGAAGAAACGCACGGCCGCTTTCAGGTCTTGGCCGCCCCGGATGGCGGCTTGCGCCAGGCCCACCGTGTCGGTGAGCACCGGGAGGCCCGTGAGCGGGAAGCCCAGCCGGTACTCAATGCTGGCCGTAACGTAGCCCAGCCGGGCCAGCCGGGTGCAGACGGCCACCATGTAGGCGTCGGTTTTGGAACCCAGGAAGAAGCCCCCCTGGTGGGCAAAGATGATGACCGGCCGCCGCTTCACCGTGTCGCCGGCGGGCTGGTAAATATCCATTTGCAGCGACTGGGTAATGCCGAGGAAAGTGGGAGCCGAGCCGTAGGCCACATTGCTGGTCACGTCCACGTTGGCAAATACGGGCTGGTAGTAGCGGGCGCGGGTGGTATCGATTTGGGCGGCGGCGGGGCCCACGGCGGCCAGCAGCCACAGCGCCAGCAAGAGTAAGGTTATTTTCATGATTGAGAAAAAAGCGTAAATAAACAAGGTTAACGATCTACTGGGCCGCACGTTGGCGCCTGCCGCCGCAAGGTGGCACGCGGCGGGTGAACAACGGCTGAGCACCGGCCCAACCCTAATGCCGCCGGCGCAACGCCCGGGCCACGGCGCCGGCCACCACGCCGCCCACCGTGTACCAGGCCACGGTCATGGCCTGGGTTTGGGGGGTGCGGGCGCTGGGCGCGGTGCCCAGGCCCAGGGGCCCCGGCAGCACCACGCCGCCCGCGCCGGCGGCCAGGCCCAGCAGCAGGCCGCGCCGCGGGGCGTGCAGGCCACTGCCCACCAGGCTGAAATAGAGCGCGTTGCCCACCACGTCGCCGGCCATGGTGAGGAAGTAGGTTTCCTGGTCGTCGGGCTGGTCGGCGTGAGCCCCGGCCAGCAGCTGGCGCAGGGCCCGTTCGCCGAGCAAGTCCAGGCGGGGCGCGTCGCGGGGGCGCAGGCGGCGCACGGTTTCGTGCAGGGCGGTGAGAGCCAGGGCCCCGGCGAGGCCGGCGGCGAGGGAAGGCAGGATTTTCATGGCGCGGGCCGTAGGGGCCCTGGGCAAACGGGGCCCCGGCGGGCGGGGTTGCTGCGGGCGGGGCGCGGGCGGCCGTTATTTTGCGGGCCCATTCGCCAGGTTTCGTTATGCCCATCCTTTTTCCGCCGCCGCTGCAAGCCGGCCAGCGCGTGGCCATCGTGGCCCCCGCCCGCAAAGTGCCGCCCGCCGACCTCGCCGGGGCCCTCGAAACCCTCGCCGGCTGGGGCCTGGAGGTGGTGCTGGGCGCGAGCATCGGGGCCGAAAGCCACCAGTTTGCCGGCGACGACGACCTGCGCCGCCGCGACTTCCAGCAGCAGCTAGACGACCCCAGCATCCGCGCCATCTTCTGCGCCCGCGGCGGCTACGGTACCGCCCGCATCGTGGACGGCCTTGATTTCGAGCGGTTTGCGCAAAGTCCGAAGTGGGTGGCCGGCTTCTCCGACGTCACCGTGCTCAACTGCCACTTGCTGCGCCGGGGCTTTGCCAGCCTGCACAGCCCGGTGCCGGTGCTATTCAACCAACCCGGTGGCGAAGAAGCGTTGGAAAGCCTGCGCCGCGCCCTGTTTGGCGTGCCCGATGCCGGCCTGGGGGCCCCGGCGCATCCGCTCAACCGGCCCGGCACGGCCACCGGGGCCCTGGTGGGCGGCAACCTGAGCCTACTGCACACGCTCACCGGCACGGGCTCGCAGGCCGGTTTTGCGGGCCGGATTTTGTTCCTGGAGGACCTGGACGAGTACCTCTACCACATCGACCGGATGCTGCTGCACCTGCACCGCAGCGGCCAGCTGGCGGGCCTGGCCGGCCTGGTGGTGGGCCACTTCTCGCAGATGCACGACAACGCCGTTCCCTTCGGCCATACAGCCCTGGAAATCATCAACAACTACGCCCGGCTGTACGATTTCCCGGTCGGCTACGGTTTCGCCGTGGGCCACGAGGCCGACAACAGGGCCCTGGTGGTGGGCCGCAACGTCACCCTGACGGTGGACGCCAGTGGTAGTCGGCTGAGGTATTAAGTGGCGGTGTAAAAAAGGCAATCGCAGACCGTCATGCTGAGCGCAGCGCAGCGAAGTCGAAGCATCTCTACTTCTCAACTAATCATGATTACTGCTGCGGTAGAGATGCTTCGACTCCGCTCCGCTGCGCTCAGCATGACGGGTTATAAAAAAAGGTTTTTAACTAGAAAGCCCCGCGTTGGCGGGGCTTTCTAGTTAAAACGCAACGACAAAATCAGTCCACGTACAGGGTTTGCAGCATCGTTTGGCCCACCGCTTTCAGGGTTTTGCGGTCGATGATGCTCATATTGTCGGCGGTGGTGTGGTGGTAGGCGGGGAAGATGTCGACGCTATTATTGTAGTGGTAGATGTCGATAGTAGGCACACCGGCTTTGTTGGCAAATACGTGGTCATCGGTGATGCTGCCGGTATCCTGGTAGCGGAAATAATCGGAGTAGCCGAGGCGGGCGGCCGTGTTCCAGATTTTGTTCAGGGGCCCCAGGGCGTTTTCGCGCGAGGTGCCCTCGCGGGTGAAGGTGCCGCCCTTAGCGCCCACCATGTCGAGCAGCACGCCATACTCGGCCTTGTAGCCGGCGGGCAGTAGGTGGGCGGCCCAGTACTGCGAGCCCAGACACCACGACGAGGTGGTGGCGCTTTCCTCCAGCTGGTCCTTCAGGTCGGCCTGGGTAGTGGTTTCGTAGCCCCAGTCCTCGGCGTCGAAGAGGATGAAATCGACGCCCACGGCGGGCGCCAGGCTGTCGGGCTGGAGGCTGAGCACGCGGGCCATTTCCAGGGCCACGGCCACAGCGCTGGCCCCGTCGGAGGCCCCGTCCATCGGCGCGTTCTTGTGCACCTTGTCGGCGTCGGCAAACGGGCGGGTATCCCAGTGGCCGAAGATAGCCACCCGGCGCGCGGCTTGCGGCTGGAACTGGGCGATGATGTTGCGGCCGTGGATGTTGGTACCATCAAACGTCATGGCATCAAACGGCTGCTGCAACACCTTCAGCTTGTAGCCTTTGAGCTTGGCCACCAGCCAGTCGCCGCAGGCAATGTGGGCCTTCGAGTTGGGTACCCGGGGCCCAAACGCCACCTGCTTGGCCGTGAAGGCGTAGGCCGAATCGGCGTTAAATACCGGCGCCTTGGGCAGCGCGGCCTCGGGGGCCCCGGCGTCGGTGCCGGCGTCGGGGGTTTTGCTGGGGCAGGCGGTGAGCAGCAGCAGGCCCGCCAAAGCGGCCAGGGGAAGGCGAAGGAAACGCATGGGTTGGGGTTGGGTCAGGCGGTCATGCGGTCATGCTGAGCTTGTCGAAGCATCTCTCCCGCTGACTAATTAATTGATATACTGCTGCGGGAGAGATGCTTCGGCTGCGCGGACGCCAGATGAGCATGACCGCTTTATTACTGATTTCACGCTTATCACAAATTTCGCGCCGGGGCCCTAGTCTTCACTGTAGGCCCACTCCACGCCGGCCTTGGTGTCTTTGATAACGATGCCCTGGTCCTTGAGGGCGGCGCGGATGACGTCCACCTTGTCGTAGGCTTTGTCGGCCTTGGCTTCGGAGTAGAAGCCCAGCGTGAGGGCCAGCAGCTCCTCGGCGTTGGCACGGGGCTCGTCGCGCAGGCCCAGCACGTCGGTCACCAGGGCCCGGTAGGCGGTGGCGGCGGCGGCCAGGGCGGCGTCGCTCACGGCAGCGCGGGCGGCGGGCGTGGTAGCCAGCGCGTTGAATTTGCGCAGCAAATTGAATAGCGCCGCGATGCTGCGGGCCGTGTTCAGGTCGTCGTCCAGCCCCACCCACAGGTCGGTAGTGAGCTTGGTTAGCTCGGCGTCGCCGGCGGTAGTATCGGCCGGGGCCCCTTCGACGGCGGTAGCAGCGGGGGCTTCGAGCTTGGGCAGCAGGCGCAGGCCGTTCATCAGCTTGCGGTAGCCTTTGCGGGCGGCTTGCAGGGCGTCGTCGCTCACGTCGACGGGCGAGCGGTAGTGGGCTTGCAGCAGGAAGAAGCGCACCACCATCGGCGAGTAGGCCTGGCTGAGGCCCCCGGTGGGCCCCGCAAACAAGTTGGTGAGGGTGATGAAGTTGCCCGTCGACTTGCTCATTTTGGCGCCGCCCACGGTAATCATGTTGTTATGCATCCACACGCGGGCCTCGTCGGTGTGGCTGTGGCTGCCCTGGCTCTGGGCAATTTCGCACTCGTGGTGCGGAAACATCAGGTCGAGCCCGCCGCCATGAATGTCAAACTCAGCGCCCAGGTACTTGCGGCTCATGGCCGAGCACTCGAGGTGCCAGCCGGGGAAGCCGTCGCTCCAGGGCGAGGGCCAGCGCATGATGTGCTCGGGTGCGGCCTTCTTCCAAAGAGCAAAATCGAGCGGGCTGCGCTTCTCGTCCTGCCCGGCCAGCGTGTCGCGGGTGCCGGCGAGCTGGTCCTCAATGCTGCGGTTCGAGAGCTTGCCGTAGCGCCCGGCTTTGTCGTGCTCCGCATCGTACTTGGGCACGTCGAAGTACACCGAGCCGTTCACCGCGTAGGCCAGGCCGTTGGCGATAATTTCCTCCACCATCCCGATTTGCTCGGTGATGTGGCCGCTGGCCTGGGGCTCGATGTCGGGGGGAAGGCAGCCGAGCTGGGCCATGTGGGCGCGGTAGCGGTTGGCGTAGTGCTGGGCCACCTGCATGGGTTCGAGGCGCTGGGCGCGGGCGGCTTTTTCGAGCTTGTCCTCACCCGTGTCGGCGTCGCTTTCGAGGTGGCCCACGTCGGTGATGTTGCGCACGTAGCGCACGGTATGGCCGAGGTAGCGCAGGTAGCGCGTGAGCACATCGAACACCACGGGGCCCCGGGCGTTGCCCAGGTGGGCCTCGCTGTACACGGTAGGCCCGCACAAGTACACGCCCACCACGGGCGGCCGAACGGGCACGAAGGGCGCCTTGGCGCGGGTAAGCGTGTTATAAAGGGTCAGCGGCATGGAAATCAGAAAGTCAGAAAGCGGGCGACCGGCGACCGGCACGGTTCGTCCGGCGGCGGGCGGCGCAAAGTTCGGCAATTTGCGCGGCACCGGCTAACCCCAGAGCCGGCCCACGCCGGGGGTGGGGTTATTTCGGCGCCAGCCGGTAGAGCCCTTCCACCGGGAAGTGGTCGCTCCACAAAATCTCGCGGTGCACGCGGCAGCCCAGCACCTGCCACCGCGGGCCGGCAAACTGCTGGTCGATGCGCAGACCGGGCAGGCGGCCGTGGTAGGTAGCGCCCAGGCCGAGGCCGGTGGCGGCCCAGGCGTTGGTGAGGGCCCCGGCGAATTGGTCGTAGGGATACGAGTAGGGCAGGTCGTTGAAGTCGCCGGCCAGCAGCACAGGGTAGGGCGAGCGGCGCACGCGGGCCAGCACGGTATCGGTTTGCCGGGCGCGGGCCACGGCCCCGTTGCGGAAGCGGCGCAGCAAGCCTGGGGCCTTGTCGCGCAGGCCGGCCTTGGTGGTGGAGGCGTCCACAATATCGCCCTCAGCCAGGCTCATGCTTTGCAGGTGCAGGTTGAAGACGCGGATGGTGTCGGCGGCCGGCCGGCCGGGGGCAGCCGGCCGGGCCAGGTCGACCCACATGGCGTGGTTCTGGCTGAGCTTGCCGAACGGAATGGTGCCGCGCCGCACGATGGGAAAGCGCGAAAAAATGGCCAGCCCAAACTCGGCCCCGATGCGGTTGGTGAGGCTCGTGCTCACGAACCCGTGCCGCCCGCTGCCGGGCCCCAGCCGCTCGGCGCTGCGAAATACCTGCCCGTTTTCGCGCGAGCCGCGGGGCTCGTTGTAGAACTCCTGGAGGCAGAGCACGTCGGCAGGGCTCTCGGCCAGCCAGGTAATAAAGCCTTTGGAAGACGCGAAATCGGGGTCACGCAGCGCGGCGTACACGTTGAAAATGCGCACGTTGGCCGAGAGCAACCGCAGGGCCCCGGGCACGGCCTCGGGCAGAAAGCTGGGGTTGGGGCCCTGGTTGGTGGCGGTACCCTGGTCGAAATTGGCCCGGGCCCCGGCCCAGTGCAGAGCCAGCCCGCGCTGCACGTGCGGCCAGCACAGGGCCAGTGCCACGGCCGGCAGCAGGGCCACGCGCCAGTTGCGGCGCAGCCAGTACAGAGCCAACGCCGCCGTCAGCAGCAGCGCCCCGGGCACCGTGAGGGCCCCGAACACGGCCGGCCACCAGGTACCCGCCGGCACCCGCTCGCAGGCAATGGCAAGTACGAGCCAGGCCAACGCTAAAAGTGTAATTTTGAAAGCGAACGAACGGCGCACAACGATTTTTTTAACGAGTGGCAAAGGTACCTTGGTAGGCCGGCGCCGCGCTGCCCGGCCCGCTCCCCCCTCGCTATGAAACAACGCTACTTTATGCGCTGCTGGGCCCTGCTGCTGGGGGCCGCTGCCCTGGCTTCTATCCCGCTGGCCGCCGCGCCGCGCTCGGCCGTGGCGCCCCGGTCGGCCCCCAGACCGGCCACCCTCGAATTCATCGAAAACAAGGGCCAGTGGGACGCCCGCGCCCGCTACGCGGCGGCGCTACCCGGCGGCCGGTTGTTTCTCGAAAACGCGGGCCTCACCTACTTGTTTGTCGACCCCGCCGCGCTGCCCCGCCACCACGGGGCCCCGGCCGAAACTGCCCCCACCCTGCCCGGCGACCAAGTGGCGGCCCACGCCTACACCGTGCACTTCAAAGGGGCCAGCCGGCGGGCGCACCCGGTAGCCACGGAGCCCACAGGCGAGGTGCGCAACTACTTGCAGGGCGCTGACGCGCGGCGCTGGGCCCGGGGCGTGGGCAGCTTCCGGCGGGTGCAGTACGCCGGGCTGTGGCCGGGCATCGACGCGGCGGTGTATGAAAACGCGGGCCAGCAGCTCGAGTACGACTTCGCCCTGGCCCCCGGCGCCGCCGCCGCCCACGTGGTTCTGCGCTACGAAGGCGCGCAGGCCATAGCTCTCGACGCCACCACCGGCGACCTGGCCATTACCACCGCCGTGGGCCGCGTAACGGAACTGGCCCCCCAGGCCTGGCAAACTGACGCCCAAGGCCGCCGCCAGCCCGTGACCTGCCGCTTTGCCCTGAGCGGCAGCACGGTACGCTTTGCACTGGGGCCCTACGACCAGACACGCACTTTGGTTATTGACCCGAAGGTGGTGTTTTCGAGCTTCACCGGCGCCACCGACGACAACTGGGGCTTCACGGCCACCTACGGGCCGGCGGGCAACCTGTATTCGGGCGGCATTGCCTTCGGGCCCGGCTATCCGATTACGCGGGGCGCGTTCCAAACCACGTTTGGGGCCCTGTGCGACGTGGCGCTCATCAAATACAACACCCAGGTAACCGGCGCAGCCGCGCGTGTCTGGGCCACGTACCTGGGCGGCAGCGGCACCGAATTCCCGCACAGTCTGGTCACCAACGCCTTGGGCGAACTGGTGGTGCTGGGCAGCACCGGCTCGCCCAACTTCCCTACCACCACGGGAGCCCTGAGCCGACGCTTCGGCGGGGGCACGGCCATCGAACCCTTCCAGGGCGGCGACGCCACCGAAATTCTGGCCAACGGGGCCGACCTGTTCGTGGCGCGCCTCAGCGCCGACGGCGGCACGCTGCTGGCCGGCACCTACCTGGGCGGCAGCGGCAACGACGGCGTGCTCGACCCCGACCCACGCGTAGCCGCCACCCAGCGCCTGGCGGCCAACTACGGCGAGGCCTTCCGCAGCGACGTACTGCTCGATGGGGACGGCAACGTGTACGTGGCGGCCAACACCAACTCTCCCAACTTCCCCGGCCTGGGCGCGGGCTTCAACGATACGTACCGCGGCGGCACCTCCGACGGCGTGGTGTGCAAGCTGCCCCCCGACCTGGGCGCCGTGACCTGGGCCGGCCTACTGGGCGGCAGCGGCGCCGACGCCGTGTACTCGGTGCAGCGCGACGACCAGGGACGGGTGTACGTGAGCGGCGGCACCACCAGCCCCAACTTCCCCACCACTGCCGGGGCCTACCGCGTGGCCCGGCCGGGCGGCGTCGACGGCTTCGCGGCCCGTATCAGCGCCGACGGCCGCACCCTGGAGCGGGCCACCTACGTGGGCACGGCCGGCTACGACCAGGCGCAGTTTCTACAGCTCGACGCGGCCGGCAACGCCTACTTGCTGGGCCAAACACTGGGCGGTGCTTTCCCCGTTACGGCCGGCCTGTACGCCAACCCGGGCAGCGGGCAGCGGGCAGTTCATCCAGAAGCTAAACGCCGACCTTACGGCCAGCCTGTACAGCACCGTGTTTGGGTCAGGCTCGGGCATCAACCTGGTGCCTACGGCGTTCCTTGTCGATGATTGTGAGCGCATCTACGTGAGCGGCTGGGGCGGCGACATCAACGCCGACAACCTGGGCGGCAGTACCCGCGGCCTGCCCGTGACGGCCGACGCGGCCCAGCGCACCACCGACGGCTCCGATTTTTACCTGGCTGAGTTCTTGCCCGGCATGGTGGGGCTCGACTACGCCACATACTTCGGCGAGGCGGGCGGCCGGGGCGAGCACGTGGATGGCGGCACGTCGCGCTTCGACAAGCGTGGCATTGTGTACCAGGCCGTGTGCGGCGGCTGCGGCGGCACCCAGGGGTTTCCGGTGCCACCCGGCGCCAATACCTACACCAGCCGCAACGGCAGCGCGAACTGCAATAACGCTGCCTTCAAGATGGACTTCCAGCCCGAAGTAGCCGACGCGGGGCCCCGGCGTGCCCTATGCGCCAGCGCCGCACCGGTGGCCCTGGACGGTACCCCCGCCGGCGGCGTGTGGAGCGGCCCGGGCGTGCAGCGAACCGCCAGCGGGAGCTACCAGCTCGTACCCAGCGCGGCGGGCCCCGGCGCGTTCGTGCTGACTTATAAGGTGACCACCACCGGCATTTGCCAGGCCACGCTGCGGGTGCGCTACCAAGTGGCGCCGGCTACGGTACCGGCCTTCGCGGCGGTAGGGCCCCGGTGCGTGAGCAGCCCGGCCGTGGTGCTGGTGGGCACACCGGCCGGCGGCATCTTCAGCGGGCCGGGCGTGACGGGCAACACGTTTTCGCCCCAGGTAGCGGGCGCGGGCACCCACACCCTCACCTACACCGTGGCCGACTCGTTGGCCTGCGGCGCGGCTACCCAGCAGGTGGTCGTCAGTAGTCCCGTGCAAGTGCTGGTGAGCCCCGACACTACGCTGTGCGCCGACCAGCTGCGGCCCTTTCAGCTGCGTGCCAACCCGGCCGGGGGCACCTGGAGCGGCACGGGCGTGAGCCCCGGCGGCCTCTTCACCCCGCCCAATACCCAGAACCGGGGCGGTGCATTCGAGCTGACCTACACCGTGGCGCAGGGCGTTTGCCAGACCACCGCCACCCGCCGCGTCATCCTGGCCCCCGCCAATCTCAGCGACGTGCCCCTGAACCTGCCCGTGTGCGCCGCCACGCCCCAGTATGCCGGCCTCGCGCCGTTTGACTGCCCGATGACGCCGCTGCTGGCCGGCGGCACTTATAGCTGGGACTTCGGCGACGGCAGCCCATTCAGCACCGAGGCCGCGCCCACGCACCGCTACGCGTAGGCCGGCACCTACCGCATCAAGCTCACAGCGCGCTACGCGGGGTGCGAAGTCGTCACGCAGTTTGCGCCGCTGGAAGTAGGCGACGTGTTCATACCCAACGTCATTACCGCCAACGACGACCAGCTGAACGCTACCTTTCAGCCGCGCTTTACCTGTCGTCCGGCCAGTCTGAAGGTGTTTTCGCGCTGGGGCCAGGAGGTGTACGCCACCGCCGACTACCACAACAACTGGGCGGCCGAGGGCCTGCCCGCCGGCCTCTACTACTACCTGCTGCGCGACGCCAACGACCGCCAGGTAAAAGGCTGGGTGCAAGTGGTGCGCTAGGGCCCCCAGCCGGGCCAACTGGCCTCGGGAAACCGTGGATAATCGGTACCTAAGCATTTATCTAACAGGCGTTAATGCTCATCGTGCCGTAGGGCGCGGGGCTTGCCACCGCCCGTCGTTCGCACCGTTTCAACGATTCCGTGCAATAGCGGGCGGGGGCAAGCCCCGCACCCTACGACGTTTTCGCTATTCACTTTGTTAGCCGGATGACCCGAGCTGCTCCTAAGCTGGGGGCCCTACCCTGCCTCCACGGCCAAGTCACGGGGCTGGCTTTTCTTCTTGGATTTGCGCGTGCGGTTCAGCCACAGGAGGGTGCCGGAAACGGGGAACGTGGCCCCCAGCAGCACGATGATGAAGGCCAGCACCTTGGTGGGCCAGCCGAAAATGGCACCCGTGTGCACCGGCTTGAGCAGCCCCTGGATGCGCAGCCCCAGCGGCTGCTGGGCGTAGGGGGCTTGGCGCAGCACCCGGCCCGAGTATTGGTCGAAGTACACGTCGTCGGTGGCCCGCTCGGTGAGGGCCCCGGGGCGCAGAATGCCAACCTGGAGGCTGCCGGTGGGCTCTTTGGGCAGCTGCACGGCATAGGTTAGGGCCCCGGGGGCTTGCCGGCGCGCCGCCGCCAGGGCCGCGTCGGCCCCGAAGGTGGCACCCGTTTCGGCCGGCACGGTGGAGGTGGGCGGTTCGGGGCGCTGCCGGGGCGAGTGCGTGAGGGTGTTGATGGTGTTGCCCACCCAATCGAACGACATGCCCACGCCGGTGATGGCCATAATAAACAGAAAAACAGAGGTATAGAAGCCCAACACAATATGGAAATCGTGGTTGAGGCGCTTCCAGCTGCTGCCCCACTTCACCGTCAGGCGCGCGGTGAGGGCCTTGCGGGCAGATGACCACCACAGCACAATGCCCGTGCCTAGGATAAAGAGGAAAATGATGGCGTTAATGCCCATCACGAGCTTGCCCACCCGGCCCGCCACCAGCCCCCGATGAATCTGCTCGACGAAGTGGAAGAACGAATCCTGGGTCTTCACTTCGCCCGTAATGGCTCCCGTGTAGGGGTTCACGAAGAGGCGCGGGCCGTTATTGTGGCCCTTACCCCCGCGGCCGCTGGGCCCCCCGGGCCCCGTGGGGGCCCCACTTTTGGGGCCCTGGGCTTCGGCGGGGTTGCGGCCCTCGGCCCGGCCTTCGCCTTGTTCTTGCCCGCCGCGGGGGCCCTGGCCGGCCGCTGCGCCGCTGCCCGCTCCTTTGCCGCCATTCTCGCCGCCGCCGCCGGCCAGGTTCACCTCCACGGTGCGGGTGGGGTCGGCGTATATTTTGAAGCTACTGACCTGGGCTTTGGGCTTGGCGGCCTGCACGGCGGCGGTGAGCTGGGCCAGCAGCAGGCGGGGGGCCCCGGCCGCCGCCACGTAGTAGCGCGCGGGGTGCCAGAGGTGCTCCAGCTCCTGCTCAAACACCAGCAACGAGCCCGTGAGGCACACCATTACCAGGAAAAGCCCCGAAGCCAGCCCGAGGTACAAGTGAATGCGGCGGAAAAACACTTTCATAGAAGACGGCTTTTCAGTAAATAACCCACCAGCCAGGCCGGTAGCTCAACTGATTAAGGACAGACAGGTGGAATGCGTCGACGGAGCGCCCGCATTCGCCGCCCTAGAAGTGGTAGCCCACCGTGGCCAGGAACTGGCGGGGCGGGATGGGGTTGATGCTGTAGCGGTCGTGCACCAGGTAATTCAGCTCGTTGGTGACGTTGGAAAGCTTGGCCAGAATGGAGAAGTGCTGGTAGGCGTAGCCGGCCGAGAGGTCCAGCGTGGTGAAGCCGCCCAGGGCGATGGTGCGGTTGAAGCCGCCGTCCTGGCCCACGGTATTGTTGTTGCCGCCCAGGCGCTGGCCGGTGTAGAAAGCTGATGCCCCGATTTTTAGGCCGCGCAGGCCGGGCCGGTCGAAGGTGTAGAAAATGGCGGCGTTAGCGGTGTTGGCGGGGTTGTTGGTCAGGCGCTCGCCGTTGACGGGGCTGCCCTTGGCGGTGCCCGCATTGGTGTAGCGCATGAAATTGTGGGCGTAGCCCGCGTTGAAGTAGAAGTTTTGCGAGAAGCTGCCGCTCACGTCCAGGTCCACGCCGTCGCTGGTGGTTTCGCCGCTCAGCTCCCGCAGGTTGGTGTTGCCGTTGGGCTGGCCGTACTGGTCCAGCGGTGCGATTTGGGCGAAGTTGTTGTTGCGGTAGCGGTACACGCTCAGGTTGGCAAACAGGCGGCTGCCCAGCAGCTCGCTCTTCACGCCGGCCTCGTACTGGTTCACCAGCGAGGGCGACAGGTTTTGCAGGTAAATATCCGTGCCCGTGTTGACAATGAAGTTGTTGGCGTAGCTGCCGTAGACCGACAGCAGGGGCAGCGGCTGGTAAATCAGCGCCGCTTTGGGCGAAAAGGCCTTGTCAACCTTATTGGCCGCCGGGCCGCCGCGCTCCCGCTGCTTGTCCTGGTTGAAGATGCTGGTTTGCTGCGTGTTCTGGTACGAGTAGCGCACGCCGGCCAGCACCTTGAGCCGGGGCGTGAGCGTGATTAAATCCTGCACGTAGGCCCCGAAGCGGTACGAAGGCGAGGTGGTGCGCGCCGTGTCCAGCACGGCCGGCACGTCGGTGCGCTCCGCGTATTTCGCGCGGTCGAGAATGTTAATAACGTCGTAGGCCGTGCCGATTTTTCCATTGGCGTTCTGGTACTTAAAGGCCGCGCTGGTGGTGCTAATGCGCAGCGCGTCGCCGCCCACCAGCAGCTGGTGGCGCAGGGGCCCGGAGGCAAACTTGCCGTTCAGGTTCAGCTGGCCGTTGTAGTCGCGCTCGCTGGTGCCCACGGCGCTCAGGCTGCGGGTGTAGTCGCCGTTGGCGGCAATGGCGTTGTTGGGCACCGCCGCCCCGAAGCCGCGCACGCGGGTATCCTGCACCCCCGCAATGGCGCTCAGCCGCCACTGCTCCGAAAAGCGGTGCGTGAGCACCGCCGAGCCGCTGGCCTGGTCGGTCACGTTGTAGGCCCAATTCGTGTTGATGAAGCGCGCGCGCGGCGTGGTGGGCAGGAATTGCGGCTCCGCGTTCAGGTTGACGACGCCCACCCCCGCGTCGGGCGTAATGTCGGAGCGCAGGTAATCGCCCTGCACCAGCAGCTCGGTTTTGTCGCTGAATTTGTAGAGCAGCGAGGGGTTAACGTAGAAGCGCTTCTGCGTCACCACGTCGCGGTAGCTTTTGGCGTTTTCGTAGGTGCCCACCACCCGGAACGCCAGTTTTTTGGTCAGCGGCCCGTACACGTCCACAATCGGCTTATAAAAGCCGTAGCTGCCGGCGCGCATCTCCACCGAGCCGCCCCATACGTAGCGCGGCTTCTTGGTGACCATGTTGATAATCAGGCCGCCCGACACGTTGCCGTAGAGCAGCGCCGCCGCGCCCTTCAGCACCTCTACCGACTCCAGGGTACTGGCATCGGGGAAGCCCTGGGTATTGGACAGCAGCCCGTTTTTGAAAATGCTGCCGCCCGCCCCGCCCACGCCGATGCTGTAGCCACGCGCCGAAAACGTTTCGGCCACCCCGCCGCGCTGCTGCGTGAGCGATACGCCGCTCACGTTGCGCAGCGCGTCGCCGAGGCGGTTCACCTGCTGGTCGGCAATCACGGCACTGCTCACGACGCCAATGCTTTGGGGCAGGTCGAGGGGCGCGAGGCCGGCCTTGCTGGCCGAGGCCGGGCGGTTGATGACGCGGGAGCCGGTCACGATTATTTCCTGGAGCTGCGCCGCGTTTTCCGTCAGGGTGAAGTCGGTGCGGGTGGTTTCGCCGGCCACCACCGCCACCGTTTGCTGCTGCGGCAGGCAGCCCACGCAAGACACTTGCAGCACGTGGGGCCCCGGCGCGACGCCAGCAATCTGAAACGAGCCGTCCGCCGCCGTATTGGCGCCCTTGCCCAACTCCGGGATGCCCGCGCTCACGAACGCCGCCGGCTTCCCATCGCTGGTGCGGACGGTGCCCTTGATGGTGCCCGTGCGCTGGTGCGTGCGGTTGGCGGCAGCGGGGGCGGGGGTAGGGACAGGCAGCGTCTGGCCAACAGCCGGCAGAGCGGCGCAGATAAGCAGCAGAGAAACGTAGAGGTCGCGCATCGTCTTATTTAGAATCGTTCAACGTAACGCAAAGGTCAAGCTGAGTTTAGACTAATTCCAAATAAATCCTGAAGCTGACGAGCGAACCTGCCTTCCTTCTTAGTGAATAATTTTTATGTATACATTTGAAGTAAAGCTTTATACGCATAAAAAAGAGCTGCCCACGGAGTTTCTTTTTTATTTAGAATAATACCAAATAAGGTTAGCGCTCTGCCTCATCGCTACCGTTTCGGCAGCCAGCTCATCAGCCAGCTCCGACTCAAAAGCTTCAGCCAGCAGCTAAGAAACCACCTCCGCGTACAGGGCCCAGAAGGCCGCACCCACGGCGGCGGGGCTGCACCGGGCCGCGGCGTCGGCCCGCAGGCGGGCCCCGTCGAACTGCTCGGGGTGGGCCAGTACTTCGGCCAGGGCCCTGGCCAGGGCAGCCTCGTCGTCGGGCGCTACCAACAGGCCAAAGGCGCCTTCGGGCGCAAACAGCTCGGGCACGCTGCCCATGCGGGTAGCCACCACCGGCCGTCCGCAAGCCCGGGCTTCGAGCAGCACCACGCCAAAGGTTTCGGCCCGACTGAACGAGACAAGGGCCGTGGCCTGTGCCATTTCGGCCGCCACAGCGGCGTGTGGCAGCTTGCCTAGAAATACCACCGTGCCGTCGGCCAGCAGGCCCAGCTCGGCGGCGTAGCGGCGCAGGGTGGCCTCGTCGGGGCCGTAGCCGGCCACCCGCAGACGCAGGCCGGGCCAGGCCGGGCGCAGGGCGGCTACTACCCGCAGTACGCCCGAGAGGTTTTTCACCCGATCGTGGTGGGCGGCCACGTGCAGCAGACGGCGGGCCTGGTCGGGGTCGTCGGCGCCGGCCGCCACAGGCCGGAACAAATTGGCGTCCACCACGTTGGCGATAACGGCCGTGCGCATGGCGCGGGCACCCAGGGCCCCTAACGCGTCGGCCAGCACCTGCGATACGGCGTGCAGGGCCGCCGCCCGCCGCACCACCGCCCGCGTGAGCAGCCGCCGCCACCAGCCCACCTGCGCCACCCGCGCCGGCAGGTACAGCGTCCAGTGCTCGGTGATGAGGTACGGGATGCCGCGGCGCGCCTTCAGCCACCACGCGGCCAGGCCCGTGCGCAGCAGCACGTGGGCGTGCACCAGGTCGGGGCCCGCGCCGCCCCAGTGGCGGCGCACGGCCCGGTAGCCGCGCCGCTGGCAGGCCAGCCACAGGCCCAGCTTCAGCAGCTGGTCGAGGGGGCCCCAGCCGGTGGGGCGGGCGCGGTAGTAGTAGCGCCAGGTGGGCACGGGACCCGCCAGGTCAATGTCTTCCTCAATAAAACTAGCCAGGGGCCCCCGCGCCACGGCGGCAAACACCACCGCCAGCTGCGCCCCCGGGCCGGCCGCCGCCGCAATGGCCGCCACGTGCCGCTCAATAAAGTCGCCATCCTGATCGTCGTAGCGGTGCGGGTACCACTTGGGCAGGTGCAGAATTCTCATCGGGAAGACCAAAGAAACTAACGCGCGGGGGCCCCGGCCAAGCGCAGCCGGGGCCCCAAAAGTAAAGCCCGCCGTTGCGGGCGGGCTTTGCTTTTGGGCCAGGCGGAGCGGTCAAGTCCGCCGCGGCAACCTGGAAGAACGGCTTAGAACGAGTAGCGCAGGCCCAGCTGCCCCTGCCAGCGCGAGGCCAGCTGGTCGATGGCGTAAGTGGCTGGCGAACCGTTGTAGGTGAAAGCCGGGCGGTTGAAAGTGCCGGCACTGTAGGTAGTTGAAATATTACCGGCGGCGTCGGCGAAGGCCACCTGCGAGAGGCCGGTGCCGAGCGTTGAGTTGAAGGTGTTCGGCACGAAGTACTGGCGGCCCCAGTTCTTGTTCAACATGTTGCCCACGTTCACCACGTCGAACGAAATCTGGATGCTGTGACCGGCAGCTACCACGCCGGCGGCGTTGGGCGAGAGGTTGCCCAGGCGGGCTTCCAGCATGAAGCGCACGTCGGCCTGGTCGTTCCAGGGGGTGCGGGCGCCGTTGCGCTCAGCATACGAGCCGCGGCGGGTTTTCAGGTACGGGTCGTTGTCGATGAAGCTGCTCAGGGCCGCATACTGGGCCCCGGAGGCTTCGATGGTGTAGGGCATCGACGAGTTGGCGCGCGAGACCAGCGTAATGTCAGCGGCCGAGCCGGGGATGTAGGCCAGCTGTACGTTCTGCTGGCCGTTGCCGAAGAAGCTGCCAGGGTTGGTATTGTAGACGTAAGTGAACGGCGAGCCGCTGGCGAAGGTCAGCACCGCGGTGGCGTAGGCCGTGAACCGGTCGCCGATGTTGTGGTGCAGGTTCAGGGAGCTCACCACGCGGTGGCGCAGGTCGAAGTTGGAGTAAGCCAGGCCGGGGTTGTTCACGTTCTGGGCGGGGTTCAACTCCCAGTTGCTCTGGGGCGAGTTGCGGATACCGTTGCTGATGTCCTTGCTCTGGCCGTAGGTGTAAGCCACGTTGGCATCAAACACGTTGGCAAACGTTTTGCCTAGCGAGCCCGTGAGCTGGTAGCGGTAACCCTGCTGGGTGTTGGTCAGGAAAAAGGCGTTCGAGAAGCCGTTGTTCACCTTGGTCGTAGAGACCGGCGTGGTGTTGCCAGCCGGAATCGGGTTGGTCGGGAAAGGGAAGCCCGTGTAGCGAGGCGTCTGGGTCGGGCCCTGGGCGAAGTAGGTAGCGTTGTCCACCAGGTTGATGTTCTCAAACTTCACGTCCTGCAACACCTTCGTGTAGAGGCCTTCTACCGAGGCGCGTACGCCGCCGGGCAGCTTCAGGTCGAGGGCCAGCGACGAGCGCCACACCTGCGGCATCTTGAAGTTGGGATCGATGATATTCAGCTCTGTCGTGCTCCGGGCCGAAGCAGGCAGTTGGGCATAAATCTGGTTCGGGTCCTGGTTGAGCAGGTACTTGGGGCCCGTGGTGGAGCCAGCACTAGGCTGGATGTTGTTCAAATCCACCGAGTTGTAATTCGTTGCGTTGTTGTAGTAGGCGTAGCCCAGCCAAGCGAATGGAATGCGGCCCGAAAAGAGGCCCGAGCCGCCGCGCACCACCACGCTCTGGTCACCCTTGGCGTCGAAGTTGAAGCCCAGGCGCGGCGAGAACTGCACTTTGCCCAGCAACTGATTATTCAGGTCCGCCCAATTCGTGTGTTGGTAGGTCTGATTCAGGGTGCGGCTGTCGTTGGTGCTCGTCACGCCATTGGCGGTCACGGCACCAACGTTCACCAGGGCCGTATTCAGCACCGGCGGGGTGGGCAGCGAGGTCAGGTCGAAACGGATGCCGGGCGAAATCTTCAACCGGTCGCTCACCGTCCACTCGTCCTGCAAGTAGGCCGAGTACAAATTGATGTTGAACGAAGCCGAGGGGTTGTTGTAGTTGTTGGCGTAGGTATTGTCGGCAATGTTGTAAGTGCCGCGGATGCGGCTCGGCTGGTCGTTCAGGAACTGGGCCACGTTGTTGTACTCAATGCGGCCGTTCCAGGAGTTGATGAAGCCGTAGTCAACCTTGTACAACTCGTTGTGGGTGCCCAGCGTCAGGGCGTGGGCCCCGGTGTAGTAGGTCAGGTTGTCGGTGATTTCGAAGGTCTTCGTGCGGGTGTTGAAGATGCTCGCCTCGCGGTCGGAGCCCAGCAAAATCTGGTTCGAGCCCAGGTAGCCGTTGTTGGCGTTCAGGCCCACGTTGTTGATTTGCACCGCCGGGAACACGCTGGCCTGCCCGCCCAGCAGCGAGCGGTAGTCGTGGATGTTGGTGTAGCCCAGAATCAGGTTGTTGGAGAGCTTGTTGGTGAAGTTCGACTTCACTTCCAGCACCGTCGAGTTTTGCAGGTTGTTCTGCACAAAGTCCTGCGAGCCAAACTTGAACAAGCTGTTGGAGCGCTCCAGGTTGGTGGCTTCCGACTTCACGTAGTTGTGGCGCAGCGTGATGCTGGTTTTATCGTCCACGTTCCAGTCGAGGCGGCCAAACAGCTTGTTGCTGTTGGCGTAAATGTTGTAATCGCCGTACGCGCCCACGTTGTAGCCATAGGTGTTTTGCAGCTTGCTGGTGATGTCCTGGGCCAGGCCGATGGACACCGGCGAGCCGGGCGCGCCGGCCGCGTAAAACTGAGGCTCGTTGCGGCGGGCAATTTCGTAGTTGCCGAAGAAGAACAGCTTATTTTTGATGATGGCCCCCCCGAGGCGCACGCCTGTCTGGTAGTCGTGGTAGGCCGAGCCAATTTTGGTATCGGCCCCGTCGATGCTGCGGCCCGTGATACCCTGGTTGCGGCCGTAGCCGTACACCGAGCCGTGGAAGTCGTTGGTGCCCGAGCGGGTCACGGCGTTGATGGAGCCGCCGGTGAAGTTGCCCAGCTTCACATCGAAGGGGGCCACCTGGGCCTGGATTTCCTGGATGGCGTCGAGCGAGATGGGGTTGGCGCGGGCCGAGCTGCCGGGCAGGCCGCTGGTACCGCCCTGCCCGCCCAGCGAGGGCGAGAAGCCGATAGCGTCGTTGTTCACGGCCCCGTCGAGGGTGATGTTATTGTAGCGGAACGAGGTGCCGGCAAACGAGCCGTTTGAGGCGCGCGGGTCGAGGCGCGTGAAGTCCTGGATGCTACGCGAAATGGTGGGCAGCTGCTGGATGGCCGCGCGGCCTACGTTGGTGCCGGCGCCGGTTTTGGTGACCTCCGTGTTGCCCACCACCACTACTTCGTTCAGCTGCTGGGCTTCGGTCACCAGCACCACATTCAGGCGGGTGGTGTTGCCCAGGGTCAGGAACACGCCGCCGATGGTCTGCTCCTTGTAGCCCACGTAGGTCACCGTCACGCTGTAGGGCCCGCCGGGGGCCAGGTTCGGGATGCTGAAGCGGCCGTCGGGCTCGGTGCCGGTGCCGCGCTTGGTACCGGTGGGCACGTTGGTGGCCACCACCGTCACACCAATCAGGTCTTCGCCCTTGTCGGAGGTCACCTTGCCGCTTATGGCTGAGGTGGTTACCTGCGCGCGGGCAGTCGTCGTCCAGGCCAGGAGCACGAGCAGCAGGCCACGAAAGAAAACAGTACGGTTGGGGAGCATAAAATGCGGGGTTGGTTTCGGGCACAAAGTTCCGGCCCGCATTTGGCCAATTTCAGGAATCCATGTTGCTTAATCGTTGTGTTATTAACATAGCCTTCATCTAATGGTAACATTGGCCGGGGCCCTACTGGGTCGCCGCCGGGGCCCCAGCCGTACCGATCTTTGCGGCCCACCCGCCGGCCCCCGGGGCCCCGGCCCACCCGCACTGCACCCCTCCCCATGCTTATTTCCATGACCGGCTACGGCCAGGCCCACCGCGAAACCGACGCCTACGCCGCCACCGTTGAGCTCAAATCGCTCAACTCCAAAACCCTCGACCTCACCCTGCGCCTGCCGCGCTTCCTGCTGCCGCACGAGCTCGAAATCCGCAACACCATCACCAAGGAACTGCTCCGCGGCAAGGTCAACCTCGCCCTCGACTTCGTGCGGCCCACCGCCGCCCGCGCCGCCGCCACGCTTAACAAGGAAGCCCTGGTGGCCGCCTTCCACGAGCTGCGCGCCGTGGCCGAGGGCCTGGGCCTGCGCGCCGGCGAGGAGACCCTGCTCGCCGCCCTGCGCCTGCCCGGCGTGGTGCCCAGCGCCGCCGACGCCCGCGACGCCGAACCCGTGGCCGACGACGTGCCGTGGGCCGAGCTCCAGCCGCTGCTGCACGAGGCCCTGGGGGCCCTCCAGCAGTTCCGGCGCGACGAGGGCGCCACGCTCACGGCCGAGATTCTGGGCTACGTGGCCACCATCCGCCAGCAACTGGCCGCCGTTGAGCTGCACGACCCCGCCCGCATTGCCCACGTGCGCCAGCGCTTGCAGGGCCACCTGGCCGAACTCACCAGCCACGAGCAGTTCAACGCCACCCGCTTCGAGCAGGAGGTGCTGTACTATATAGAGAAGCTCGACATTGCCGAGGAGAAGGTGCGCCTCGCTGCCCACCTCGCCTACTTCGAGCAGGCCGCCCACCAGCCCGACGAGGCCGTGGGCAAAAAGCTCGCCTTCCTGGCCCAGGAAATCGGCCGCGAAATCAACACCATCGGCTCAAAGGCCAACGACGCCACCGTGCAGCACCTGGTAGTGGGCATGAAGGAAGAATTGGAGAAAATAAAGGAACAATTGAACAACATTCTCTAGGCCCGCACCGGCCGACGCCGAAGTCGGTTAAGCGATTGTTAAATCGTAAAAATATACTTGCATTATTCAAGGTAAATAATGCATATTCAACATATTAATCACTGGCAATAAACCGTTGTTTATTGTTGCTTTTAAATGATGATTTAAAACGTAATAGGCTTTATTCAAGCAAATTGGCCATATTTAGTTAAATAGCTTGCACTGTGCGGGTAAGCGGTTTTTGGACCCCCGGGGCGGGGCGGGCAAATCGGGCATTTTTTGTTTTACCAGGATTTGGTAATTTTACGCAAGGGCTTTTATATTTCATCCCCGCCCGCTCCCCTCCGTAACTCCACCCGAACCCCCAGTCCCATGAAATCCACACTTTTACTCTGCTTCCTGGGCCTCTTTTTGATGGCGGCCCGGCCCGCGTCCGAAATCGAGTTGATAAAAAAACACGTGCTCAGCGAACGGGTGGAAATCCTCATCCCCAAGGGCTTCGAGGTGATGAGCGAGCAGCAAATGGACTTTAACTACGCCAAGGCGCAGAGCCGCCCCAGCGTCATTTTCACCAACAACAACCTGGTGAGCCTGGCCTTCAACTACTCCGACAACGAGGCGGACCAGGACATGGTGGACGTGTACGCAGCCACGTTTGCCAAAACCTACCACAAGCAGTACAAAGACGCTACCTGGTTCGGCGACGGCGTAAAAAACATCAACAACCACAAGGTGGGCTACCTCGAGTTCATGAAGCCCGAAATGGGCCACCAGGTGTACACACTGGTGTTCTTCACCGACGTGCAGGGCAAGCTAATGATCTGCACCTTCAACTGCGCCGACCGCCAGAAGCCCGAGTGGGAGCCCGTAGCCAAACAAATCATGCTCTCAGTAAAAGCCAACACCGAAGCCGGCAAATAACCCGCCCGCCTTCGCGCTAAACGCAAAAAGCCCCTCTGCCATTAGCAGAGGGGCTTTTTGCGTTATTACCCAGAATCCTTCCTGATTCGTGTTGAGCAATTGCAGAACGGAGTGGCACTCCACTTCCGAGCGAACGCAGAACGGAGTACCATTCCGTTCTACAGTTGGGACTTGCCTAAACCGGCTATACCCAGGCGGCGACCGGGCGGCGACGGGCCAGCACGGCGGCCAGCACCAGGGCCAGCAGGGCCCCGATGCTGTCGCCGAGCAGGTCCGACCATTCGGCGTGGCGGCCCTGGGCCATGAGGTATTGCAGCACTTCGATGAGGGCCCCGAAGGCGACGCAGCCGGCCAGTACCACCGCGGTGGCCTGCTGGGCCAGCACCGGCCAGCGGCGCTGCCGCCGCAGCGAAAACCAGCTGAGGGCGGCCAGCACCCCAAACACGCCCGCGTGGGCGGCTGTGTCGAAGGAAAGCAGCTCCCAGACGGGCGTAACGGGCATATCGCGGGCCGGCGTGAGGGTGAGCAGCAGCATGAACGCGGCCCACAGCAAGGGCAGCGCGGCGTAGGGCCGGCGGGCCGGCGGCAACGGAGTCGGCATCAGTAGCGGAGGGACTGGGGGGCCCTAAGCGCCCACCAGCTCGCCGTAGGCCTCGGCGCTGAGCAGGCCTTCGAGCTCGGCGGGGTTGGCAATGGCGATTTTCACCATCCAGCCGTCGCCGTAGGGGTCCGAGTTCACGGTCTCGGGGGCGTCGGCCAGCTTGGAGTTCACCTCCAGCACGGTGCCGGTGATGGGGCTGAACAGGTCGGACACCGTTTTCACGGCTTCCACGGTGCCGAACACATCGTGCTGGGCCACGTCCTTGTCAACGGTGTCAATGTCGACGTACACGATGTCGCCCAGCTCGCGCTGTGCGTGGTCGGTGATGCCAACGATGGCCACGTCGCCTTCCACGCGAATCCATTCGTGGTCTTTGGTGTAGTGCAGGGTGGTGGGCAGGGTCATCTTTAGGTATGAATTGTGAGTTATGAATTATGAGTTGGAGCGATGGGCCCCGGGGCTTTGCAGCAGTAAGCACGCAATCTGCTCTCAAAAGTAGAGCCGGCAGGCGTAGCCCGCCCGTCTTCCGCCCTCATTTTAACTACAATCAACTCATAATTCATAACCCATAATTCATAATCATCACTGCGTCAGACTGTAGCGCAGCAGTAGGCCGCCTTCTGTAGTGGCGTTGCGGAAGGCATTGCTGACGCGGGGCGTGGTGATGGTTTGGGTGTAGTAGAACTGGAGGTTGAGGCGGGTGTTGAGCAGGTAATCGACGGTGGGGCGCAGCTGGAACGTGCGCGCGCCGTTCACAATCTGGCTGCTGGGCGTGCCTACGCTGGCGGGGGTGAGCAGGGTGGCGTTGGCGGGGTCCACGTTATTCACGATGCTGCGCTGAATGGTGGTGTTGTCGTTGATGCTCAGGTCGAGCTTCACGTTGAGCGTGTTTTTCAGCACCCGCTGCTCGCCGCCCACCCGGAAGGGCAGCTTCAGGCCGGCGGTAACGTAGCCGAATCCTATTACCAGGGCCGTGGTGTGCAGCTCCGTCACCTGGGCGTTGGTGGTGTTCAGGCTCAGCAGGCGGTCGGTGCGGTACTCCACGCGGCCGGTTACCTTGTTCAGGGTCTGGAAGTTCACCCCAATCAGCGGGGCCAGGTGCTCCACGATGCTCACCTGCCCGATGACGTAGTACGGGATGTACTGCCCGGTGGCGCTAGCGCGGTTAGGGAAGTCCAGGTCGTTGTTGGTGTAGAGTGTGGAGGACGTGTAAGAGCCCACGTTGTAGCTCGAATTATAGGCGTGGTTGAGGGTAAAGGAGGCGAAGTAGTCGCGGAAAAACGGCAGCTGCGAGAGGCCGTTGTAGCCAATGTTCCAGTTGGGCAGGGGCAGTTGGTCAAAGAGGTTGAATTTCTTGGCCTGGTAGCTGTTCGACGACCGGCCGTGGTAGGCGTCGATAAAGGCCGGGATGAGCACGTCTTGCGAGTTGTAGCTATAGGCCCTCAGCGGCGTGTTCAGGCCCGTGTTCTGCGCATCGGCCGCCGCTTGCAGCCGGGCCTGGATGGGGCCACGGTTGTCTACGAACCGCGCAAAAGCTTTGGACACCTCCCCGTTGGCGCTCAGGTCGTTGAACAGCGTGTTGATAGTGATGGTGCTGGTACTGAACGAGCCCGACGTGAGGGACTGGGCTAGCTTCGGGTCCAGAATCTTGTTGCCCGCCGGATCGCGGGCGGCCAGCAGGCTCAGCGTATCAAGCTGGTTGCGGTAGTAGGCTTCGCTATTTTGTACCTTCTGCCGGCGCGCATCCACCTGGATGAGGAAGTCGCGGAACGGCTCCAGGGTGGTACGCAGGGTCAGGTTTTCGGTCAGCAGGCTGCTAAACGGGGTGTTCAGGTACTCGCTGCTGCCGGTGTACCAGCCGTTGCGGTTGGCGTAGTCGTAGAGGTCGCGCAGGTCGTACTGCTTGCCGATGACGAACGGGATGCCCGGAGCCAAGATACCGGATTTCCGGTAGTCGGTGAGGCCGAAGGCCGTGGTGCCGGGCAGGTAGCCGGGTAGCAGCGTGCCGCTGGAGCGGGCGTAGGTGAAGTTGAGCGAGCGGGCCGTCATCAGCGAGCGCAGCACGGCCTTCACGGCCCGCACCAGCACGGGGGTGGTGTCGCGGGGGGCGGCGGCGTCGGGCTTAGGGCGGGTGCCAGCGGCGTCGGGGGCCCCGGGGGCGGGCGGCGCGGGGCGCGGGGCCGGCGGCGGGGCGTTGTTAATGATATTCAGGAACCGCACCTTGTTGTAGAGCTTTACCAAATCGATGCGGCCGTTGGCGCTGATTTCGGCGTTGTTCTGGATAGTGTTGCCCAGCGCCAGGGCCACGGTGGTCGTGTCGGTGGGGTCGGCGGTGCCGTTCGATAAAAGTTTCGGATTGGGCGAACGCAGGGCCGTGGAGGCCGCCTGCCAGGTGTAGTTGGCCGCGTAGCGCACGTCAGAACTCAGCCAGTCGGTGAGCGGAAACTTGTCGAGCGGCAGGCGGTAGGTGGCCGCGATTTTCTGGAAGAAGTTGGTGGTGCGGCCCCCGGTCAGCAGGTTTTGGCGGATGAGCGTGCGGTTGTTGAGGGCCTCCTGGCTGGTGCCGATGGAACGGCCCACGCCCTCGTCAATCACGCCGCGGTTGGTGGCGGTGTAGTCGATGGTCAGGGCCTTGGTCAGGGCCCAGCTCAGGTCGTAGATACGGTTGATGTAGAACGACTTCTGGTACACGCCGGGGATGCCGAACGTGCTGGGCACCTCGCCGGGGTTCACCACGCGCTGCAAAAACCGCTCGTTGTAGCGCCGGTCCAGGTCGATGCGGAAGGCGAAGCGCGAGGGCAGCGGCGTGAAGTTCACCTGCTGCAAGAACTTCAGGTAGGGGTTGCTCAGGACCTTTACCTGAGCGAAGGGCATGTAGTTTTTGGGCGTGGTTTGGAAGGTGTAGGCCGCCGCCGCCTGAAACGAGCGGGAGTAGTCGCTGGCGGTGCGCACGTCGGAGTGCTGGCGCTCGGCGATGGAGTAGCTGAGGGCAATGTTCTCAATGTCCCAGGGCTTGGGCTGGCGCGGCGGCGCGGCGGGGCCCCCGCCGATGGGCGGGGCGGCCACCACCCGCTCCTTGCGCACGTTCAGCAGCGAGAGGCTGCGGGTGGTGGTCATGTCAATCACCTTCTTGCTGTAATCGGCGCGGGCGTTGGCATCGGTAAATTTCTCCAGGCTCTGGCGCAGCTTGGTGTCGGGGTCGAGGGGGTCGTACTCGGGGGCCCGGCGCTCGGCGCCTACTTGCAGCAGCACCGGCACGCGCAGGTGCAGCTGGGCGGGCAGCAGCTTGTCGGCGGCCACCACGGCGTTCAGGTCGCCGCGCAGCACGTCGTCGAGCGAGCGTTGCTGCACCTTGTCCTGCAAGCCGCCGAAGCCGATGCTGGTGAAGCTGCCGGTGGCCGTCACGGTGGCCAGGTCGGCCAGCTTCACGTTCATCCGGGCGTTGGCGGCGTAGCCGGCCTGCTGCTCAAAGTCGTACACCCGCAACTCATCGGCCCACATGCTCACGCTCTTAGCGCCCACATCGGCCGAGGTCGGGTTCAGAATGCCAATCATGCAGCCCTGCACGGTCGAAAAGTCGGGGTTGCCCACCACCGTCACGGTAGCCCCGCTGGGCAGCGTCACGGTGAAGGGTACCAGGTAATTGGGCGGCGACTGCTTGTTGCGCAGCGACTTGGCATCGATGAAGTCCTGAAACGCCACGTCGATATTGTTGGCCACGGGCCACACGTCGGACTGCGTAGTTTGGCCGGCCCGGGTCACCACCAGCGGCACTGAGTACTCGTAGTAGTTCTGGGTGTAGTCGGTGCCGATGCGCACGAAACCGCGCACGTCACCGTCTTTAATGTTCGGGTCGTCGGAGTCAGCGTGCAGGTACATGCGCAGGCGCTTATAGCGCAGCATGTTCACGGTCAGGTTTTTGTAGGCCGCTTTGGCGTAGCCGTCGCTGAGGCCCGTCACCGACAGGCGCAGGCTCTGCTCGTTCTGCACCCGCGCCACGGCCGAGCTGCCGTACTCGGTGTCGCGGATGATGTTGGGCGGCGTCACGTACGGAATGGCGCCGGGCGTGGCCGACTGCCCGTTTTCCTCCACGCTCACCGTGGAGATGCTGAAGGCCCGCGCGTCGGTAGTGATGTTGACCGGCAAGTTGCTCTGGGCCTGCGCGATGGGGTAGTTGTAGCGGCGCCACTGGTTGGCCACGAACTGCGGCTGCACCAGGCGCAGCACCACCGGCTGCTGCCAGCCGGTCATGTACATGCGGATGAAGCGGATGGACTTGTAGCCGAAATCCGTGGTGCTGGTCGCGCCGTTCATTACAATGCGCTGGTTGGGGTCGCGGATGGGGATGCGGAACTGGTACCACGTTACCGACTCGCCGCCGCTGCCGGTAATGGGCGGCGTCGTCACCTTGTCGATGATGTAGTTCTGGCCCACGTTCAGGGCGGTGGTGCTGCCATTGGGCCCCAGCGGAATGCTGTACTCGTGGTACTGCTCCACGTCCTGAATCACGTTGTCACGGTTCAGGTCCTCCTTATCGGGGTAGGCCGTGGACGTGGCCTGGCTGCCCTCGGGCGAGTTGCCCTCGTAGCCGTTGTAGTTCTTGTAGCGGCCCAGGATTTTGACGTTGTTGGCGTCGTAAAAGCCGTCGAGGTGGTAGCGGAAGTCGTCGGCGGCCGGGTCGGCAAACGAGCTGTAAATGCCCGCAATATTGCTGCCCGCCTGCGCCACGAGGGCCTGCTCGGCCACGTCGTTCAGCCCATCGAGGCCCACGTCCTGCACAGCCCGGGCCCCCGGCGCGGCCGAAAACGCATCGGTCAGGAACGGCACCTTGCCCACCCGGCCCCAGATGGTGCGCCGGGCCAGGCCGGTCGTGTCCGTCAGGTCGGGCGTGGGCAGGCCGTTCTCAAACTCGTGCTGGTTGCTGTCGCGCAGCAAATCTTCGCTCACATTGCCGAGGTTGATGACCAGCCGGCCGCCGCTGGTATTGTTAGTGGGCGGGTTGCTGGAGTCGTTCACCTTACCGTTGGTGCCGGGCAGAAACGGGTCCAGCATCCAGAACTCCAGGTATTCGATGTTGGCGTTGTCGAAGTCGGTGTCGAACGTAATGCCCCGCGAAATACCGCCGAAGCGGTTTTCAGGCAGGTTGGCCCCGGTATTGTCGGCGAAGTGCTGGCCGTCGGTCTGGATGTTGGGCGTGTAGTTGTAGGGCCCCCGCTCGCCGGGGAAGTAGGCCATGTCGAAGGTGTACTCGTAGCCGTTGCCGGTGGCGCCCAGGTCCTTGTTCGGGAACACCTCGTTGCGCGGAATGCCGCGGGTATAGTGGTTACTGAGCGATAAGTCGCCGGCGATGTTGGCCGGCACGCTGGGGCCCCCGGTGTAGTAGGTCTGGTCCACGGTGTACCAAGCTAGCTTGGCGCGCTGGTAGTTCACGCTTAGGTCGGTGGCCCGCGAGATGGTGGCCGGCGTGGTGGCCAGGCGCCAGGCCGGAATGGCCGTGAGGCCCCCCAGGGTGTAGGGCGTGCGGGCGTTCTCAAAGTCGTCGACGTAGCTGGTGCCGTTCTCGCCGCTGCCCAGCTGCGACTTGCCGGCCAGCAGCTTGGCAAACTCGCCGCTGAAGGCAAAGGTCGAAATCTCCTTGGTCGAGTAAAACGGCAGCCGGTCGAGCAGCTTGGTCAGCACCCGGCTGTCCTTGCGGATGCTGCCATCGACGCCCACGATGCTGTTGTTGGCCGGCTCGTCGCCGATGTTCACGCGGTTGATGCCGGGGGCCTGGTTTTCGAGCAAGTACAACGCCGTGCCGCCCAGCGTCACGTCCCGGTTCATGCGGTAGTCGAAGCGCGTGCCCACCAGGCGGCGCGGCTGCACCTGCACCAAGGCGTTTTTCTCGAAGGTGATGCGCAGCTCGTTGGCCGAGGCCAGGTACGACGGGTTCAGGATTTTCACCTTCGCCTGGTCGTAAAACACCTGGTAATCGGTGCCTTCCGTGAGCAGCGTCGAGCCCGAAAATACCCGCACCGAGCCCTGCGCCACGCCAATACCCGGCAGACTAATCTCGTCGGTGGTGGTGCCCTGGTAGCGGCCGCGCAGGTAAAACTTGTCCTTTTCCTGGCGCTGCTGGGCATCGCTCTGGGTTTGGGTGTACAGCTCGTTGTACACGTATTTCTGGAGCAGCGCGCGCTCGTTGGCCGCGTTCGCGCCCGGGGTCACGCCGGTGGTATCGAACTGCGCCCGCAGGTAGTCGCCGAAGGGCTGCACGCTGGGGAAAATGATGCGGCCCAGCTCGGGGTTGACGGTGACGCCCGGGAAAAAGTCGAAGTTGCCGTCCGGGTTGCGGTCGTTGTTGGGGTTCACCCGGTCCAAGCCCAGCACCTGAATCAGGGGGGTGTTCTGAATCTTCGCCCCTTCCTTGAGCGAAATCAGGTCGACGCCCGTCACGTCGTCTTTGTAAATAATCTGGAGCTGGAAATTATCGCGGTTGAGCTGCGTGGTATTCAGCGAATACACGTTTTTCATCATTAGGTCCCAGGTCGGCGTGTTGCGCGTGGGGGGCCCCGGGGGCACCAGCGGGTCGGGCCGGGCCGTGGGCAGCGTGCCGATGCCGGGGTTGGTGGCGCGCAGCAGCTTGAGGAAAATCACCTGGTCGGCGCTCACCGTGCCGTAGTCCTGCACGGTTTCGCCCACCTTGTAGGTGCGCCCGTTGTAGATGTAGGAGTAGCTCACGCCCAGGGCCTGGTCGGGCAGCAGGGTCGTGTTCAGCGACACGTAGCCCAGCTCGGCGTTGAAGGTGTACTCGTTGGGGTCGAGCTTGCGGGCCCGCACCCGCTCGTAATCCAGGTTTTTGGCCAGGCCCAGGCCGGCCAGGTACGAGTCGGCCGTGAGGTCGTTGCGGGCCTGGGCCCCGCCGCTCACCAGGGCGGCGTACTCCAGGTTGGCCTTGTTTTCGGCTGGCGTGCGCCCCGTGGCGTTGCGGCTGGGGTCAAGGAACCGCTGGCGGTAGAAGCGCAGCGGCTCGGCAATATCCATCAGGGCCACCACGTTGCGCAGGCTGGCGGTGGTGCGGTTGTCGTTGGTCACGTACACTTCCAGCTGCGTCACCTGCACGCCGCTCTGGATGGTGGGCAGGTTGCGCAGGGCCTGGTCGTAGCGCTCGCGGAAGTAGTGCGACAGGAAAAAGTGCTTGTCCTTCTCGTACTGGCTGGCCTTCAGCTCGAACTGCCGGCTCTGGGCTCCGTTCTGCACCCGCACCTCGTCGGCGGTGCCGCGCACGGTGGCGGCCACGGCCGTCACGCCCAGCCGCCCAAATTGCAGCTGGGCCTTGGCCCCGAACAGGTTTTGGCCGCCCTGCACCAGCGAGTTGCCCAGCGGCAGGCTCACGTTGCCCAGGTCAATTTTGCGGATGATGTCGGTTTCCTGCCCCGAGTAGTCGAACTTCATCTGGTTGTCGAAGTCGAACGAGGCCTTGGTATCGTAGTTGAACGCCAGTTTGAGCTTCGTCCCGACCTGCCCGGTCAGGTTGATGTTCATGCTCTGGTCGAAGATGAAGTCGCCCACCCGCTGCTGGCGCAGGGTCAGGGCCGGGTTTTCGTTCACGTTGAACTTTGCCCCCGCCTTGATGCTGACCGCGCCCGCCGGCCGGATATCCACGTAGCGCCCGCCAAAAATCCGGTCGCCTACGGGCCCCAGGTCAATCTTCGGAATTAGGCGCTGGGCCTGCGGCGTACCCGCCGCCACGGCCGGCCCCGTGATGCCGCCCCGGGCCCGCTCGCGGTAGTAGTTGCGGATGGCCTGGCGCTGCTGAAACTGTTCGTATTCTTTGTACGTGAGCCGGCTCGGGTCGCGGTAGTCAATGGCCTCGCCCACTTTTTCCTGCACGTCGAAGTTGCGCAGGCTGTCGTCCACGGCCACCTTCAGCTTCACGTTGGGGGGCAGGGGCAGCACCAGCGGCGACTCGCGCCGCTGCTGGCCCAGGGGGCTGCCCGGCCGGTCGCGCGCCCCCACCCGCGGCCGGCGGCTGGGCTTGTACACGGTATCGGCCGGCGCGTAGCGAGCGGCATCGGCCACCGCCAAGGCGCTGGAAGCCAAGGGCCACGCGTGGGCAGGGCGCCGCGCCAGCGGGCCGGCCTGGGCCCACCACGCCAGCAACGACGCCATCACAACTACCGACGGAGAGAGTAATTTACGACCGGGTTTCAAGCAGAATAAAGGTTGGGCAGCGGCCGCGCGCCGGGGGCCCGGGCCCGCCAAAACGGCCCCCGCAACCCCAGCGCGCACAAGAGTAATTATCCAACGAGCACCTCGCCGGCCGAGAGGGTTGCTTTGGCGGGGCCCCGCCAAATACTTCCCGCCAAGGCCTAGTGCGACTTCAAAGCAAACTTAATCATTTCCTCCACCGTCAGGCCGGGGCCGTGCTTTTGGGCAATTTGGTCCAGGTTCTTCTCGGCAGTAGCCCGGGCAAAGCCCAGGGTTACCAGGGCCTGCAACGCTTCGGCGCGCTGGGTATTGTGCTGGCGGGCCAGCGGCACGGTGTCCACGCCGGCCTTGGCCAGCAGCTCGTCTTTGCGCAGCTTGTCCTTTAGCTCCAGGATGACGCGCTGGGCCGTTTTGGGCCCCACGCCCTTGATGCTCTGGATGGTCTGCACGTCTTCGTGCACGATGGCCTCGCGGATTTCACCCACGCTCATACTGCTCACCATCACAATGCCCGTACCCGGCCCGATGCCCGACACCGAAATCAGGAGCATGAACAGCGCCTTTTCGGCCGGGTCGAGGAAGCCGTACAGCGTTTGGCCGTCTTCCTTGATGTGCTGGTAGGTGTAAATCTTGGCCGGGGCCCCTTCGGCCGGCAGCTTCGAAAACGTGGCCAGCGAAATCCGGACTTCGTAGCCCACGCCGCCCAGGTCCATGATGGCCTGCGTGGCGTCTTTGTAGGCCAGCTTGCCGTCGAGGTAAGCAATCATAAAAACCGTAATTTGGAAAGGAAGGCCCCGCGAGGGGGTTTTTACTGTCCAAATTTACTAAACTTTCATGCGAAAGTCCGATGCGTGGGGCCCCGGCGCAGGGCAGCCCGCGCCGGCCTCGTCCAACCACCCACCGGTTCCGGCCAGAAACTGCCAAACCGCTGCTTCGAGTAGCTCCGGCGGCGGCGGCGGCCAAACCAGCGGTGCACGAACCCGGGGCCCTTGTTCGGCAGCCAGCCGCCCGGCCACCTTTGCCGCAAGCGCGTTTGGTTTGTCCCCCAGCCTATGGGTTCCTCTGAAAAGAGAAACCCCAACGTTAGGATACGCCGGGGTTTCAGAAGTGCGGGGGTTTTAGTGCAACCTCCTTACTTCGAGTCAAATGGGATGTTGAAAAAAGCGTCTTATTGGGGTTTGCGAGTGGGATAGGTAAAGCCCTCTGGGCTTTGCTGCTCGCTTTCTTACTCCGGTAGTTGGCAAAGGGCCGGGGCCAGAGGTTCGGTCCTTCGTTTTTACCGATGCAAATACAATGGCTTTAACGGACTTGGTGACGGTGGCGTTGTTGGCTTTGTCAATCCTAAACGACTTGCGCAGGCCCATCAGCACCGGGCCGATGAGTCCGACGCCGCCGGTCAGGCCACCTTCTTGGCGGCGATGTAGTCGTTCACGACTTGCTCCAGGATTTCCAGCGGCAGGGCCCCGTTTTTCAGCACCACGTCGTGGAAGTCGCGCAGGTCGAATTTGGGCCCCAGCTGCTGCTTGGCGCGCTCGCGCAGCTCCAGAATCTTCAGCATCCCCATTTTGTAGGCGCAGGCCTGGCCGGGCATCACGATGTAGCGCTCCACTTCGGCCTCCACGTCGGAGACGGCCATGCCCGTGGTCTGGCGCATGTACCGAATGGCCTGCTCGCGCGTCCAGCGCTGGTCGTGGAGACCCGTGTCGACTACCAGGCGAGTGGCCCGGAACAGCTCGGCGCGCAGACCACCCAGCCGGTCATATGGGTCTTTCTCAAAGCCCAGCTCCGCAGCCAGCCGCTCGGCGTAGAGGGCCCAGCCTTCGACATAAGCGGTGAAGGGCACCAGGGTGCGAAATGTAGGCAGCCCCTTCAACTCCTGCGCCACACCGATTTGGAAGTGGTGGCCCGGAATGCCTTCGTGGTAGGCCAGCGTGCGCATGCCAAACTTGGGGGTGGCCTTCACATCGTAAAGGTTGGCGTAGAACGTACCGGGGCGCGAGCCGTCGAGGGCCCCCGGCTCGTAGTACGCCCCGGCCGACGTTTTTTCCTTGAACACCGGCACGCGGCGCACGTCCAACTTGGCCTTGGGCCGGGTGCGGAAGGCGCCGCTCAGGCCCCCGTCTACTTCGGTGAGGATGGTTTGGTAATCGGCCAGAATCTGTGCCCGGCCCGCGTCGGTGTCGGGGTACAGGAAGCGCGGCTCTTCGCCGAGGCGGGCCAGGGTGGGGCCCACGCTGTCGGCCCCGGGCACCTTTTGGGCTTGCAGAATGGCCCGCATTTCGGCCGTGATGCGCGCCACTTCGCTCAGGCCGATGGCGTGAATCTGGGCGGCGCTGAGATTGGTCGTGGTGTTGCTGCGCAGGCAGTAAGCGTAGTACGCCTTGCCGTCGGGAAATTTCCACACCCCCGCGTCAGTGGTAGAGCGCGGGCGCAGGGCCGCGAAGTAGGCTATCAGCTGCCGGTAGGCCGGGTACACGCTACCCGTAATCTGACGCTGGGTTTCAGCCAGCAGTTCGGTTTGGGCCGCCGCATCCAGCCCGTCGGCCTTTTTGAGCTTTTCCGCAAAGGAGGTGTACAGGATGCTTTGCGCGGGCGGCTGCGCCACGAGGCCCGACATCTCGGCTAATACCTTGTCAATGACGAACGTAGGCGGTACCACGCCGTGCTGCTCCCGTACTTTCAGGCCCTCCAGCACCTGCGCAAATTTCACTTTCACCGCCGCCAGCCGCTCGTTGTAGTAGTCGGCATCGCGGCGGTTGTGCACCTGGTGCACGTTGGCCATGAAGCCGGGAAACTCGTTCTGCACCCCGAACATTTGGCTGACGGGGTAATTGTCGTAGCGGAAAGCCGCACCGTCCGCCGCGTTGGTCATGTACCAATCAAGCACCCGGTAATTGAGGCGGTCCTGGCCGCGCATCCCGGTGGTGTCGTAGCGGTGCAGGGTAGTTAGGTCGTCGCGCAGGCGGGCCAGCTGCCGGGTAGTTTCGGCCTCCGAGGCATCGTCCAGCTTGCGGTTGTGGCCCTGAATGCCCACGCCTTCCACTAGCCGCAGCCGCGACAACAACTCGGGCGAGTCGAAGGCAATCTGCGCGAACACCCGCTCATAAAAGGCCCGAATGAAAAAGGGCTTGAACCAAATGGTGTTGATGACCAACACAATCAGCACCAGCAACAGCGCAGCCAGGGTGCGGAGGATAATCTTTTTCATACCGCAAAATAAACAGGATATGGCTATATCCAGGATTGTTTTTACCCTTTCCTGGATATAGCCCCGGGGCCCTACCTACATGCCCTTACCGCTCGACTGCGCATCGACCACGGCAATGGCGGCGATGTTCACAATGTCGCGCACCGAGGCGCCCAGCTGGAGGATGTGCACCGGCTTGCGCATCCCCATCAGCACCGGGCCGATGAGTTCGGCGCCACCGATTTCCTGGAGCACTTTGTAGGCGATGTTGCCCGATTCCACGTTGGGGAACACAAGGGTGTTGGCGCCTTTTTCGGCCAGCGGGCTGAAGCTGTAGTGCTCCTGTAGCAAGCCCGGGCTCAGGGCCACGTTGGCCTGCATCTCGCCGTCGAGGAGCAGGTCGGGGTAGCGGGCTTTGGCCAGCTCGGTGGCGCGGCGGGTTTTTTCGGGCAGGGCCCCGGCGTTCGAGCCGAAGTTGGAGTAGGAGACGACGGCGATGCGCGGCTCGTTGTCGAAGAAGCGCACGGCCCGGGCCGTGAGGCCAATTATCTCCACCATTTGCTCGGCGGTGGGGTCGATGTTCACCGTGGTATCGGCGAAGAAATAGGGCCCCCGCTTGTGCTGAATGATGTACATCGACGACACGCGCTTCACCCCGTCCTCGGTGCCAATGACTTGCAGGGCCGGGATGATGCTCTTGCCGTAGTCCTTGGTGAGGCCGGTGATGCAGGCATCGGCCAGGCCGGTTTCTACCATCATGGCGGCGTAGTAGTTGCGCTCACGCATCAGGCGGCGGCCTTCGTAGAGCGTCATGCCGCGGCGCTGGCGCTTCTGGTACAGCAGCTGGGCAAACTCAGCGCGGCGCTCATCCTCTTTAAGAATGTTGACGATTTCGCAGCCCTCCAGGTCGATGTTGTTGGCGCGGGCAATTTCCTCAATCTTCTCCTGGGGGCCCAGCACGATGGGCCGGGCAATGCCTTCGTCGCGCAAAATCTGGGCCGCCTTCAGCACTTTGTAGTTGTCGCCTTCGGCAAACACCACCCGCTTGGGCCCCGACTTGGCGGCGCTCGTGATGCGGTTCATCAGCTTCTGGTTGCCGCCGAGGCGGGCGTGGAGCTGCTCGCCGTAGGCCACCCAGTCGGTAATGGGCAGGCGGGCCACCCCGCTTTCCATCGCTGCCCGCGCCACCGCCGGGCTCACGGTGGTGATGAGGCGCGGGTCCAGCGGCTTGGGAATGAGGTAGCTGCGGCCGAAGGCCAGCGTGTTGTCGCCGTAGGCGCGGTTCACCATGTCGGGCACGGGCTCGCGGCTCAGCTCGGCCAAGGCGTGCACGGCGGCCAGCTTCATGGCTTCGTTGATTTCGGTGGCCCGCACGTCCATCGCCCCCCGGAAAATGTAGGGGAAGCCGAGCACGTTGTTCACCTGGTTGGGGTGGTCGCTCCGGCCGGTGGCCATGATGAGGTCGGGCCGGGTGCCCATGGCCAGGTCGTACTCGATTTCCGGGTTGGGGTTGGCCAGGGCAAACACGATGGGGTCGGCGGCCATTGCGAGCAGGTACTCAGCCGGCAGCACGTTGGCCGCCGACAGGCCCAGGAACATATCGGCCCCCACCAGGGCCTCGCCCAGGTTGTTGAGCCGGCGCGTGGTGGCGAACTGCATCTGGATGGGCGCCAGGTTGGTGCGCCCTACGTGGATGAGGCCGTCCTTGTCGAACACCACTACGTTCTCCTTTTTCAGGCCCAGGGCCAGGTACAGGCGCAGACACGACACGGCCGCCGCCCCCGCCCCGCTCACCACCAGCTGGATTTCGTCAATCTTTTTGCCCACCAGCGCCAGCGCGTTCAGCAGCGCCGCCGCCGTGATGATGGCCGTGCCGTGCTGGTCGTCGTGCATCAGCGGGATGTTCATCTGCTCGCGCAGGGCCGTCTCAATCTGGAAGCACTCGGGGGCCTTAATATCCTCCAGGTTGATGCCGCCGAAGGTGGGCTCCAGCGCCTTCACGATGCGGATGAACTCGTCGGGGTCGGTGGCGTCAATCTCAATATCAAAACAATCCAGGCCGGCAAACTTCTTGAACAGCACGCCCTTGCCCTCCATCACCGGCTTGCTGGCGGCGGGCCCGATGTTGCCCAGCCCCAGCACCGCCGTGCCGTTGCTGATGACGGCCACTAGGTTACCCTTGGCCGTGTACTTGTACACGTCGTCGGGGTTGGCGGCGATGGCCAGGCAGGGCTCGGCTACGCCCGGCGAGTAGGCCAGTGCCAAATCGAGCTGGGTGCTAACGGGCTTGGTGGGCACCACCTCAATTTTGCCCGCGGGGCTCTGCGAGTGGTAGTTGAGGGCATCCTGCTTGTTGATTTTCAGCATGGGTTGGAGCGAATCGGATAACGAAAGTAGCTTTGGTTTTCCTTGTTCGCTCATACCCACGGCTTCATGAATCATTCGGACGACGTTTCTCAGATGGCTAAATCAAAGCAAACAGCTGTCAAGGTAATTTATGAAAGCTTTAAAGTTCTTAAGGAAGCCGGGGGTGAATTGGCTGGGCGCGAGGTGCGTGAGCGCTTGCGCAACCGCCTGAATTTTTCGGACTGGGAAACCGAAGTTTCCGCTAAGACCGGTTATCTGCGCTGGGAAGCTATTTTCTCTTTCTACTCGGTTGATAGCGTGAAAGCAGGTTTTTTGCGCAAAAACAAGGGCGCTTGGTACCTGACGACCGAGGGCGAGAAAGCTATGCAGCAAGGCCCGATTAAGCTGTTCAATGCCGCAACCGCCGCGTACCGTAAATGGGCGGCTGATAATAAACCCGGCAAGGCAACGGAAGAAATCCCTACCGTGGCGGCTGAGCAATTCAAAAAAAGCCTGACAGACTTGGAGGACGAAGCTCTGGTAGGCATCACAGAGTTTATTGCGGCCAAAAACGCTTATGAGTTTCAAGACCTTGTGGCGGCCTTACTGCGGGCAATGGGTTATTACACCCCATTCGTAGCACCCCGGGGTAAAGACGGTGGCATTGATATAATGGCCTACCAAGACCCCCTGGGCACCACTGCACCTAGAATCAAAGTGCAGGTCAAACACAAGCCGATGGCGGCCGTGCCCGTGGATGACATCAGTAGTTTGAAGGGCATTATCAGCCGCGAAGGTGAAGTAGGCCTTTTTGTAACTTCTGGCCGCTTCACCGGCGACGCCGAGTCGTTCGCCCGGTCAGCCGACGTGCATATCCGGCTAATTGACCTCAACGATTTTGTGGCGCTGTGGCAAGAGTTTTATAAAAAGCTCAACGACGAGGAGAAAACCCTATTACCCCTTCACCCCATCTATTTTTTGGGTCGCGACGAGTAAGTCAGCCCTGTGGCACTAGCAGCTTTTGCCCCAGCTTCACGTCGTCGGAGGTGAGGTGGTTGAGGCGCCGCAACACCGCCACGCTCACCCCAAAGCGGCGCGAAATGTTGTAGAGCGTATCGCCGGGCTGCACCCTATGCGTCTTGGGTACTGCGGCGAGGGGCGCGGGCGCGGCCTTTGCCGGGGCCCCTGCCGGCGCCCCGAAGCGCAGGCGCTGGCCGGCTTCCACGGTTTCAGCGTCGAGGTGGTTCCAGGCCACGAGCTGGGCCACGCTCACGCCGCGCGCCTGGGCCAGTTTGGTCAGGTTGTCGCCCCGCCGCACTACGTAGCTGGCAGTAGCCGTGGGCGTTGGCTCCACTTCGGCGGCCGTGTCCCGCGGCCGGGCGGCAGCCTCCGCCGGGGCCCGGCGCAGCTTGGGCGCGGGAACTGCGGCTACTTCCGCAGGGCCCCTAGGGGCCGCTTCGTTATTAGCCAAGAGGGTTTCAGTAGCGGCAGTTTCGACCGAAGCGGACGCTAGCACCACCGGCTCGGCGGGCTTGCGCCCGGCCAGCGCGGCCGTGGTTTTAGCCAACGCGGCGGCCTGCACAGCGGCAATCCGGGCCTGGGCATGCTGAACAGCCTCCTGCCGCTGGCGTACCTTGGCCAGGCGTACGGCTTGCTGCTGCTCCTGCGCAGCCACGGCGGCCACGCGGGCCACTTCCTGGGCATTAGCGGCGGCTAGGGCCTGGCGGGCTGCTACTTGCTCCACCGAGGGCAGGGCGCGGGCGGGGCGCGGGGCGGGCACGGCGACGGCCGCTACCACTACCGGCGGCCGCGCGGCGGGCAGCGGCACCAATACCACCACGGTGCGGCCTGGCTTCAGCAGCTGCTTCTTGGTCAGCTCGTTCCAGCGGCGGAATTGGGCGGGGCTCACGTCGAACCGCTCGGCCAGGCCGGCCACGGTTTCGCCCCGGCGCACCACGTGGCGTACCCGCCGGACGCGCGGCACGGCGTTATCGTCAGCAGTCGCATCGGCCAGCAGCGGGGCGGGACGGTTCCAGGGCTCCACGCCGTCGAGGCGCGGCGGCAGGAAGGCTAGTGGCTGGGGCAGCGCAGCCAGCGGCTGGCAAAAGGCCAGCAGCGTGGCCCGGTCGGCCCCGCCGAAAGCAGCACGGGCCGTGGCCGGGTAGCGCACCACGTAGGGCCGGTAGCCGGCCGGCAGCCCGGCCCGGAACAGCTCGGGGTTGTAGCGAATGAGGTAGGTTGAGTCCGCATAGCCGCAGGCCACGCTCAGGCGGTGCAGGTCGAAAGCCTGGCCGCGCAGGCCCAGCGTATCCAGGGCCTCGGCGCGCTGGTAGGCCAGCTTGTCGGAGTGCAGGCCGTGCTGCTGGGCATACTTCATGCTGTACATCACGGCCGTGAAGGTGGGCACGTAGTTGCGCGTTTCGGCGGGCAAGTTCGGGTACAGGTCCCAGAAGGTTTTTTTGCCGGTGCGGCGCATCACCCGCTGCACGTTGCCCGCGCCCCAGTTGTAGGCGGCCAGCACCAGCTCCCAATCGTGAAATACGCCGTAGAGGTAGCGCAGGTGCTTGCAGGCGGCTTCGGTGGCTTTTTCGGGGGCCATGCGCTCGTCCACCCACTCGTCGCGGCGCAGGCGCAGGTCGCCGGCTGTAGGCCCCATGAACTGCCAGAGCCCGGTGGCCCCTACCTGCGATTTGGCCGTGGGAATCAGCGACGACTCCACCACGGCCAGGTACTTGAGATCGGTAGGCAGGTGGTACTGCGCCAGGTATTTCTCGAACAGTGGGAAGTACAGGTTTTCGCGCTCCAGCACCCGCTGCGTGTAGTCGCGCTTGCGCACCGTAAACAGGGTGATGTAGGCCATCACCGCGTTGTTGAACTGGTGCGGGGCATCGGTTTCGATGCAGCTCATCCGGTCGCCCACGAGGTCGCGCACGGTGGGCGGGGTTTGCAGCCAGGCAAGCCGCACCGAGTCGACGGGCACGACGGACAGCATAGCCAGCGAGTCGGGCAGCAGCAACACCGGCACCTTCGTGGTATCGGCGGAGAGGGGCGGTAGCTGCTGGGCCCCAGCGGCCACGGGGGCGGCCAAAGGCAGGGCCAGCGCCAGCCGCCGCCACAGGCGGCCGGGCCGAAACGCCAGGGTACGTCCTTGCTTCATATTGCCGAAGGTATAGAAAAACCCTGTAAATCCCAGCGTTTTTCCTAAAGTATTACTTCATCCGGTACACACAACGTGTTCAGCTACCGGCCGGAATCTTCGTCAATACGGAAACCCAGCGGCGCGGTTACGCTTCGGCTTCGGCCGGCACCAGCTCGGTAGCAAAGGCCAGCAGCTCGGCTTCGCGGAAGGCCCCGGCCATCACTTGCAGGCCCATCGGCATTCCTTCGGCATCTTCGCCCATGGGCACCGAAATGGCCGGCACGCCCGCCAGCGAGGCCTGCACCGTGAAAATATCGGCCAGGTACATGCTCACCGGGTCCTGCTTTTCGCCGATGCGGAAGGCCGTGGTGGGCGTGGTAGGCAGCACCAGAAAGTCGTATTGGCGCAGCAATTCGTCGGTCTTTTCCTTGATGAGGCGGCGCACGCGCTGGGCCTTGGTGTAGTAGGCGTCGTAGTAGTTGGCGCTGAGCACAAACGTGCCAAGGATAATGCGCCGCTGCACCTCCGGGCCGAAGCCCTGCGACCGGCTCTTCTTGTAGAGCGACTCCAAATCCGTCACGTCGGGGGCCCGGTAGCCGTACTTCACGCCGTCGAAACGGCTGAGGTTGGAGCTGGCTTCGGCCGTGGTGAGGATGTAGTAGGTCGGAATCATCACGTCGAGGTAATGGAAATCGACCGGCTCCACTACGTGGCCCAGGCCACGCAGGCGGTCCAGTTGGCCTTCGAGGGCGGCTTTGATTTCGGGGTTCAGACCCTCGTTATCGATGGCATCGGCGATGTAGCCGATGCGGTAGTGGCCGGCTGGGGCCAGCAGCTGGCTATAGGCGGGCACTTCGCGCTGGCTGGCGGTGCTGTCCATACCGTCGGGGCCCGCCATCACCTCCAGCAGCAGTGCGGCGTCTTCCACTGAGCGGGTCAGGGGCCCTATCTGGTCGAACGACGAGGCAAAGGCTACCAGCCCGTAGCGCGAAATGCGCGAGTAGGTAGGTTTCAGACCAATAACGCCGCAAAAGGCTGCGGGCTGGCGCACTGAGCCGCCGGTATCGGAGCCGATGGACGCCAAGCACATATCGGCCTGCACGGCCACGGCCGAGCCGCCAGACGAGCCGCCGGGCACCCGGTTGGGGTCGGCGGCGTTGCGGGCCGGGCCGAAGTATGAGCTTTCGTTGGAGCCGCCCATGGCGAACTCGTCGCAATTCTGGCGGCCGATGAGGATGGCGTCGGCGTCGAGCAGGCGCTGCACGGCCGTGCCAGTGAAGAGCGACTTGAAGCCGTCGAGCATCCGGCTGCTACTTTGCAGCGAATGGCCAGCGTAAGCTAGCACGTCTTTCAGGCCAATGACCATGCCGGCCAGGGGCCCGGCGGTACCGGCGGCGCGCTTGGCGTCCACGGCATCGGCTTGGGCGCGGGCCTCGTCGGGCCACACTTCCAGGAAGGCGTTGAGGTGCTGCTGCCGCTCGATGTTACCGAGGTAATAGTCAACGAGCTGACGGCAGGACGTGGTGCCCGCCGTCAGCTCGCGCTGAATTGCCGAAAGAGAACTGAAACGCTTCAAACTACTCGCAATTATTTGAGGGGTACTTAAACGCTGGGCGGGCTGTAGGGCTGCCGGGGCTGGGTGCCCTCGGGGGCCAGGTTGGGCGGCAGCACGGGGGCCACGTAGGGCTGCTCGGCGGGGGCCTCGGCTACCGGGTGCGGCTCGTAGCCTTGGGCGGGCTGGGCGGCGTAGGGGTCGTGCGGGGCCCCATTCTGCGGCGGGAAATTGGGGTTGTAGCCGGGGTTGGGGTTGTAGCCGGGGTTCGGGTTGTAGTTCGGATTGGGGTTGTACGGCGGCTGGGGCTGCTGGCCGGCGCGCTCGAACTCGTTGCGGATTTCGCTGCTGGCATCCTTAAACTCGCGGATGCCCTTGCCCAAGCCCCGGGCTAGTTCCGGGATTTTGTTGGCCCCGAAGAACACGAGGATGACGACCATGATGAGGATCAGCTCGGAGCCGCCGATGTCACCGAGAAATAAAAGGGGCTGTTGCATGGGTTTTAATTAAGATTATAGCGAATGAATAACCAGGCATGGGGCCCTAGCTCAGCTGCTGGCTGGGGTCGTTGGGGTTGCGGGCCGGCGGGGTAGGCTGCTGGTAGCCGGGCTGGTCGGGCTGCGGGTACTGGGGCTGGTAGCCGTTGGGCGGCTGCTGGTAGCCGTTTTGCTGCTGCGGGTAGCCGTTTTGCTGCGGGTAGCCCTGCTGCGGATAGCCCTGCTGCGGATAGCCCTGCTGGGGGTAGCCTTGCTGCGGATACTGGGGCTGGTAGCCGTTGGGCTGCTGGGGATACCCCTGGGGCGGATAGTTCTGCCCGCTGTTGTCCTGCGGATACGGCGCCTGGTCGCGGTACGCGGGCGGGGTTTCCTTGGTCGCGTCCTTAAATTCACGCACCCCCGACCCCAGGCCTTTGAACAGCTCCGGGATGCGCTTGGCCCCGAACAGTAGCACAATCACGAAAACGATCAACAGCAGCTCGCCGCCGTTGGGAATACCGAGCAGAAACAAGGAATTAAGCATAGGAGAAGGGCCGCTTGGCCCGGTAGAGGGTTGAGTAGAACGCTATACGCAGTCCGGGCCCGGCTGGATGGCAAAGGTACCGCATCGCCTGCGGTTGTGCGGCGCAGCCCCCAATAATTTGGTGGGGCCGGATGGGAAGTTGGCCGGGCGCTGGGGCCCCTTGATCGGATTATTAAATACAGCACTGATTTAGTAACGTAGTTTGTTTTTTATTAATGCCCGCCTTCTCCCGCTGGTTTATATTTTATTCCGTTCATGACCGTTTATCCGAATCAGGAACTGATTCAGCCGCCCGTAGCCGGCGGCGCCGACGTGCTGGCAACTGCCCCGCCCCAGTTCTTCGCCGATTTGGTGCACCTGGCGGCCGTGGCCTGTGGCGTGCCACAGGCGCTGGTGGCGCTGGCCGGGCCCGGCGCCCTGGCCGTACAGGCCCGGCACGGCTGGCCGGCCGCCACGCCCGAACTGGATAAGTTCTGCCGGACCCTGCTGCGGGCGGAACCTGCGGCGGCAGGCCTCGACGAGCCGGCTACCAACTTATCGCACACGCACTTTTGCGCGGGCGTGGTGCTGCGGGGCCCCGGGGGCGAAGTGCTGGGCGTGCTGGGCGCGGGGGCCCCGTACCCCCTAACGCTCGCCGACAACCAGCGCGAAGCCCTGGCTTGCCTGGCCCGCCGGGCCACCGACTATGTGGCCCAGGGCCTGGCCCAGCAGGCCCTGGCCGGGCAGCAGCAGCAGTTGGCGGCGGCGTTTCGGGTGGCCGGGGCGGCCGAGCCGGCGCAGCGGCCCGAGCTGTTCGTGAAGCAGGATACCCGCCTACTGCGCGTGCTGCCTGCCGATGTGACGCACTTCGAGGCGCTGGGCGACTACGTGAACCTGTACACCGTGCGGGAACGCTTCACCGTGTACGGCACCATGAAAGACATGGAAGCCCGCCTGCCCACCGCCGACTTTGCCCGCATCCACCGCAAATACATCATCCGCCTCGACCGCCTGCTGGCCTTCGAAGGCGACACCGTGCTGCTTGATGCCGGCCCGGGGGCCCCTGGCCGGCCCCCTACGGCCGTGCCCGTGGGCAACTCCTACCGGGCGGCGCTGCTAGCCCGCCTCCAGGTGCTGTAGCCGCCGGCTACTACCAGCCCGGATTTACCGAGTAAATCGACCCATTGAACGAATTGGCGAGGGGCCGCTTGCCTTCGCACCGCATTTTTGCATTGGCTAACGGCCATTAGCCGTCCCCGCAGGGCTTTGCCCTGCGCCGGGCGGTGGCCGCGGCTAAGTTTGTTTTCATAGCTTTGGAAAGACACCGCGCCTTGCTCGGTGTCTTTTTTTTGCCCCGCGCGGGGGCCCCGGGGCGCAGCTTAGCGGCGGCCCAGCCAGCTTTCAGGGTTGAGGTTGGCTGCGTTGTGCCACACCTGGAATTGCAACTCGGCGGTACCATCGCTGCCCGCGGCCACCGTGCCGATGACTTCGCGGGCGCGCACCCGCTGGCCGTCGCTCACGCTCACCGAGCGCATCTTGGCGTACACCGTGAAATAGTCGCCGTGCTGAATCATGACGATGGTGTTCATGCCCGCAATGCTGGTGATGGTGAGTACCTTGCCATCGAAGCAGGCCCGCACCGGCTCGCCGGCCCCGGTCTGAATGTCGATGCCCCGGTTTTCCACCATCACGTGGCGCAGCACCGGGTGCGGGTGCCGCCCAAAGCGCTGGCTGATGAAGCCGCGGCCCACCGGCCAGGGCAGGCGCCCCTTGTTGCCGGCGAAGTTGGACGCCACCAAAGCCGTTTCCGGGGTGAGAACTACGCGGCTGGCGCGGCGGTCGGCGGCAGTTTCGGGGGCGTCAGCGGTGGGCTCGTCGTCGCTGCGGGTGCCGCGCCGGCCGCTGCGGGCGCGAGCAGCGGCCAGGGCCTCGCGGCGGGCGGCCAGGCGTGCCTCCCGGGCGGCCCGGGCAATTTCTTCGCGCACGCGCTCGGCAATCAGGTGGTCGAGGCGCTCAACGGCCTGCTGGCGCTCGGCCAGCTCGGCGCGCAGGCCCTGCTCCTGCTGGCCCAGCTGCTGCACCACTTCGTCCTGCTGGGTTTTGAGGGTAAGCAGGCTTTTATTCTCCGACAGCTGGGTGTTCAGCAGGGCCCCCTTGCGGCGCTGCTGCTGCGTGAGGCCCGTGAGCTGCTCGTGCAGCCGCACCTGCGTACCCCGGATGCGCGCCGCCTGCTGCTGCCGCTCCTCGGTATACTGGCGCACGTAGCGCAGCCGCAGCACAAATTGGTTGAACGAGTCGGCGGCAAACAAAAACATGAGCTGGTTGAAGCCGTTGGCCGTTTTCGACGCTGTGTACAGCAGCCGGGCGTACTCGTCCTTCAGCTCGGCCAGGCTGTGCTGGGTTTGCAGCACCTGTTGGGCCGTCTGGTGCACGTTGGTGTCGATGCCGTGCAGCTGGGTCGAAATGTTCTGGATGACGTCCTGCTTCACTACCAGCTGCTCTTTGATGACGTTGAGCTGGCCCAGCGTCACCTTTTTCTTGGCCTGGGTTTGGTCCAGGACCCGGCTTTTCTCCTGAATGGCTTGCAGGTTGGCGCGCCGCTCGCGCTCCAACTGGGCCTTGCTTTTGGCCGGGGGCCCCGCCGCTGCGCGCGTTTTGTGGCGGTGCGCCGGGGCTGGGCGGCTCTTGGCCGGACGCGCCGGCGCGGCTTTTTTGCGGCGCGGGTGGTGCTGCGCCGGGGCCCCCAGTGCCTGGCCCAGCCACAGGCACAGCACCAGCAGGCCGGCCACAGGGGCCCGAAGCGAGCTGCGTCGCCGTTGCGTTGAGGGCCGTTGTGCTGCTTGCGCCGTGCCGTTCACTCTGCGTTATCTGTTGGCTTTCACCCGCTGGAAGCCCTTCGGGATATCAAAGGGAAAGCTCAGCCCGGCACCGCCGGCGCTCACCTTGCTGTACTTCAGGCTGGCCTTTGTGCCTACGGCACCCTGCTTGGCGTCTACCAACAGGCTGTGGGCAAACGGCACTTTGGCCCCGTCCACGGCCTGGAAATCGGCGTAATCGGCCGCGAGGCTGCGGTTGGAACCGGTTTCGGTCAGCGTCAGCTTTTCTACCCGGCCCGAGGCTGCTTGGAGCAGCTGCTCCACAATCACGCCGTTGAGGGGATAGGCCACGCGCTGGCCGCCGGTGGGGGCCGTACCCAGGGTGAGGGCCGCGCCGGCCGGGGCCGCCTGGTAATTACCCAGCAGCAGGGCCTGGGCCTGGGCGAAGCTCACCGGCACGTTCAGCAGCTTGGTAAGGTAGTCGTAGCCACCAGCGAAGTAGGTCTTGTCCAGGCGGTTGACAACCCGTACCGAGTCGGGCGTGAGCAGGGCCCGCACGCCTTCGAAGCCCAGCAGCCCGGCCGAAATCCAGATGGCGCTGTCGCGCCGCATCCGGATGTTGATGGTGGCCGACTTCTCATCGCCCTTGATGGTGGCCTGCACCTTGCCCTTGGCCGTGAGGTAGGGCGAGTCGAAATCGACGGCTTTCACTGCGGCCTCCTTGCTCGGGCGCACCGTGGTCGAGGTGGAAGCACCGGGGGCCGTGCCCTTCGTGGTGGGCACGGCGCGGTGGCACGCGCCGGCCCCCAGCCCGAGGGCCAGCAGCAAAACGGATTTATTCATACAGTTTACGGTCGCGGATTTTGCGGTCTAGAAATTCGGAGGCCCCGCCCCCGGCTTTGCGGGCGCGCTGCCAGGCGGCCAGGGCCGGTTCTTTTTCACCGAGCTGGTACAGCACGTCGCCGTAGTGCTCGATGACGGAGGCGTCCTTGGTGGTTTTGAGGGCCGTTTCCAGGGCCGTGCGGGCCCCGGCGTAGTCTTTTTGCTTGTAGAGCACCCAGGCGTAGGTGTCGAGGTAGGTGTCGCTGGCGGGGAACTCCTTCACCACGCGGCCAGCCATTTCCTTGGCCTTGTCGAGCTTCTGGCCACGCAGCGACAGGTAGTAGCTGTAGTTATTAAGCACTGCCCAGTTGTTGGCGTCGATGGCCAGAGACGCGTCGTAAGCGGCGTCCGATTTCTCATACTCCTTCATGGCGTGGTAGGCGTCGCCGAGCTGCGAGTCGAACTGGGCCAGCAGCTCCGGCGTGTCGGTGGCTAGCTTGCGGCCGTGCTCCAGCGAGGCCACGGCCTGCTGCGGCTGCTTCTTCATCAGCAGGCCCGTGCCGTTGAAAAACCACATCGACGCCTGGTTGGGAAACAGCTCCAGGGCCCGTTCCGAGTGTACCAGCAGCGAGTCCGTCTGGCCCAGCTCGGCATCGAGCAGCACGGTCTGTTGCCACACTTGGTAACGGGAGTTGTCGTACTTCAGGGCGCGCAGGTAGGCGTTGCGGGCCTCGCGCTTGTGGCCGGTCAGGGTTTGCACATCGCCGCTCAAGGCGTAGGCTTTGGCCTCTTTGGGGTGGGTGCGCACGGTGGCGGCGGCCAGGTCCAAGGCCAATTGGTTCAGAGTCGGGTTGGGCAGCTGTTTGATGTAGCTGGCCAGGATGCGCACCGCATTGTCAATGTCCAGCGCCGGCGAATCGAAGGCCAGCCGCAGCTCTTTTTCCGAGGCTTCGGGCTGTTTCTGCTGGCGGTAGGCGTCGGCCAGCAGCAGGTGGGCCCCGGCGCTGCCGGGGTCGAGCCGCAGGGCCTGCTGGGCCAGGCGAATGGCGTCGGGCAGGCGGTCGTTAGCGGCGTACATCTGGGCCTGGGCCAGCACGTAGCGGGGCTGGTCGGGGTTGGCGGCCACTAGCTTGTTGCCCTCGGCCAGGGCTAGGTCCAGCTTGTTCTGCTTGAGGTAAATCTGCTGTTTCTTGAACGATACCTCGTCGCTGGGCCCAAACTGCTGCTCGGCCTGGGCCAGGGTGGCCAGGGCCTCGGGCAGCTTGCCCTGCGCCAGGTACAAGTCGCTCAGGTTGAAGAGGTAGCCACCCGAGTTGGGCACTTCCTTCACCAGGGCGGCGTAGGTGCGGGTAGCAGCGTCATACTGCTTTTGGCTGGCCTGGGCCTGGGCCAGCAGCAGGTAATAGTAGGCGTTTTTGGGGTCGAGGCGCACGGCGGCGGCGCCGTAGTTGGTGGCGTCGCGCAGGTTGCCGCTCAGCAGGCTGGCTTCGGCCAGCTTGTAGTTCAGGGCCGCGTTGGTGGGGTTGAAGGAGTAGGCCTTGCCCAGGCGGTCGAGGGCCTTGGGGTAGTCCTCCAGCAACACGAATTTCACGCCGTCCACGAACAGCGACTCACTTACTTCGCGGTCGCGCTCCGAGAGCGCGGGCGCGGCGGGCGCATTTTTTTTGGCGGCGGCCTGGGCCTTGTCGGCTTCGCGCTGCTGCTTAGCAATGGCCCGGCGCTCGGCCCGGCTCAGCGACGGGCGGCTGTGCCCGGTGGGGGCCCCGGCTTCGGTAGGCGCCTGGGCGCGGGCGGCCCAGGCCGGCAGCAGCAAAAGAAAAACAACCAGGGCAGCGCGCATGACGAAAGAAGCTAGTTGGCCCCGCGGCCGGTTCCAAAATTACGGCGAATAAACGCCGGCGGCGCAGCCCCCACCGGAAGCCGCGCCACTTTAACGTAAATCCGCCCTAAAAATTTCCGCCCGTGGGCGGCTGGCTCACACGCGGATGTTGTTGTAGTCGCCCAGGCTCAGGTCGTCGGGGGTGCCAGTCACCACAGCGTGGTTGCCCACCATCGAGTTGGTGATGACCGTATTGAGCAGCGAGGCCGAGGTTTGCACGATGGAGTTGCTTAGGCGCGAGTCGCGCACGTTGGCGTGGTCGCCCAGGCTCACGTGGGGCCCCACCACCGAGTTGGTGATGATGGCGTGCTCGCCCACGTACACCGGCTCAATCAGCACCGAGTTGGTGATGATGGCCGACGGCGACACCAGCAATTCGCCGCGCTCCTTGAGGTACTCCAGGTAGCGCTGGTTGGTGAACACTGTGGCGTCTTTGTTGCCGCAGTCGAGCCACTCCGTCACGCGGCCGGGCACGAACACGGTGCCCTGATTCTTCATGTTTTCCAGGGCGTTGGTAAGCTGGTACTCGCCTTTATCCTTAATGTCGTTGTCGAGCAAATATTGCAACTCGCGGCGCAGGTATTCGCCGTCCTGGAAGTAGTAAATACCAATGATGGCCAGGTCGGACACAAACTCCACGGGCTTCTCCACGAAATCGGTGATCTGGCCCTGCTCATTGAGCTTCACCACACCAAAGGGGCGCGGGTCTTCTACCTGCTGCACCCAAATGGTGCCGGCCACGGTCGAATCCAGCGTGAAGTCGGCCTTGAACAGCGTGTCGGCAAAGGCCACCACCAGGGGCCCCGTCAGCGAATTCTGGGCGCACAGAATGGCGTGGGCCGTGCCCAGCGCCTCGTCCTGGTACACGATGGTAGCCTTGGCGCCCACCGATTCGGCGATGCCTTGGAGCTGCTTTTCCACGGTCGCCCCGAAGCGCCCGATGATGAACGCTACTTCGTCAACGGGCTCGCCACACACCTTGGCGATGTCCTCCACGAGGCGCTGCACGATGGGTTTGCCGGCGATGGGCACCAGGGGCTTGGGAACGGTGAGGGTATGGGGGCGCATGCGCTTGCCCATGCCCGCCATCGGAACGATAATTTTCATTGGGGGAAGTGTCGTTGAAGGGTGAGAAAGAAGAAGTAAGAGGTTAAGCAAAGAAAGGACCCCGGCGTTAATCGTCGGCGGCCAGCAGCGCAGCCAGCGTGGCGGGGTCTACGTTACCGCCGCTGAGCAGCAGCACCGTGTGGCGGCTGGGCGGCAGCGCGGCGCGGTGGCGCAGCAGCGCCGCCAGCGGCAGGGCGGCTGTGGGCTCCACCACCAGCCGGGCCTCGGTGAGGAGGCGGCGGGCGGCGCGGCGCAGGTCGGCCTCGCTCACGGTCACGATGTCGTCGGCATACATGCGGATGTGCTGAAAGGTCAACTCGCTCAGCCGCAACGTGCGCACGCCGTCGGCCAGGGTGCGGTTGGTGTCGGCGGCGGGCCACTCCACCACGTGGCCGGCGCGCAGCGAGGCCTGGGCATCGGCGGCCAGCTCGGGCTCCACGCCGATAATTTTGATGCTGGGCTTCAACGCTTTCAGGGCCACCGCTAAGCCGCTGAGCAGGCCGCCGCCGCCCACCGGGGCCAGCACCAGCTCCACGGCGGGCAGGTCCCGAAAAATTTCCAGGCCCGCCGTGCCCTGCCCGGCAATTACGTAGGGGTCGTCGAAGGGCGGCACCAGAATGCGCGGCCGCTGGGCCTGGAGGCGGGCAGCTATGTCTTCGCGCCGCTCGTGGGCGGGGTCGTACAGCACCACTTCGGCCCCCAGGGCCCGGGTGGCGGCCACCTTCACGGCCGGGGCATTGGTGGGCATCACGATGATGGCCGACATACCCAGCGCGCGGGCGGCGTAGGCTACGCCCTGGGCGTGGTTGCCGCTGGAGTAGGCAATGACGCCCAGCGCCCGCTCCTCAGCCGACAGGGCCAGGATGCGGTTGGCGGCGCCCCGGATTTTGAAAGAGCCGATGGGTTGGAGGCTTTCGGCCTTGAGGTACACGGCCTCATCGGGCAGCTCGGGCACGGCCAGCGGCAGCAGCGGCGTGTGCCGGGCCAGGCCGCGCAGCCGCCCCTGGGCTTGCTCGATATCGGATAAAGTAACGAAGTCCATCAGTCGGAAGGTATACGGAAGAAGGTGCCCCGGGGCTGGGCTGGGGCCCCGGCGGGCGGCTTTTTGCTGGCCGTTGGGTTGCCGTTGCCTCGATTTCCTGGGGGCCCCTAAACGACTGGTCAAGCTGCCGTAACGATTAGCCGGCAGCCCGCCACGCCTACGCCGCGGGGGCCCAGCTTAGCCGGCGCCGGTGCTGCCGTAGCCGCCGGTGCCGCGCCCGGTGGGGGCCAGGGTTTCGGTGGGCTGCCAGGCAATGGTTTCGTGCTTGGCAATGACCAGCTGCCCCACCCGCTCGCCGTCGCGCACTTCGAAGGGCACGTTGGAAAGGTTCACCAGCAGCACCCCGATTTCGCCGCGGTAGTCGGCGTCGATGGTGCCGGGGCTGTTCACCAGGGCCAGGCCGTGGCGCAGGGCCAGGCCGCTGCGGGGCCGCACCTGCCCCTCAAACCCCACCGGAATGGCCACCGCCAGCCCCGTCGGAATGAGGGCCCGCTCCAGGGGCCCCAGCGTTACGGGCGCGTCGAGGAAGGCGCGCAGGTCGAGGCCGGCGGCGTGGTCGGTTTGGTATTCGGGCAGCGGGTGGCGCGAACGGTTGACGACGGGTATTTGCATGGCGGCGAAGATAAATGCCGAACGCTTTCCGTAGGGGTGGGGCCAGCCCCCGCTCGCTTCGTTCCAGCAATTCCGTTCAGCGGCGGGCGGGGGCCAGCCCCGCCCCTACCCGCGCTTCACTTCGCCGTTCACGTGCAGGCGCACCACTTCGGTGGCGCTCAGGCCGTCGTTGTCCACCACTTGCACGGCCAGCACGTGGGCCCCGGGGCGGAGCTGGAAGGTCTGGACGCCGGTTTTGTCGAGCAGGATGCTGGGGCGGAAGCCTTGGGCGGGGTCGTGGTGGGCGTCCCAGGCGTAAAACTCGATGCCCGCTGGGCTCTCGCCGGTGGCGGTGAGGCGCACGGCCCGCTTGCCGCCGGCCCCGGCCGCCCCGGCGGGGCCCTCCAGCGCCGCCACGGCCACGGCCAGGCGGGGCTTGTGGGCCAGGGGCACAATGTCCTTCACGGCCACCAGCTCGATGCCGATGCCCTCCTTGGTGCGCAGGCGGGCGCACTCCTCCACGGCCCCCTTGCCAAACGAAAAGGCCAGGATGTAGCCCACCGGGGCCCCGGCGGCCCGCTGCCGGGCAAAGAGCGCCGCGTCGTGGCGCTCGGCGGCGGCGCGGAAGTTGTCCACCACATTGCGGCCTATGCCCTCGCTCTGCTTCACTTGCAGGGGCAGGCCCTCGCGGCTGGTGCCGTCGAGGCCGAGGTCGCCGCGCCGCTTCACGTTGGGCGTGCCGCCGAACTGCGTCACCAGCCAGCCCTCGAAGGCGTAGGGGTTCTGGGCCTTGAGGGCCTCCACGTCGTACTTGTGCAGGCGCACGGCGAAGTCGGAGCTGAACAGGTCGCGGCCTTGCAGCAGGCGCAGCTCGGTCACCTTCACGGCCTGCACGCTCTGGTCGATGCCCAGCCAGCGGCGCTTCAGGCGCTCGGCCGCCACCACCGTCGTGCCCCCGCCCACAAAGGGGTCCAGCACCACGTCGCCCTCGTGGCTGGCCATCGCAATGATGCGCTCCAGCAGTGCCACCGGCTTTTGCGTGGGGTAGCCGATGCGCTCTTTGGAGCCGGCACCTAATGCTGTAATGTCAGACCACTCATTTTGCAACGGCACCCCTGGCATGGTATCCAGGTATCTTTTGAATTGGGGCATTCCTGTTTTGCTGTAAACAAGTAAGCCATCTGCGTCAAACTTCTCCATGTTTTCAATGGAGTAAGCCCAGTAACGCCCTTTATAAGGTTTAACCCCTTTCCATTCGTAAGAAGTGTTTCCACCGCCTTTGGCCGCAGTTAAATCGCCCACACGATAACGACGTCCATCAGGGTCTTTGAACCGATACATTTCTTCAACATAGCTCTCGTCGTATTCAGTATAAAGCTGATTGAAATTATACTTACCGCTTTTGCTGTAATAGAAAATTTTATCCACGATGTTACCGAGTGCCTTACGGCCCTGCTTGGCGTCATTATGGGCCCCACTACGCTTCCAAGCTATTTCTGCCCTAAAGTTTTCCTCCCCAAAAATCTTATCCAGAATAAAGACCCGGATGTAAGCATCGGCGTGCCAGTCGCAGTGCAGGAACAGCGAGCCGGTGGGCTTGAGGACGCGGTGCAGCTCGCGCACCCGCTCGTTGAGCCAGTCGATGTACTGCATGATGCCGCCCGACCAGCGGTCCTCGAAGGAGCGGCGCTCGCCGGCATCGCCCCAGATGACTTCGTAGGTGCGGTTGGAGAAAAACGGCGGGTCGAGGTAGATGAGGTCCACCGATTCGGCGGGCAAGTGGCGCAACACTTCCAGGTTGTCGCCGAGGATAAGCTCGTTCATGGCGGCAAGGTAAGCCCGGCCCTAGCCCGCGGGCGGCGCGCCGGGGCCCCACCCCGGCGCGCCGCCCAAAAACAGCCGCCGGCCGCCCAAAAAGCCCGGCGCACCGGGTTAGTTGCCCGGCGGGCCAGGCTTTGGGGGCCGAACGCCGGGTTGCGGCAGCGGCGCGCCGCCCAAAAAGCCCGGCGCACCGGCAAAAAAGCCCGGCCCACCACTGAAAAAGCCCGGCCCGCCGAGCAATTTGCTTGGCGAACCGGGCTTTTTCAGTGGCCGCTGCTCAGCAGCCGTTTGCGTTACTATTCCTCGCGCAGTAGGGTGCGGGGCTCGCCCCCGCCCGTCGTTGAACGATTCGGGTGCCAACCGTTCAACAACGGGCGGGGGCAAGCCCCGCACCCTACCCGTTTACGCTGGCACCTGCCGGGTGCAGAGAAGCAAAGAGGCGGCTCCACACCATTCAACGACCAACGGCAGCTTCTTAGGCGGCCGGAGCGGGGGCTTTGGCGGCTTTGGTGGGGCGGGCGAAGCGGGGGGCCAGCTCGGCTACGGCGGCCTGGGCGCCGGGCTGGTTGTCTTTGGCGGCGCCTTGCAGGGCCCCGTAGCCGATGAGGGCGGCGGCGTAGCCTTCGGAGCCGGCCACCATGCGGGTGCTGTCGAGGTCGAGGGCCAGGGCGTCGGTTTCGAGGTAGATGGGCAGCAGGGCGGTGCTGGTGGCCGCGTCGGTGGCGAGGCCGGCCGCGTCGAGGTAGCTGGGCATGAGAGCGGGCAGGCTTTGGGCATACTCGGCCACCTTGGTCACAAAGGCCAGGCTTTTGTCGCCCATCTTGGGCAGGTCCTGGCGCTGCTGCGGCGTGAGCGGGTGCAGGTAGGGGGCCAGGTCGGCGCGGGCCGCGCGAATTTTGGCGAGGGCCCCGGCCAGCACGTCGGCCGGGATAAGTTCGGTGTTCAGGTTATTCATAAAAAAAGAGAATAGCGGGCCCCACGAGTAGCGCCGGGCCTAGGGGCAGCCGGCCCGGGATTTTCCCGCGCTGGCTGCCGGCCCGCAAGGTGCAACCGGCGCGGCAGTAGTGCGGCGCACGGGTGGCGCGGGCCCGTGCTTGGGCGTTCTTCGCGCCGTTGCCACGGTTCCGGGCAGCGATGGGCGAGGGAAAGCCTCGCCCCTACGCGGTTCGCCGGGGCCGCTCCACCAGGTAGAGCACCGCCACGAAGGCCAGCGACAGCCCTACGTGCCAGGCGTGCCGGGGGCCCCAGGCGGCCACCGGCACGGCCCAGCCCAGCGCCACCAGCCCCACGGCCAGCGCCAGCCACAGGCCCAGCCGCGCCACCGGGTACGGCACCGGGAAGTGCCGCTCGCCCAGCCGCCAGCACAGCACGGCCATCATAAAGTAGCAGGCCAGCGTGGCGATGGCCGAGCCCATGTAGCCCAGCACCGGAATCAGCAGGAAGTTGAGGGCGATGGTGAGCACCGCCCCGCCCGCCCCGATGTAGGTGCCGTAGTAGGTTTTATCGGTCAGCTTGAACCACACCGACAGGTTGTAGTACACGCCCAGAAACAGGTTGGCCAGCAGCAGCACCGGCACCACGGCCAGCCCCTGCCGGTACTCGGCCCGCCGCAGGAATATATTCCCGAAGTCCTCCACGTTCAGGCTAATAACTACGAAAATTACCGCACAGCACAGCGTAAACCACTTGAGCACCAGCGCGAATGTGGCCGGCGAGTTCTTCTCGGTGCTTTGGGCAAAAAAGAACGGCTCGGCCGCGTAGCGAAACGCCTGGATGACGAGCGACATGAAGATGCTCAGCTTGTAGCACGCCCCGTAGATGCCCACCGCCGTGAGGCTGCTTTTCCCCGGGTAGAAGCCCGTGGGCAGCCACTTAGCCAGCAAAATCCGGTCAAACGTTTCGTTCACCATACCCGCCAGGCCCATCAGCATCAGCGGGTAAGCATACTTGAGCAGCGGCCGCAGGGGCCCCCAGCTGAACCGGAACTGGAAGTCGAGCAGCTCCCGGCCCAGCAGCAGCAGCGTGGCCGCGCTGGCCACCAGGTTGGCCAGGAACACGTAGCCCACGCCCAGGCCGGGGTCGTAGACGCGGGCCACCAGGGGCCCCAGCGCGGGCAGCCACCGGCCGCTGGCCACGGCGGGGCACAGCACAATGAAGAACAGGTTCAGGGCCACGTTCACCACAATGCCAGCCATTTTGATGGTGGCGAACTTGCGGGCCTGGTTTTCGAGCCGCAGCCGGGCAAACGGGATGGCCGACACGGCGTCGAACGCCAAAATCAGGGCCACCCAGTAGAAGTAGCGCTCGTAGCCAGGGCCGATGTCGAGCAGGCCCAACAGCGGGCGGGCCAGGGCCATCAGCAGCAGCGCGAGCCCGGCGCTGCTCAGCAGCAGCAGGCTCAGCGTGCGGTCGTACAGGTCGCGGCGGTCGGTGCCGGGGCGGTTGGCGAAGCGGAAGTAGGTGGTTTCCATGCCGTAGGTGAACACCACGTTCAGAAACGACACGTAGGCATACAGCCCCGTCACCACCCCGTACTCGGCCGCGGCAAACGCGCCCGTGTACAGCGGCACCAGCAGGTACGTCAGCACCCGCCCCACGATGCTGCTCACGCCGTACACCGCGGTTTGGGAAACCAGCTTTTTGGCAATGCTCATGCTTGCTTAATTATGAATTGTGAATTGCGAATTATGAGTTATACTCGTCACGAAGTAGGGTGCGGGGCTTGTTCCCGCCCGTCGTTGAACGAAAGCCGACTGAACCGTTCAACAACGGGCGGGGGCAAGCCCCGCACCCTACTTCGTTTTCGCATTCCACTTCGTGAGCAGTATAGCACAGTCGAATAGATTCCCCAGTAGTACCCGGGGCCCTATGCACGTTGCTAATTCATAATTGATAATTTGCCCTTTACTTCCCCTGGAACACCGCCGGCCGCTTCTCTACAAACGCCTGGGTGCCTTCCTTAAAATCGTCGGTCTGGAAGGCGCGGCCGAAGGCTTCGGCCTCCGCCCCGTAGCCGTCCTGGCGGGGGTCGTAGCCGGCATTTACGCACTCGATAACCAAACCGAGCGCCACAGGGCCCTTGCTCAGCATCCGGGCCAGCAGCTGGCGGCAGAAACCCAGCAGCTCGGCTTGGGGTACCACGTGGTTGGCCAGGCCCAGGCGTAAGGCCTCATCGGCCTTTATCATGTCGGCCGTCAGCATCAGCTCCAGGGCCTTGGCCTTGCCCACCAGCTGGGGCAGGCGCTGGGTGCCGCCGTAGCCGGGCAGCAGGCCCAGGCTCACCTCGGGCAGGCCGAAGCGGGCCGTGTCGGCGGCCACGCGCAGGTGGCAGGCCATGGCCAGCTCGCAGCCGCCGCCCAGCGCGAAGCCGTTCACGGCGGCCACCACCGGCTTGGGGCTGCGCTCGAATTGGGCAAATACCCGCTGTCCGTACGCCGACGCTCCCGCGGCTTGCACAGCCGTGAGGGCAGCTAGCTCGGCAATGTCGGCCCCCGCCACAAAGGCCTTCTCGCCGCTGCCCGTGAGCAGGATGGCACGCACCGCGGGGTCGGCCAGGGCGTGTTGGGCGGCCGCGTCCAGCTCCGCAATGGTGGCCGCGTTCAGGGCATTCAGCTTAGCGGGGCGGTTGACGGTAAGGGTGAGCACGCCGGTGGCGACGTCGAGGTCGTAGAGCAGATTATCGAAGGAAGTGGCCATGGGGCAAGGGCTAAGCGGTTGGGGCAAAGGTAAGGCTCCGGGCCGGGGCCCTACTACGGCACCTTAAATCCACTAATACCGCTAGATATTACTATCCGCCCATTACATTTACCCTTACCCTTCTTATCGAGTACCCGGTTTCTGCTTTTTCATCTTCCACCCCCCTCTCCGTACCATGGGTATTGTTTCCGAATTTAAAGAGTTCATTTCCAAGGGTAACGTGCTCGACCTCGCCGTGGGCGTCATCATCGGCGCGGCGTTTGGCAAAATCGTTTCCTCCCTCACCGACGATGTTATCATGCCCCTGGTGGGGATGGTGGGTGGGGCCCCCGATTTCTCCGCCATCCACCTAGGGCCCCTAAAAGTGGGCTTGTTCCTGAACGCGGTGGTCGGCTTCCTCATCCTGGCCGTCATCATTTTCCTGATTGTGAAGGGGGCCAACACCATCAAAAAGGCCCCGGTGGAAGTGACCCCCACCGCCCCGGTAGACACCAAGGATCAGGTGTTGCTGGCCGAAATCCGCGACGCGCTGCGGGCCGGCGGCCGGCTATAGTCCGCCGTTGGCCGGCTCTGCCCGGCCGTCTGGCGGGGGCCCTGGCAACCAGGGCCCCCGCCAGACGGCCGGGCTTTATTTTTACAACTACCCCGGCAGCGTGCGCCACCAAGTTGGCCCAAGCGAACTTATTTTACTTATCGCCAGTTGCCGCGGTGCTTTTCCAAGTTCCTTCCCCTACTGCATGAGAAACATATTCGCCGCCGCCGGTTTCGCCGCCCTGAGTGCGTTGACTGCCGTTCCCGCTTTGGCCCAGTCGGCCCCGACCGACCCGCGCCAACCCGGCTTGACGGCCGAGGAGCTTAAGCATAACCAGCAAATGCAGGTGTTGGAAGCGCGCGCCGGCGTGGCCACCGGCAACACCAGTCTCGGCCGGGCGGCGGGCCCCGCCCGGCAGTTCGACACCAAAGCCGGCGGCTTCACGGTGCGCAAATTCAAGGCCGCGCCCGGCACGGGCAGGCAGGAACGCGGCCAGATGCACCCGGCCGGTGGTGCCAACCCATCGGGCAAGCCCCTGATACACAAGCAACACCGCCGCAAAAAGCACTTCCTACTCTTCTAAATCACAGATTTTATGGATTAGGGCGGACCTTTCGGATTTTAGAGATGATCCGTTATGAGGCCCCGGGTTCGATACCGGGGGGCTATCCGAGCAGGAGCTGTAATGCTGAGCCTGCGAAACATCTTATCGCTGCTGCACGATCTGTTTTATCTTGATAGGATGCTTCTTTCGTCAGCATGACAACCCATATTCAGATAGCCCCCCGGTAACCTACGCCACAGCATTAGCGCTACTTTTCACTGAATTTTCACCTTCGGACACAAAAGCAAAAAGGCGACCTTCTCAGGTCGCCTTTTTGCTTTAAATGAATCGGCTACAGGATCCGAAAGATCCGCCCTAATCCACAACATCCGTGGTCTAGAGGGTGCGCTTGATTTCCTTTTCCTCAAAGCCCTCAATGTTGTCGCCTTCTTGCAACTCGTTGAAGTTCTTGATGGAAATACCGCACTCGTAGCCCTGACGCACTTCCGATACGTCATCTTTGAAGCGCTTGAGGTCCTGAATCTCGCCGGTGTGCATCACGATGCCATTGCGCACCACCCGCACGCGGGTACGGCGGGTAAAAGAACCGTCCGTCACCATACAGCCGGCAATAGTGCCGACTTTGGTGATGTTGAACACGATGCGTACCTCGGCGTTGGCCACCACCACTTCCTGCACCGTCGGGGCCAGCATGCCTTCCATGGCATCCTTCACCTCGTTGATGGCGTTGTAGATGATGCTGTATAGGCGCACGTCAATCTGCTCCTGCTCAGCCAGTTTGCGGGCGCTCTGCGAGGGCCGCACCTGGAAACCGATAATGATGGCATCAGAGGCCGAGGCCAGCAACACGTCGCTTTCCGAGATGGCGCCCACCCCTTTCGAGAGGATGTTCACCTTTACTTCCGGCGTGCTCAGCTTCAGCAGCGAGTCCGACAGGGCTTCCACCGAGCCGTCCACGTCGCCCTTCACCAAGATGTTCAACTCCTTGAACGAGCCAATCGCCAGGCGGCGGCCAATCTCGTCGAGGGTAATGTGCTTCTTGGTGCGGATGCTCTGCTCGCGGGCCAACTGCAAGCGCTGGGTAGCGGTTTCGCGGGCTTCGCGCTCCGTCTCCATTACCTGGATGCGGTCGCCGGCCTGTGGGGCCCCGGTGAGGCCCAGCACTTGCACCGGCGTAGCGGGCGGCGCCGTTTTCATTTTCTTGCCGCGGTGGTCGGTCATGGCCTTCACGCGGCCGTAGTGCGGGCCGGCCAGCACGATGTCGCCCACGTTCAGGGTGCCGGTTTGCACCAGCACGGTGGTCACGTAGCCCCGGCCTTTGTCCAGCGAGGCTTCGATAACGGTGCCGATGGCGTTGCGGTCGGGGTTGGCTTTCAGCTCCAGCAGTTCGGCTTCGAGCAGTACCTTCTCCAGCAGTTCCTCGATACCAAGGCCCGATTTGGCCGAAACCTCCTGGCTTTGGTACTTGCCGCCCCACTCTTCCACCAGAATGTTGATTTGCGACAGCTCCTCGCGGATTTTCTCCGGGTTGGCGCTGGGCTTGTCAATCTTGTTCAGGGCGATGATGATAGGTACCCCCGCCGCCTGGGCGTGGTTGATGGCTTCCTTCGTCTGGGGCATCACCGAGTCGTCGGCGGCCACCACGATGATAGCAATGTCCGTCACCTTGGCACCGCGGGCCCGCATGGCCGTAAAGGCTTCGTGGCCCGGGGTATCAAGGAAGGTAATCGGGTTGCCGTTCTTAGTTTTCACTTCGTAGGCCCCGATGTGCTGCGTGATGCCGCCAGCTTCGCCTTTGGCCACACTCGCATCGCGGATGTAGTCAAGCAGCGATGTTTTACCGTGGTCGACGTGGCCCATGATGGTCACAATCGGCGCGCGGGGCCGCAGGTCTTCTTCGACGTCGCCGGCATCGATGCTGATTTCTTCCTCTTCGGCCGACAGGAACTCCACGTCAAAGCCAAATTCGTCGGCAATCACGGTGATGGCTTCCGCGTCGAGGCGCTGGTTGATGGAGACGAACATGCCCATGCCCAAGCACACCTTGATGACCTCGTTCACGTTCACATCCATCAGCGAGGCCAAGTCGTTGGCCGAGATGAACTCGGTGAGCTTGAGGATCTTGGCGTCCAGTTCGTTTTGGGCGCGCAGGGCCTCGCGGTCCTCGGCCAGCATGCTGCGCTTGTCGCGGCGGTACTTGGCGCGGTTGGTCTGGTTGGTTTTATTACCGCCCAGCTTAGCAAGCGTCGCCTTAATTTGTTCCTGGATCTGCTTCTCAGCCTGCTCGGGTGTAAGAGCCGGGGCGTTGGGCCGCGGTGCGGGCTGGCCGGGGCGGTTGCCGCCGGCTTGGCCGGGGCGGTTGCCACCAGGCTGGCCGGGGCGGCTGGCACCGCCGCCCTGGTTGGGGCGGTTGCCTTGGTAGCCGCCACCCGTGCCGGGCGCGCTGGTACCAGTGCCCGTGCCGGGAGGGCCAGGCAGGCGGGTACGCTTCTTCTGGCCGGGGCCCGCGGGCAAGCCGCGCTTGTTTACGTCGGACGACGCGATGGGCCGGGGGCCGCGCCCACCGGGGCCCCGGCGGTCGTTATTGGTAGCCGAAAGGTCAATTTTACCCAGTACCGTCAAGCCTTTCAGCTGGTCGGCCTTGGCCGTGATGGTGCCGGCGGGCTCTTCGGCCACGGGAGCCGAAGCCACGGGAGCTGCGGCAACAGCGGGAGCGGCCACCACGGGGGCAGCGGCTACTGGCGCGGCAACAACCGGAGCCGGCGTAGGAGCAGCAGCCGCAATGGGCGTTGCGGCCGGAGCCGGGGCGGGCGCTGCCACGGGGGCAGCGGCTTGCACTGGGGCAACCACTTGCTTGGGGGCAACCGGGGCGGGGGCGGGCGCCGCCGCTACTGGAGCAGCTACTACGGGCGCCGGGGCAACCACCGGAGCGGCAGCAACTGGTGCAGCAGGGGCCTCTACGGGCTTGGGTCGGGGGGGCACCACGCGGCCACGGCTATCAAGCTCAATTTTACCCAGCACTTTCAGGCCAGGTACAGAGGGCTTTTCGGGCGCAGTAGCAGTTGGTGCTGCCGGGGCTGCAGGTACTACCTGGGCAGCCACCGGAGTCGAGGCCGGCGTAGATACTGGCGTAGGTGCAGGCTTCGGAGCTACCACCGGCGCGGGGCGCGGCGGGGCGGGAGCAGGCTTAGGAGCCGCTTCTAAATCGCTCTGGCGCTTGGCCTGAATGATTTTCTGCGACTCCTGCCGGTCGAGCGCCGACGAGGCAAATTCCTTCTCCAACAAGCTCACTTGGTCCGCGGTCAGCTTCGTGGTAGGCTTGTTTTCTACTTGTGTTCCTTTTTTGGACAGGGCCGCAACGGCTGTGTCCATGCCAATTCCCAGGTCTTTGGCCGCCTGTTGTAGCCGTTTCGGGGTTGCTTCCGCCATTCTATGTTTCTCGCGAACGATACGCTTCTAAGTGCAAAGGTATTACATTAAATCTTGCCAGCGAGGCGCAAACCGCGCCTACTGGCGCGATTCAACGTCCTTGCCGTACCGGCCGCCCGGCCGTCATTGGGCCGCTTCAGCGGCTGAGCCGGCGCCCGCTTCCTCAGGGGCCGGGGCGGGGGCCTCGGCTTCAGGTGCTGTTTCCACGGTTTCGGCCACGGGAGCGGACTTTTTATTTGCTTCGGCCTGCCGCTCGTCGAGGTCATCGTCGTCGGCAAACTCTTGGCGGATAACGCGGTAAAGGTCATCCACCGTTTCTTCTTCCAACTCCGTGCGGCGCACGATGTCGTCTTTTTTCACGGCCAATACGGCGCGGCCGGTGTCGAGGCCAATTTTCTTCAGCTCGGCGATGATCCAAGGCTCAATCTCGTCGCTGAATTCTTCGAGCGAGATGTCCTCTTCGTAGTCAATGGCCTCGCGGAACACGTCGATTTCCATGCCCACCAACCGGCTGGCCAACTTAATGTTGGCACCGCCGCGGCCGATGGCCAGGCTCACTTGGTCGGGCTTCATGAAGACGGACACGCGTCCGTTCTCGGGGTTGATTTTCATCGAGCCCACTTTGGCTGGCGACAGGGCCCGGGCGATGTACAGCTCCAGGTTGTCGGTGTAGTTGATGATGTCGATGTTCTCGTTTTCCAGCTCGCGCACCACCGGGTGGATGCGGCTGCCCTTCATGCCCACACAGGCGCCCACGGGGTCGATGCGCTCGTCGTAGCTCTCCACGGCCACTTTGGCGCGCTCGCCGGGCTCGCGCACCACGTTTTTGATGGTGATGAGGCCATCGTAAATCTCGGGTACTTCCAGCTCAAACAAGCGCTCCAGGAAGGCCGGCGCGGCGCGGGAGAGGATAATTTTGGGCGTGCCATTGATGACTTCCACGCGGTGCACCACAGCGCGCACGGTGTCGCCCTTGCGGAAGCGGTCCTTGGGGATTTGCTCGCCCTTGGGCATCACCAGCTCATTGTCGTCCTTGTCCATGATGAGGGCCTCGCGGCTCCACACTTGGTACACTTCGCCGGTCACGATTTCGCCCACCTGGTCTTTGTACTTCTGGTACAGGTTGTCGCGCTCCAAGTCCTTCACGCGCTGAATCAGCGTTTGGCGGGCCATGAGCACGGCGCGGCGGCCAAAGTCTTCCAGCTTAATGGACACCGGCAAGGTTTCGCCTACTTCAAAGTCAGGCTCGATTTTCTGGGCCTCGGCCAGCGGAATCTTGTCGAAATCCCAGATGTCCTCCGAGTTATCGTCCACGATTTCGCGGTTGCGCCAGATTTCCAGGTCGCCGTTGTCGGGGTTGATGATAACGTCGAAGTTGCTGTCTTCCTCAAACTTCTTGCGAATCATCGTGCGGAACACCTCGTCCAGGATGGACATCATCGTGGGCCGGTCGATGTTTTTGCTGCGCGCAAATTCGCCGAAGGATTCGATTAGTTCGTTGCTGTTCATTTGCTTATTGTCATACTGAGCGGAGCGAAGTACCTTATCACAGCCGCGCCGTTTGGAATTAGTAATCCTGACGAAAGCAGCCGTGATAAGATGCTTCCTTCGTCAGCATGACAGAGGGTTACTTAAAAGAGATAACAACCGTGGCCTCCTTTATGTCCCCGAAGGTGTAAAAGGCGGCGGGCAGGATGCTTTTTTTGGTTTTGACTTTGATGACTTCGGCAATCTCGACGCCCTCGGGGGTGGCGGCAAGTAGCTCGCCGGTTTTCTCGGTGCCGTCGGCCAGCTTGAGGGCCAGCGAGCGGCCGATGTGGCGCTGGTACTGGCGCGGGTCGGTGAGGGGCTGGTCGGCACCGGGGCTCGTTACTTCGAGCGAGTAGGCAGCGTCTTCGCCGTAGTGCTCGTCGATGCGGCGGGCCAAGCGGCGACTCACCTTGGCGCACTCCTCGATGCCCAGGCCCAGGGGCCCGTCGAGGGTGACCGTGAGCTTAGGTAAAACCGAATCGGAGACGGTCAGATTCACCAGGAACACGTCCACATCGTCGCCGATGGCGTCGTGGAGCATTTGCAGCACTAAAGCGCGGTCGAGGACCATAAATTAACCCGGGCTAAGACAAAAAAAGAGGGGACTGCGCGTCCCCTCTTTTCAGATTGAATACCAAACTTCGGGTACAAAGATACGGCGTTGCCGCCGCTAAAGCAAACCACCCCGGGGGCCCCTACCTTTGGCCGCCGTACCGTTTTGGCCGCCTTATGAAATTTGTTTTGCTACGCCCGCTGCTTGAGGTGCTGGCGGTGCTGGCCCTGGTGCTGGGCGTGGCGCGGTGGGTGGCCGGCTGGTTTGGCAAGCGCACGCATACCTACCGCCTCACGGCGGCGCGGCAGCTGCGGCTGCTGGCCTGGCCCCTGCTGGCGCTAGGCACCGGCCTGAGCGTAGTGCCGGCCCTGGCCATGGGGCCCCACGGTAGCGCCAGCCCGCTGGAGTGGGGCCTGGCCGCCGCGCTGGTAGCCGTGGCGCTGGCGCTGGGGGCCCCGGCGGCGGTGCTGCACCTTCGCTACTGGGTGCTGAACCACGCCACCGTGCTGGTGCTGCAACCTCAGGAAAACCGCCTGGAGGTGTACCAGCACGGCCAGCGGCAGTACTTCGAGCGGCGCGACATTGCCCGGGTGCAGCGCGTGACGTGCCGCACCCGGGCCACTTTTTGGGCCCCTTACAACTATGTGCGCCTGCTACTGCACGACGGCCGCGAAATTGTGCTCACCTCGCTGCTGGCCGACTTAGAGCCGCTGACGGTATTTCTGCGCTCGGTGCCCACCGACCGGCGCACCGTGGCCTGGGCATGGGCTTGACTTTTCAGTGAACAGTTGACAGTGAGCAGTTAGATGTAATTCTAAATAAGAAATAGCACAGGAAAGAACGTCATGCAGAGCGCAGCGAAGCATCTCTGCCGCGTTGCTAATCATGATTACTGCCGCAGAAAAGATGCTTCGCTGCGCTCTGCATAACGTTCCGCTTTTTCCAATTCGGGAACAAGCCAAACTTCGAAATGCTCATTGTTAACTGATAACTGTTCACTCATTATGCCTGCTTCTCCCCTACTGCACTACCTCGACCAAGGCCAGGGCCGGCCGCTGGTGATTCTCCACGGCCTGTTTGGCGCGCTTGACAACTGGCAAACGCTGGCCCGACGCTGGACCCAGGAGGCCGGCCTGCGCGTCGTCAGCGTGGATTTGCGCAACCATGGCCGCTCGTTTCATAGCCCCGACCACAGCTACGACACCATGGCCGCCGACGTGGGGGCCCTGTTCGACCACCTGGGCCTGGGGCCCGATACTACGCTGCTGGGCCACAGCATGGGCGGCAAAGTGGCCATGCGCTTTGCCCTGAGCTACCCCGAGCGGCTGGCCCGGCTCATCGTGCTCGACATTGCGCCAAACTTTTCCGACATGACGCACCAGGACGAAGTGCTGACTGGGCTGCAAGCCGTGGATTTGGCTGCCATCACCAGCCGGCAGGAAGCCGACGCGGTGCTGGCCCAGCATATTCGGTCGGTGGGCGTGCGGCAGTTTTTACTGAAAAACCTGTACCGCGACGAGGCAAACGCCTTCGCCTGGCGCATCAACCTGCCAGTGCTGGTGAAGGCTATGCCGGCCGTGGGCGCGGAAATCACGGGCGAGCCCTTCCTGAAACCGGCCTTGTTCATTCGCGGTGGCAAGTCGGACTACATCACGGCCAACGACAAGCTGTACGTCATCCCAGCGCTGTTCCCGAACTCTGAAGTGGCCACCGTGCCCGACGCCGGCCACTGGCTGCACGCCGAAAAGCCCGACGAAGTGTACGAGCTCGTGCGGGCCTTTGTGGGGCAGTAGCCAGCGGTAGCAGCGCGGCATATCGCGCTCCCATCACCGCACGGCAATCCGTTCTCGCGGTCCAGAAGCGAAGCAACGCGCCGTTACATCCTTTTTTAAATCAATGCTTTACCTCATTCCCACGCCCCTGGCCGACGACACGGCCGCGCAGGTGCTGCCGCCGCAAGTAGTGGCGGCCGTGGCCCGGCTCCCGTACTTTCTGGTCGAGAATGCCCGCACGGCGCGGCGCTTCGTGAAGAGCGTGGCCCCGGCTCGGGTAATTGAGGACATTCGTTTCGGTGTGATTGACAAGGACAGCACACCAGCCGAGGTGCGCGCCGCGCTGGAGCCGCTACTGAAGGAGGGCCTGGAGGCTGGCGTGCTCAGCGAAGCGGGCTGCCCGGGCATTGCCGACCCGGGCGCGGCGCTGGCCGCCGAGGCCCACCGGCTGGGCCTGCGCGTGGTGCCGCTGGTGGGGCCCTCGTCGCTGCTGCTGGCCCTAATGGCCTCGGGCCTGAACGGACAGCAATTTGCGTTCCACGGCTACTTGCCCATTGAGAAGGGGCCCCGGGCCGCGGCTATCAAGATGCTAGAGCGCGAGGCGCAGCAGCGCAACCAGAGCCAGTTGTTCATCGAAACGCCCTACCGCAACGGGGCCCTGTTCCTGGATTTGCTGGCGCATTTGCAACCTGCCACGCGCCTGTGCGTGGCGGCCGACGTAACGGGCGCGGGCGAGTTCATCCGCACGCTGCCGGTGAGCGAGTGGCGGCGGCAGCCGGCGCCGGGACTGCACAAGATTCCGACCGTATTTGTACTCGGGGTATAAAAACATACCGGAAGCACAAACAGCGGGATCCGGCGGTGAAGCATTTTCACCGCCGGATCCCGCTGTTTGGGTTGCAAACTTAGCTCACCAGCATTGTTTCGCCGTGCTGGCTGGTGTCGAGGCCGTGAGCTTCGTTCTCGGCATTCACGCGGATGGGGATGAGCAGGTTGGTGAGCTTGTAGAGCAGATAGGAACCGCTGAACGTGAAGGCCGAAATGAACACCAGGGCCCCCAGGTGCTTCCACAGCAGCACCGCTGAGCCGGTGGTGGCCAGGCCGCCCTCTTTGGCAAACACGGCGGTGAGGATCATGCCTACGATGCCGCCTACGCCGTGGCACGGAAATACGTCGAGGGTGTCGTCGAGGGTGGTGCGGTTTTTCAACTCGATTGCGAAGGCGCTGATGGCTGCGGCCACCACCCCGATGAACAGCGCCGGGCCGTAGCTGACGTAGCCCGCGCCGGGCGTAATGGCTACCAGGCCCACCACGGCCCCCACGGCCGCGCCGGCCGCCGAGGGCCGCTGCCCGCGCACGGCCTCAATCAGCATCCAGGTGAGCATGGCGGCGGCCGAGGCCAAGTGGGTAGTAAAGAACGCCTGCACGGCCACCGCGTTGGCGCCCAGGGCCGAGCCGGAGTTGAAGCCGAACCAGCCGAACCACAGCAGGCCGGTGCCCAGCAACACGAAAGGTACGTTGGTAGGCGCGTGCTGCTGGCCCTCCTTGTGCACGTTGCGGCGGCCCAGGGCCAGGGCCCCGGCCAGCGCCGCGAAGCCCGCCGAAATGTGCACCACCGTGCCGCCCGCAAAGTCGAGCACGCCCCACTTGAACAGGAAGCCGTCGGGGTGCCAGGTCCAGTGGGCCAAGGGGCAGTAAATCAGAAGGCTGAACAGGCACATAAACAGCAGGTAGCCCCAAAATCGGATGCGCTCAGCAAAGGCCCCGCTGATGAGGGCCGGCGTGATGATGGCGAACTTGAGCTGGAACGCCGCGAACAGCACCAGCGGCAGGTTAGGCGCGATGCGCGGATGCGGGGCCGTGCCTACATGGTTGAAGAGCAGGAACGTCATCGGATTGCCAATCACGCCCCCGATGCTGTCGCCGAAGGCCAGCGAAAAGCCCACCACGTACCACAGCACCGAGATGACACCCAGGGCAATAAAGCTCTGCAAGAGCGTGGAAATCACGCTTTTCTTGCTCACCATGCCGCCGTAGAAGAACGCCAGGCCGGGCGTCATCAGCAGCACCAGGCCGGAGGCGGTGAGCATCCAGGCCACGTCGGCGGGGTCGAAGGACTTGGGGGCGGCGTCGGGGTGCACCTGCGGGATGAAGGCTGCCACGCACGCCAGCACCGCCAGCACGGCCACGCTAATGGAGGCCAGCCGTTGCTTGCGCGTAACGGTGGCTGCGGATTCGATGGCACCAGGCTCTAAATCGATAGTCATTTACCGGCGACAGGGGTAAATTTTAATCCCTACCGGAAACAAAAATAGATAAAATTCGAAATACCCCCCACTATTTTTAAGGACTTATCGATATTTTTAATAATTTGTACTGTGCAGGGCCCCTCACGGCAAACCGATGGTGAACGCCGTGCGCCCCCCAGGCCCGCTGGCCAGGCCAAACGCGAAGCCGTGGGCCAGCAGCACATCGCGCACCAGGGTGAGGCCGATGCCCTGTCCGCCGCGCTTGGTGCTAAAAAACGCCGTGAACAGCCGCTCGCGCACTTCGGCCGTGAGCCGGGCCCCGTCATTCTCAATGCTGACGATGAACGGGTTATCCGTGGTACGCACCCAAATGTTGCCGCCTTCGCCGATGGCTTCGAGGGCGTTTTTGGCCACGTTCAGCAGGGCTTGCTCCAGCTGCGGCGCGTCGGCTTCGATGATGAGCGGCGCGGCGCCCAACTCCCAGTGCCAGGCTACGCGGCGCTCGGCGCTTTGGGGCCCCAGCAGGCGGCCCAGGTTGCGCAGCAGGGCGTGCACGTCGGTGGGCGCGAGCTGGGGGGCGGGCAGGCGCACGAGGCGGGCAAAATCGGCGATGAAGCTGGCCAGCTGGGTGTTGCGGGCAATGCTGACGTCGAGCGCCTCGGTGAAATCGGGGCGGTCGGCGGGCGCGAGTTGCGGGGCGTAATGCCGGAAGCTACCCAAAATGGAGTTGATGGCCCCGATGGAGTTGTTGATTTCATGCGACATGAGCCGGATGAGCTGCTCGTAGGCCTGCTTTTCCTGCTTGATCAGCTCCTGCGTCAGCTCTTCCAGCACGACAAACCGGCGCGTGAAGCCCCGGTCGAGGAAGTGCGCGGCGTGGGCCCGGTAGGCTTGCAGGCCCGAGAGGCGCAGCGCCCGCGGCTGGCCCTCGGCCAGGGCCCCCAGCGCGGGGCCCCAGGGCCCCGGCAGGGCCCCCAGCGGCTGGCCCAGCCAGGGCCCCTGCGGCTGCCCCACGAAGCGCACCGCCGCCGCATTGGCTTGCTCCACATTCCCTTCAAAATCAAGCACTAATATGCCAGCCGGCGAGGCTTCAATGAGGCGTTCGAGCAGGATGCTTTTCTCGTGCTGGCTCACCCGCTCGCGGCGCAGCGCATCAATCATGGAATTATAAACGCCAATGAGCTGGTCCATTTCGCGCTGGCCCACGGGCACGAATTTCAGGGTGAAATCGCGCGCCTGCATGGCCGCCGTGCCCGCCGCAATGAGCTGCAACGGCCGCACGAAGCCCCGGTAGAGCTGCGCGCTCAGCACGAGGCTGCCCAGCAGCAGCAGCTCGGTGGCGATGAACAGCACCGCGTTGGTGGTACGCAGCTGGGCCGCCAGCGCCACCAGCACGGCGTGGATAACCACGACGAAGAGCAGAAACTTAACCCGCAGGCTCATCATAAGGAATATCGTATTTATCGAGGCGGCGGTACAAGGCCCCGCGGCTGAGGCCCAGCGCCCGCGCCACCCGGCTCAGGTTGCCCTGGTGGTGGGCCACGCTCTGGCGAATAGCCTGGGCTTCAAGCTGGTCGAGCGTAAGAGCACTCGGCACGGGCGGGGCCCCAGGGGCGGCGAATGGCGCCGTGGCGGCGGCCCCGCTTTGCTGGAAGTCGGCGGGCGTCAGCTCGTCGTGGCCGCTGACGAGCACGGCGCGCTCGACCAGGTTTTTCAGCTCGCGGATGTTGCCGGGCAGCGGCTGCGCTTGCAGCCAGTGCAACGCGGGGGCCCCCACGCGCAGGCCGGGCCGCTGGTAGGTTTCGCGCAGCTGGGCCAGGAAGTGGCGCACCAGCAGCGGCACGTCGTGGGGCCGCTCGCGCAGGGCAGGCAGGCGCAACGTGATGAGGTTGAGGCGGTAGAAGAGGTCTTCGCGGAAGCGGCCCTGGGCCACCAGCTCGGCCAGGTTCTTGTTGGTGGCGGCTACCACGCGCAGGTCCAGCCGGCGGGGCTTGCTGTCGCCGAGCACCTCGTAGGTGCGGTCTTGCAGCACGCGCAGCAGCTTCACCTGGCTGGCCAGCTCCAGCTCGCCAATTTCATCCAGGAAAATGGTGCCGCCGTTGGCCAGCTCGAAGCGGCCCACCCGGTCGGCCTTGGCATCAGTGAAGGCCCCACGCCGGTGGCCAAACAACTCGCTCTCAAACAACGACGACGAGATGCCGCCCAGGTTCACCTTCACGAAGGGCTGGCCGCGGCGGCGGCTGTTGTGGTGCAACGCCTCGGCAATCAGCTCTTTGCCGGTGCCGCTTTCGCCTTCGATGAGCACCGCCGCATCGGTGGCCGCCACCTGGCCCACCTGGCGCAGCACGGCCAATAGGCGCTCATCTTCACCCACAATATCGCTGAGGGCGAACTGCTTGTCCAGCGCCCGGCGGCCGGGCGGGGCCCCAGCGGCGGGCCCGGGGCCCCGCAACGCCAGCACTGTGCCGATGGTTTGGAGCAGCGCATCGTTGTGCCAGGGCTTGGTGACGAACTCCGCGGCCCCGGCCTTCATACCCGCCACGGCCAGCGCAATAGAGCCCCAGCCGGTGATGAGCACCACCGGCACCAGCGGAGCCAACGCCTTGATTTCATGCAGTAAGGCAAGGCCGTCGTCGCCGGTGGTGGCACGCGAAAAGTTCATGTCGAGCAGCACTAGGGCGGGCGTTTCGGCGCGCACGGCGGCCAGGGCCCCGGCGGAGCCGTCGGCGGCGCGAGTGGCGTAGCCGGCCTGCTTCAGCAGCAGGCCCAGCGAGGTGCGCACGGCCAGGTCGTCGTCGACGATGAGAATCATAGGGGGAATGGAGTGCGTTGGACTATTCAGCAGCGAAGCAAAGGTCGACCCAACTGAACAGCCAAAAGAACGTCATGCTGAGCTTGCCGAAGCATCTCTCCCGCTGAGTAAATAATTACTGCTGCGGGAGAGATGCTTCGGCAAGCTCAGCATGACGGCCTGAATGAATATACTTTTACAGAAATATCTGAAAATCAACTATATGTTGCGCACGCTGCCGCCACTGCCAGTGTGCTTCGTGACGGTGGGCGAGCCCTCGTACTTGATGCTGGCACCGCTGCTGGCCTCGGCCACCAAGGCGTCGCGCACGGCAATTTTCAGGACGCTGCCGCTGCTGGCCTGGGCCTCGCACTTGTCGGTTTGCAGGTCTTTACCGTTGAAGACGGCGCCGCTGCCGGTGCGAATGTCGAGGTGCGGGGCCTTGCCCTTGAGGGTGATGACGCTGCCACTGCCCTGGCGCACGGTGAGGTCGGTGGTGGCGATGTCGGCCCGCAGCACGGCCCCCGACGATACGTCGAGCTGGAAGGTGGGGGCCGCGTAGTTGCCCCGGGCGTCCACGGCCGCGCCGCTGCCGGCCGTGAGGGCCGTGAGCTGGTCGGCCGTCACGGCCACGCGCAGGTGCTGGGTACTGGTGTTGCGGCGGTTGTTTTCGTCGGGGGCCTCGTATTTAATAACGAGCACGCCGTCCTCCACGGTGGTTTTGATGCGGTCGCGCAGCTCGGCGGTGGCGGCGCTGGCCTCCACGCGCTGCACGGCGCCGGCGGTGAGGTCCAGGGCAATGCCGCTGCCTACCTTGACGGCGTGGAACGCGGCCACCGGGCGCACCTGCGCATCGGTTTGGGCAAGGGCGGGCACAAGGGCCACCAATGAGAGCAGGGCGGGGAGAAGGAGGTTTTTCATGAAAGACGGGAGAAAGAAGAGATGGATGGAGGATTTGGCGCGGCTACCGGGGCCCGGGCCGGTTCGTTACAGCGGCCAGCCAATAAACCTGGTACAGCCGGGACGTAAGATGCGGCAGGAGCGCCGCCAGTTGCCCGGGGCCCTAAAAAAACGCCGTACCGCGTCGGCAGGGCCCCGGGCCCATTATTCTTCGCGCAACGCCACGGCCGGCTGGATGCCCGCCGCCAACCGGCTGGGGTACAGCGCGCAAACTACCGTGAGCAGGTACACCAGCCCGGCGGCCAGCAGCATGGCCGTGGCGTACACGCCCGCCCGCACGCCCAGCACGCCCAGCAGCGGGAACTGCGCCGCCACCAGCAGCCCCAACGCCAGCCCGAAGGTGGCCACCACCAGAATCTCGCCCAGAATCTGCCCGCTGATGCCGCCGGCGCTGGCCCCGATGGCCCGCCGCAGCCCGATTTCGGAGCGGCGCTGGTTGATGGTTTGCCAGAGAACCCCGAACAGGCCCAGCGCTACGTTCACGATGAGGAACACGCAGGTGATGACCAGGGCCACCAGCGGCGTCAGCACGGCCTTCAGCTGCTTGTCGCGCATTTCGGCCAGCGGGGTAATGTTGCTGCTCCAGCCCGGGCCGATAGCGCGGATGTCGCTACTAATTTGCTTCTCCAGGGCCCCGCCAGCGCCGGGCTGCACCCGCACCAGCAGCGTTTCGAGATGTTCAAAAGTGGTATCCTGCAAGCCATTACGCAGAAAAATGGCCTGCTTGGGATCCGCAAAGTCGCCATCGGCTCGGAACGGGGCCGTCACGCCCACAATCCGCTTTTTCCCGTTTGAGACGACGAGCTTGCCCACGGCCGTTTCGTTCGGGAACAGCAGCTCCTTCATGTCGCGCGAGATGACCACCACCGGGGCCCCGTCGTCGCGCCGGTCGAACCAGCGGCCTTCTTCCAGAGGTAGTTGGAGCACGTCGCCGGCCGCATCGTCCAGGTTGTATACGTTGCCGGAGGGCCGCAGCACCCGCTGGTTGGGGCGCTCAGTATTATTCAAATTATGGCTGTTGCTGAACGGCGTATTAGAGCCGGAGCGCGTGACGGCGCGCACGCCGGGCAGCGACTTGATGCGCTGGATGATTTGCTGCTGGGTGGCGTAGCGCTCGGCTTTGGGCTGGATGCCGGGGTCGAGGTCCACGGCCCACACCTGCTCGTAAGCAAAGCCCAGCGGGGCCCGGTAGTTCTGCCAGCGGTACACCAGCAGGCTGCCCACCACGAACAGCACCACGAAGGCCAGAAAAATCTCCACAATCAGCAGCGCGTTGGCCTGCTTGCGGTTCCAGATGAGGGTGAATAAGTGCTTCAGCATTAGTTGGTTCCTCCTTTTAGGGCCTGAATGGCGGGTAGCTTCGACATTTTATAGGCTGGGTACACCCCCGACAGCAGCCCGAAAAACAGCACCGCCCCCAGCGCCACCGCAAACACCCGCCCGTTCAGGGCAAACTGGGCGTGCTCGATGATGCTGCTGCCGTTGAGCAGCGCCAGGACCCCGGCAGCCAGCGCCAGGCCCAGCACCCCGCCCAGCAGCGTGAGGAAGATGTTTTCGACCAGAAACTGCCCCACCAGCCGCCCCGCCGTGGCCCCGAACGCCTTGCGCACCCCGATTTCGGAGGAGCGCTCCAGCATCCGGCTCACGTTCAGGTTCACCAGGTTCAGGGCCGGCAGCAGCATAAATAGCAGGGCCACGCCGAGCGCCACGCGCCCAAACCAGGCCACGCCGTCGTCGGGCCCGTCGTTGTCGGTCATGAGTTCGCGCACCGTGAAGCCCAGCAGCGTATTGGCGTACACGCGCAGCTCGGTGAATTCCTTGGGGTCCTGCACCGGCACGTGGCGCATCACTTGCTTGAACTCCGCCTGCATGGCCGGCAGGGCTTCGGCGCTGGGCGCCAGCAATATGGCCATGCAGTTGCCGAAGTAGTTGGGCTCATTCACGTCCACGGCCAGGCCCAGCGGAATCCACATGTCGGCCGTGCTGAGGGTGCGCGCGGCGGGTACGTCGCGCACCACGCCCACCACCCGGTAGCCGGTAGCGTCGGCCTCGATGGTACGGCCCACCGCGCCCGCCACCGCGCCGAAGTAGCGGCGGGCCGTGCTCTCATTGATGACGGCCACGCGGGCGTCGGTGCCCACCTCCTGCACCGAGTAGGGCCGGCCGGCCAGAAAGTCAAAGTCCAGCACCTGCCAGAACGCGCCGTCGGTACCCTTCTGGCTCAGCTTCAGCTTAGTATTGCCCACGTAGGCCACCGCGTAGCCGCCGCCCGTGGCGATGGATACTTTTTCGGGCGTGCGCAGCGGCCGCACGTAGCGATTCAGAAACGAGTAGCTGGGGTTGGAATTGCTCTGGCTATTGGGGGCCCACAGCCCCACGTGCGTCACGAACAGCAGCCGGTCCACGCGCTTTTCGGGCGTGTGGGGCCCCACCGTGTGGTCGTACAAGGCGTACACCACCAGCAAAATCATCAGCGTAAAACTGATGCCAAACAGGCTGATGAACGTAAAGAACTTGCGCCGCTGCAAGACCTTCCAGGCAATTTTGAGGTAAGAAAGGAGCATGGTATTAATTATGAGTTTATAAGGCCGTCATGCTTATCTGGCGTCCGCGCAGCGCAGCGGAGTCGAAGCATGACGGGCTAGTGTTTTCATTGCTAACTATTCACTGATAATTGATTACCCCACCTGGCTGCCGTCGAAAAGGCGGATGAGGCGCTGGGTTTTCAGGGCCTGCTGCTCGTCGTGGGTCACCATCACGATGGTGGTGCCGTGCTCGCGGTTCAGGCCCAGCAGCAAATCCATTATTTCCTCGCCCATCACCGAGTCGAGGTTGCCGGTGGGCTCGTCGGCCAGGATGATTTCCGGGGCCCCGGCCAGGGCCCGCGCAATGGCCACCCGCTGCCGCTGCCCGCCCGAAAGCTGGCTGGGGAAGTGCCCGGTGCGGGCGCTCAACCCTACTTTGTCCAGCGCGGCCAGGGCCCGCTGGCGGCGCTCCTTGCCGCCCAGCCCGGGCCGGTACAGCAAGGGCAGCTCCACGTTGTCGAGCACCGCGAGGTCGTTGATGAGGTGGTAACTCTGGAAAACAAAGCCGATTTTCAAGTTGCGCAGCCCGGCTAATTCCTTGTCAGAATACGACTGCACCGCGCGGCCGTCCACGGCCACGGTGCCGTGGGTGGGCTCGTCGAGCAGGCCCATCAAGCTCAGCAGCGTGGACTTGCCGCAGCCGCTGGGCCCCATAATGGACACGAACTCGCCGCGCCCGATGGTGAGGTTGATGCGGTGCAACGCCACCGTTTCGATGGTTTTGGTCTGGTAGATTTTCTCGATGTCGGTGAGCTGGAGCACCGGCGCGGCGGGGGTTTGCATGAGGAGGTTGGTTGGTAGTGCTTGAGTGGTGGTGCGTGGGTGATACTTGAATGGTGGATGCAATAAGACCGTCATGCTGAGCGTAGCGCAGCGGAGTCGAAGCATCTCTACTGCTCAACTACACTCGTCACGAAGTAGGGTGCGGGGCTTGTCCCCGCCCGTCGTTGAACGAAAGCCGACGGAACCGTTCAATGACGGGCGGGGGCAAGCCCCGCACCCTACTTCGTTTTCGCATTCCACTTCGTGAGCGGCATAATCAGGATTACTGCTGCGGGAGAGATGCTTCGACTTCGCTCCGCTGCGCTCAGCATGACGTTTTCATTACTGACAAGAAAGAAGCGTGATTTCAATTAGGAAGGGTCGTCGCTGAGAGCCACTTGGCGGTCGAAGTCGTAGAGCGTGAGGGCCCGCAGGCGGTAGTGGGCCACCCAGCCCGCGCGCAGGGCCAGGATGTAGCCGCGCCTGGCCCCGTCCTTGGCGGCCTGGGCGATGATGAGGTCGGTGAGGCTGAGGCGGCCGGCCTCGTAGGTGGCGCGGGTGATGGCGTAACGGCGCTGGGCCAGCGCGTCGGCGCGGGCGGCCAGGCCCACCTGCTGGCCCAGGGGCCCCAGCTGGCGGGCCTGCACCAGCACGGTTTGGGCAAAGGTGGCCTCGTCCTGGGCCACGTTGCGCTGCTCCTGGTCGCGGTTCAGCTCGGCGGTGCGCACCAGGCTTTGGCGGCGGCCCCAGTCCACGAGCGGCAGGCTGAAGGCCAGGCTGACTTGCTGCTGGTTTTGCAGGCCCAGGTAGCTGGCGCTCAGGCGGTCGGCCTGGTTCACGTAGCCCAGGTTGGCCAGCAGCGTGGCCTGGAACCCGGTGGTGCCGCGGGCGTAGGCCACGTCGCGGGCCGCCAGCAGCAGCCGGCGCTGGAAGGCCAGGGGCGCGGCGCGGTGCTGGCGGGCCTGGGCCAGGGCCTCGGTGGGCACCACGGGCGGGGCTGGGGCGGGCACGGGCACGGCCAGCGCGGGGGCGGCCCCGGCCTGGGGCCCCGGCAGGCCGGCGTAGGCGGCCAGGGACACGGCGGCGTTTTCGGCATCGAGGCCGGCCTGGGTTTGGGCCTGCTGGGCGTTCAACAAATTCAGCTCCAGCTGGATAACGTCGCTCTGCGAGAGGCGGCCCAGGCGGTAGCGCTCCTGGCCCACGCGCAGTAGCTCGGCGGTGGCGCGGGCGTTTTGGGCGGCCACGGCGGCGTTCACCTGCTGCACCAGCACGTCGAAGTACAGCTCGGTGGCGCGCTGGGCCACGGTTTCGCGGTCTTCGGCAAACTGGCGCTGGCTCTCGCGGTAGCGCAGCGGCTCCACGGCCCGGGCCCAGCGCAACGGGTTGAAGTAGCCGATGGGCTGCGTCAGGCCCAGCGTAAAAGGCTGGTTGTTATACTGCTTGGTGTTCCCGTTGAAGTTATCGAACCGCTGCACCTGCGAGCCCAGTACCACCTGCCCACCCGTCAGGCCGATGTTCTGCGAGAGGGCCACGCCCAGCATCGAGTTGTTGATGCGCACCGACTGAAAGGAAGTAGTACCATCGGGCTGCACCACGGGCGCAATTACGCGGCTAAAATTAGGCAGCACCCCTTGCAGGCCCAGCTGCGGGCGGAAGCTGGCCTGGTAGGCGCGGTAGGCCCAGTAGCCGGTTTCGCGGTTGGTGCGCGCCTGCTGGCCCACGGCGGCGCGGCCCTGGGCCAGGGCCACCACGGCGGCCAGCGTCAGGCTGTCGGCGGGGCCCTGGGCGCGGGCGGGCACGAAGCCCAGAACGCTGATTATGAATAAATAGAAAAATTTCATCAGCAAGTTTGCTGTCAAATTATGGCGTACATCTTAGCTTCAAAAAGGCCGTCATGCGCTTCTTATTCAGTCGTGAAGCGCCAGCTCGGGCGTTTCCAAATGGTCTTTCATATCCGACACCACTACCTCGTCGCCGGCTTGCAGGCCGCTGGTTATCTGCACGTAATCGAAGTTGCTATCGCCGAAGCGCACCACTTTCCGCAGGGCCTTGCCGCCGCGCACCACGAACACTGCCTGCTCCTGCCCGCCCTGGTAGAAGGGTCCGTTTTTAATGCGCAGCACGTGCGGGTGGGCCCGGGTGATGACGAACACGTCGGCGCGCAGGTTGGCGCGTAGGGCGGGGGCGTGGTCGTTGGCCAGCTGGGCGTAGAAGGTCACCACGCCCTTGTCCACGGCCGGGCTGATGCTGGCCACGGTGCCGCGCAGGTCGGTGCCGTTGGCGCGCACCACCACGGGGTCGCCGGGGTGCAGCTGGCCCGCATAAGCGTCTGACAGCGTGGCCCGCACCCGGAAGCGGCTGAGGTCGGCCACCCGGGCCAGGGGCTCGCCGGCGGGCACGGCGGCCCCCAGGTTGTCGTTCACCCAGGTCAGCACGCCTGGCTGGGGACTGCTGATATCAGCCTGCCGCAGCTTGCCGGCCAGCTCGGCAATGCTGCGCTGCTGCATCGAGACGGTGTAGCCCAGCTCGCGCACGTCGGCGGCGCTGGCCCGGCGCTGGTTGGCGAGCTGGCGGGCCAGGCGGTCGGCTTCGAGGCGGGCTACGGCCAGGTTCAGCTCGGCCTGGCGCACAGCCTCGGCCGTGCCGCCGCCAATTTCCAGCAGGTGCTGCTCGTCGCGCAGCGTCGATTGCAAGCTGCTGACCTTCACGGCTTGCGAGGCCGCCTGGGCCCCCAGGTCGTTGAGGTGGCCTTCGAGGGCCAGGCGCAGCTGGTCGTTCTTGTTCTGGTTGCGCAGCTGCTCATCGTCGAGCTTGGCCAGGGCCCCCTGGGCGGCCTCCTTGTCGAGTTCCAGAATGGTCTGGCCGGGCAGCACCTGGGCCCCCACGGCCACCGCCACCCGCCGGATGGTGCTGGCTATTGGGCTGGAAATCACCGCCTCGTGGGCCGGAATGATGGTGCCGGCCGCGGTGAGGGCCGCTTCCACGTCGCCGATTTCCACGCGGGCCGTCAGCACGTCGGCGCGGCGCAGGCTGGGCTGCAAGGCCTTGCGCAGGCCCCACCAGCCAGCCACGGCCAGCGCCAGGGCCCCCAGGCCCAGCAGCCACTGGCGGCGGCGGCGGTTCGTTTGAACGGATGGGGCGAGGGCTCTGTCCATTTTCGGGCACTGTAGGGATTGGTTCTACCCTACTTTGCCAAGCCGCGTGCCAAATTTATAATCAATTGTATTTTAGCAATTTGTGATTAAAATCGTAAAAAATCAAGCTGTAAAAACTGTCCGTTTTCGGACACCTGTCCATTGGTGGATGGCTGGTGGGGCCCTCATCTGGGGAGCCTCACCCCCAGCCCCTCTCCAAAAGAGAGGGATGCGTTCAATTTGCTTATTCGAGAACTGGCTCCTAGCTGACGACTGGCGGGGCACCGCCAGCACAACCAGTTCCCAAAATCGGCCTACTTTCGCCCCATGACCCTTCGCCTCCCCCTACTCCTGCTTGCTACTTTCCTCCTAAGCGCGGCCCCCACACCGCGGCAACTGGTGGTGCCGGGCCGCAGCCTGGGGCAAGTGCAGCTGGGCCTGGCCCCGGCCGCCGCCCACCTGCCCACCACCCCGCCCAACAGCAGCGACGGGGCCATGGGCAAGGCCTGGGTTTCGTGGTACGGGCCCCGTCCAGCCCATGGGGCCCCCACCGAGCTGGACGTGTACACGGCCACACCGCCCGGCGGCGACGGCAGCCACCGCTCGGTACAAGTGGTGCGGGCCACGTCGCCCTACTTCCAACTGGCCAATGGGTTGCACACGGGCTCGAACCTGCGCAGCATCCGGGCAGCCTACGGAGCCCTGCCGCTAGCCACCACCTACAGCGTGCCCGGCGGCGTGCGCTACCTCTACGACGCGGGGGCCAAGGGCATTGCCTTCGAAACCAATGGCAAAGCCCCCGACAGCAAGTGCACCGCCCTCATCGTGCACCTGCCCAAGCTGGCCGCGAAGAGGTTCTACATCTCCATGGGCCAGTACCTGCACAACCGCACCAAGCCGCGTTAGGGGCCCTATGATTCTCTACACACAAGCTCTATTTGTTACTATAAGGCCGTCATGCTGAGCGCAGTCGAAGCATCTCTCCCGCGTAAGTGATTATTTACTTACGCGGGAGAGATGCTTCGACTGCGCTCAGCATGACGGCCCTCCGGTGGCCAACCCAACTGCACGAAGCCGCGCCAAAGCCCCTAGCTGCCCCAGATTTGCCAGACGAATACCGAAGCGGCGTAGGCCAGGCCGGTCATGTACACGAGCTGGGCGGCGGGCCAGCGCCAGCTCTTGGTTTCGCGGTAGGTCACGGCCAGCGTGCTCATGCACTGCATGGCGAAGACGTAGAATACGAGCAGCGAAAACGCCCGCGCCGGGGTGAAGAATGGCTGGCCGTTGAGGTCTTTTTCGGCCCGCAGCTTTTCCTGCACGGTACTCATATCGGCGTCCTGGCCCACGCTGTAGATGGTGCTCATGGTGCCCACGAACACCTCGCGGGCGGCGAAAGAGGTGAGCAGCGCGATGCCGATTTTCCAGTCGAAGCCCAGTGGGCGGATGGCTGGCTCCAGGGCGTGGCCGAACGAGCCGGCGTAGGAGGTTTCGAGGCGGGCCGAGGCCACCTGGCGGCCTAGCTCGGCGGGCGTCCAGCGGTGGATGGCGGCCTCGCGGCGGACCTGGGCCTCGGCCACGTCCTGGCGCTGGCCGGGGCCGTAGCTGGCCAGGCCCCACAGCAGTACCGAGATGGCCACAATCACCTGGCCTGCCTGCCACACAAAGGCCTGCACTTTTTGGTAGATGGTGAGGGCCACGTTCTTCCAGCGCGGCCACTTGTACACCGGGAATTCCATGATAAAGTAGCTCCGCTCGCGGGCCTTTAGCAGCACTTTCAGGAGCCACGCCGAGCCCAGGGCCGAGAACAGCCCGAGCAGGTACAGGCCCATCAGCACCACGCCGCGCAGGTTGAAAAAACCCACGCTCTCGTCGGGCACCACCAGCGCCACCAGCACCGTGAACACCGGAATGCGCGCCGAGCACGACATCAGCGGCGTCACGAAAATGGTAATCATGCGGTCCTTCCAGCTCTCAATCGTGCGGGCCCCCATGATGGCCGGCACGGCGCAGGCCAGGCCCGAAATCAGCGGCACCACGCTCTTACCGCTCAGCCCAAAGGGCCGCATCAGCTTATCCATGAGGAAGGTAACCCGGGCCATGTAGCCCGTTTCCTCCAGCACCGCCAGGAAGGCGAAGAGCAAAGCAATTTGGGGAATGAAGATGAGCACGCCGCCCAGGCCGGCCAGCACGCCCTCCGTCAGCAGGCGCGTGAGGGGCCCCGGGGGCAGCGTGCTTTGCAGCCAGCCGCTCAGGGCCCCGATGCCCTGGTCAATCAGGTCCATCGGGTACTGCGCCCAGGCAAAAATGGCCTGGAACAGCAAGAACAAAACGGCCAGAAAAATCAGGTAGCCGAACACCCGGTGCGTCAGCACCCGATCGATGCGGTTGCTGACGGGCTCGCGCTGCTCGGTGCGCGTCACCGTCACGGTTTCGAGCAGAATCTCGTTGATGCGGGCGTAGCGCCCAATGGTTTCGCTGGCCTGCTGGGCCGTGCCGTCAAAGGCGTATTCCTGCACCAGACCCTGCACATAGGCGCGGTCCTCGGCGCTGAGGAAGGCCAGGTACTCAGCCTGCTGGGCATAGTGCAGCGCCAGGTAGTCGCTGTGCAGTTGGAAGTGGGCGCGCAGCCGGTGCACCAGCGGCTGCACCGCCGAATCGGGCTGCCAGAAGCGCACGGGCGGGGCGGCCAGGCGCTCGGCCATTACAATTTTGAGGGCTGCTACGCCGCTGCCGCTGCGCGCGTTCATGGGCACCACGGGCACGCCCAGCTCGGCCGCCAGGGCCCCCAGGTCGATGTGCACGCCGTGGCGCTCGGCCACGTCGGTCATGTTAAGAGCTAAAATAGCGGGCAAGCCCAGATCGGCCAACTGGCTGAACAGCAACAGGCTGCGGCGTAGGTTACTGGCATCCACCGTCACCACTACAAAGTCGGGGTAGCTGGTGGAGGACGGGTCGTAGAGCAGGTCGGTGATGACGCGCTCGTCGAGGCTTTTGGGGTAGAGCGAGTAGGTGCCGGGCAGGTCCACAATCTCGGCGCGGCGGGCGGGCGTAAGCTGCGCCCAGCCGCTTTTGCGGTCCACGGTCACGCCGGGGAAATTGCCCACCTTCTGGTTGAGGCCGGTGAGCTGGTTGAAGAGCGAGGTTTTACCGGAGTTGGGGTTGCCAATGAGGGCGATGCGCATGGGCCGCGCCAACGCTTCCGGGGCCCCGGGGCCCGCGGCCGGCGCCGCCGCAATGGTCCGAGCATCCGCCATCCCGTTGGTAATTAGTCCTTAAGCAGAATGGTGGCCGCCTCGCTGCCGCGCAGTGAAAGCGTGTACTCCTCGTCGCCGAGTACCAGCATCAGCGGGTCGCCGAAGGGGGCGCGGCCGCTCAGGCGCACCGTCACGCCGGGCACGCAGCCCATGTCGAGCAGGCGCAGGGCCATCACGGGGTCTCCGAGGCAGCAAATGGTGCCGGTCTCGCCCACGCGCAAGTCGCGGGCCGTGCGCCGGGAAGCAGGGACGGGGGAAGGAGCAGCCACAGCGGAGGTATACGGCATTCTATTTAGAAAGGGTTTAAACAAAGGTACGCCACTGCTGCCAATCGCGGGGCCCCTAAACGGGGGCGTTACCGCTCCCCCCCAGGCATCCGGGCGAAAACCAATGACACGAAATCCTGCGTAATTGTTTAAGACAATTTTTTTTCCAATATCTTTCCGTCTGAATTTGCAGTATTTACCGCTGAACTATCTAATCATGTTAAGACGCTTACTTTTTATTGCATTATGCGGTGTTGTGCTACCCGCCTATACTTACGCACAGTCCGGACAAGTGCTACTTAAGGGCACCATCGTGGACGCGGTTACCAAGGAGCCTCTGCCCTTCACGTCCATCGGGCTGAAGGACGAGCAAGTGGGGGCCCTTAGCAACGAGCACGGCCAGTTTGTGGTGCCCGCGCCCACCAAAAACGCACAGGACACGTTGCTCATCATGGCCCTGGGCTACCTGCGCAAAACCGTGCTCGTGAAGCGCGGCGCCGCCCTCGACAACCTCACCATTGAGGTGCCCAAGCAGGCCGTGGCCCTGAAAGAGGTGACGGTGAAGGCCGGCAAAATAAAAAATGCTGCCCTGGGGGCTCGCACCAAAAACCCCGGCGAGGGCATGATTCAGGGCCAGGCGGGCTCGCAGTACGCCTTTTTTGTGAAGAACGACAAGCAGAAAAAGCTGGGGGCCGTGCGCACCGTGTCGTTCTACATTGGCGAAAATGGCTTCCCCCGCGAGCCCTTCCGGGTGCGGATTTACAAGGCCGATGGCAACTACAACGCCCCCAACACCGACCTGCTCACGGAAAACGTGGTGGTGTCGGCCCCCCAGGGCGGCCAGTGGTACACCGTGGACCTGACGCCCTACAACGTGGTGGCGCCCGACGAAGGGTTCTTTGTAGCCATGGAATGGGTAGTGAGCGGCGACAAGTTCTTCACCACCAACTTTATGGACGACTACACGCCCTACGGCCAGATCATGAAGCCCACGTTTGAATTCAAGGAGAGCCGCACCTGGACCTACAGCATCGGCAAGGGCTGGAACCTGATGACGCTGGCCAACGGCACCGGCCAGCGCTACAACGCCATGATCAAGGCCGACGTGGACATGATTAAGTAACCACCAGTAAGCCAAGCTATCCGCCCGCCTATTTTATTTTTTGGGGCCCCGCCCCCGCGGGGCGCGCCATTCGTCGTTATCCGTTATACATCCCGCTTCCATGCTGAAGAAACTACTTTTTCTCCTATTGAGCGCCGGCCTGCTGCCGGGCCTGGCCCGCGCCCAGGAGGGTCGCATCACCGGCCGCGTGGTGAACCAGGCCACCAAAGACCCTGTGGCGTTTGCTTCCATCAGCCTGCGCGACGAGGGCACCGGGGCCCTCACCAACGAGTACGGCTACTTCCAGCTGGCCATGCCCGAGCGCAGCCTCGACGACTCCATCGTGGTGGTGGCGCTGGGCTTCCGGCGCACGGCCATCCGCGTGAAGCGCGGGGCCAACATGGAAGACCTCATCATCGAGCTGCCCAAGCAGAGCGTGCGGCTGGCCGAGGTAACGGTGAAGGCCGCCCAAATGAAGCCCGCTATGCTGGGGGCCCGCACCACGTCGCCCGGCCTGGGCATGATCCAGGGCCTGCCCGGCTCGCAGTACGCGGCCCTGATGAAGAACGACAAGCAAAAAAAATTCGGCTACATCCGCTCCGTGTCGTTCTACATCGGCGAAAACGGCTTCCCGCGCGAGCCCTTTCGCGTGCGCCTCTACCGGGCCGACGGCAACTACAACGCCCCGAACTCGGACTTGCTCCTCGACAACGTGGTAGTATCGGCGGCCCGCGGCGGTGGGTGGTTTGATGTGGACCTGACGTCGTATAACATCCCGGCCCCCGACGAAGGATTTTACGTGGCGATGGAGTGGATCGTGAGCGGCGACAAGTTCTACACCACCAACTTCATGGACAACTACACGCCCTACGGCCAGATCCTGCGCCCCACCTTCGAGTTCAAGGACAGCCGCACCTGGCTCTACGCCATCGGCCGCGGCTGGAGCCTGATTACGCTGGCCAACGGCGCCTCGCGCTACAACGCCATGATCCGGGCCGAAGTGGACGCCACCAAGTAGGGCCCCGGCAGGCACGGAATTCTTGAATTGATAAAACTATGGAACGGTCATGCTGAACGCAGTGAAGCATCTTTACTGCGTCGTTGCCCGATTAAATTACTCAGCGGGAAAGATGCTTCACTGCATTCAGCATGACGGTCTTTTAGCCTTTTCTTAATTCGGGAATAAGTCTGCGCTTTATACCTGGCCAGCGCTGGCCAACTACCATAAAAAATCCCCCGGCAACGTGCGTTGCCGGGGGATTTTTTGCTACCTCTGGGGGCCCTATTTTTTGGCGGGGCCCCGCTCAGTAATCCAGGCGCGGATGGTTTCTTCGGCCAGGGGCGAGAACGTGGGCTTGGGCTGGCCGGCCACCACGGGCCACTGCCCCGGCTCGGGCTGGAACAGGTGGTTGACGCCGGGCAGTTTCTTTACCATGAGGCTTTTGTTGGCCTTGAGGCCTTTTTCCAGGGCCGCCAGGTTGGCGTCGGCGCCCACGAAGCCATCGGCCGTGCCGTTGAGCAGCAGCACGGGGCAGGCTACAAACTTGAGGTTGGCGGCGGGGTCAAACTCCAGAAAGTAGCGGTAGCGGGCGGTGGTCATTTCGGCGGCGCGGCGCTGGGCGGTGGCGGCATCGGTGGGGCTGTCGCTTTGGCGCAGCAGGTTGGTTACCATTATCCGGGCCAGGTCGTTGTCGGGCGTGCGGCCGATGACGTCGAACACAGCTTGCTGGCGCTTGGCAATGGCGGCCAGCTCCGCATTGTCGGTGCCGAGCTGCCGTAGCGTAGTGCTTTGCTGCTGAAGTACCAGCTCGCGGCCGGGCAGGCCGGCGGCGGCCAGCGCCACCACGAAGGCCGGCGGCAGCGGCTGGGCCGCCGCCAGCAGGGCCACGTTGCCGCCCTCGCCGTGGCCGATAAGGCCGAGCCGGGACGAGTCGGCTTCGTGCCGGGTACGCAAAAAGCTGAGGCCGGCCTGCGCGTCGCTCACCAGCTCGGCAACGGTAGGCCCAGGCCCGGGGGCCCCGCCCTGGCCCATGCCGCGGTTGTCGAAACGCAGCACGGCCACCCCGCGCCGGGTCAGGTAGTCGGCCAGCTGGCCCAGCGGGGCGTAGCCGTCCACGGCGCCGTTGCGGTCCTGCACGCCAGCGTCGCTCACCAGTACCACGGCAGGGAAGGGCCCCGGGCCCGCCGGCACCGTGAAGGTGCCGGCCAGGTTTGGCGCCGCGGCCCCGCCACCAAACGCCACGTTTTCTTCGCGGTAAGGCGGAGTGAGACGCGTGGAGGCGGCGGCCACCGGCACGGCCGAGTGCACCAGCGCCATGGCCACCTTAAAGCCGGGCTGCTGCCAGGTACCCACCAGCTGCTGGCCCCCGGCCGCCAGCACGCCCACGAAGCGGCTGCCCGCGGCCGGCGCGTAGAATTGTACCGTATCGTGGCTTTGCGTCACTTGCACTTCCAAGTGGCTCACCTTCTGAAGGGGCACGTCGAGGGTGCCAAAGTAGTCGCTGCTGGTGAGCTTGAGGAACCGGAAAATAACCTCCAGCGAACCACCGGGCACTTTCAGGGGGCCTTTCCAGAAGCCATCGAGGGCCCCGGGCACGGCAGCGGGCCGCACGGGGCCCCCGGCGCCCGGCGCACTGGACTGGGCGCTGGCCGGACGAGCCGCCAATAACAGCAGGCCCCAAACGGCCAATCCGGCCGGCTTAAATTGTATTCTGCGAGTAAACATTCCGCAAAATAACTACACCGGCGGACATTTTGAAAGGACGCGATTGAACTATGTTTATACGCTGGTACTTAACCAATTTCCTAAAGCACAAAACCGGGCCCCGGTGCCGCCAAGCCCTGCCCATTGCGGCAGAAACTTGGCGGCCCCGGGGCCCGGTTTTGCATTTTGGCTAGTCGCCCTAGCGGGTGCGCACGGCAATTTCGACGCGGCGGTTTTCCTGGCGGCCGGCGGCGGTGGCGTTGGTGGCCACGGGCTCGGCTTCGCCCATGGGCTCCACGCTCAGGCGGGCGGCGGCGATTTTACCGTTCGTGACGAGGTAGTTTTTCACAGCTTCGGCGCGCTGCTCGCTCAGGGCTTTGTTGTAGCCCTTGGTGCCGCGGGCATCGGCGTAGCCCATCACGCGCACGTCGCTTTTGGGGAAGCGCTGGCCGATGGAACCCGTAATCTGATCCAGGGCTTTGGCGGCGCTGGGCTTGATGGCGGCCTTGTCGGTGTCGAAAAGCACGGTTTCGTCCACGGTGTACACGTCGTAATCACCATCGCCGCGCACGATGATGCCGGGCAGGTTTACCTCCGCGAATTTCACGTCTTTCAGCTTATCCTTGCTCACCGTCCAGGTGTTGCTGATGGCCGTGCCGGCCGCGGCCACGGCGCCCTTGGCGGCATCCACGGCCCGGGCCCCTACGGTGTCGGCGGGGGCGCCGGTGCGGGCCACTACGGCCGTGTCGGCGGTGGCGTCGGCGAGGGTTTCTTTGGTTTCAGACGTTTTGGTTTGGCAGCTGGCGAGCAGTACGGTGGCAGCGACGAGGGAGAGGAAGGGCTTATACATGGTATTTCAGTAAATGAATGTTACCATACGCAGCCAGGGGCCCCGGCGTTGGCTTATTCCGTTACGAACACCCGTTTCACCCGCTCGCTCACGTTGGTGAGCAGCTCGTAGGCAATGGTGCCGATGCGGGCCGCCAGCATCGGCAGCGGCAGCTCCGCGCCGAATACCACGGCCACGTCGCCAGCCCGCGCCGCGGGGATATCAGTCACGTCCACCATGCACATATCCATCGCCACCGAGCCCACCACCGGCGCACGTTGCCCGTGCACCAGCACCACGCCCGCCCCGCTGCTGAAGCGTCGGTCGTAGCCGTCGGCGTAGCCGATGGCCAGGGTGGCAATGCGCCGCGCGGCCGCGGTAGCCGTGCCCCGGCGGCCATAGCCCACGGTGGCCCCGGCCGGCAGAGTTTTGATTTGCGAGATGGTGGTGCGCAGCGTACTCACCGGGCGCAGGGCATTGGCGTCCAGGCCGCTGGCGTCCACGCCGTAGAGGCCAATACCGAGCCGCACCATGTCGAGCTGCGCCTCTGGGAAACGCCGGATGCCGGCCGAGTTCAGGGCGTGCTTCAGCACGGGGCGGCCCAGGGCTTCCTCCAGGGCCCCCGCCATGCGGCCGAACGCGGCCAGCTGCTGGCGGGTAAAATCGTCGTGGGCGGGGTCGTCGGCCGCGGCCAGGTGCGTCATAATGCCGGCCACCGGCAGGCGGGCGCGGTGCTGGCGCAGCAGGGCCCCCAGCGCCGGCACATCGGCCTCCTCGAAGCCCAGGCGGCGCATGCCGGTGTCGAGCTTGATATGAATCGGTGGGTTGGTGAAGGAGGGAATCGGTGCGTCGGTGGCCGGGAAGGTGGCCAGGAAGGTGGCCAGGTACTCGTGGAGCAGCTCGAAGGAGTAGATTTCCGGCTCCAGGCGGTGGCGGCGCAGCAGCTCAAAGGCGTCGGAAGACGGGTTCATCACCATGATGGGCAGGCCGATGCCGGCCTCGCGCAGGGCAATGCCCTCGTCGGCGTAGGCCACGGCCAGGTAGTCGGCCCGCTGAAATTCGAGCAGGCTGGCCACTTCGTAAGAGCCCGCGCCGTAGGCAAAGGCCTTGACCATCACCATCAGCTTGGTGCCCGGCCGCAGCTGCTGGCGGAAGTGCTGGAGGTTGTGGCTCAGCGCGTCGAGGTTCACTTCGAGCACCGTGCCGTGCTGCTGCGCCTGCAACGCCACCACAATGCGCTCGAAGCCGAAGCGGCGCGCGCCCTTCACCAGAATGGTTTCGTGGGCAAAATCGGCCGGGTTGAGCTGGGCCAGGAAGGCCTCGGTGCTGGGGTAGAATTCAGTTAACAGTGAGTAGTTATCAGTTATCAACGGCCGGTTCTCAGTTGGCTCATTATTCACTATTAACCGCTCATTAGCATCTGTTAACTGCTCATTGATAACTGATAACTGACTAGAAATCTCCGGGCCGATGCCCACCAGGCGCGTCACGCCATGGGCGGGCAGCAGGGCCCCCACGCGGGCGTAGAGCGCGGGGCCCGTCAGGCCTGATTCGAGCACGTCGCTGAGGATGAGGGTACGGCGGCCGGGGCGGGCCTGGCGGCCGAGCGCGGCCAGGGCCAGGGCCAGGCCGGCGAGGTCGTTATTATAGGTGTCGTCGAGCAGGTACGAGTCGTGGCGGCCCTGCTTCATTTCGAGGCGCATGGCCACGGGCTGGAGGCGGGCCAGGCGGCGCTGGATTTCGGCCGGGGCTACGCCGCGGGCCAGCAGCACGGCCAGCCCGTGCAGGGCGTTTTCGACGGAGGGCTCGTCGGCGAAGGGCAACACGAAATCGGCCCGGGGCCCCAGCGTGCCGGCGCGCGCCCTCACGGCGGTGCGGCCCGGGCCGGCCGGCGCCACCCGGAAGCGCAGGGCCGCACCGGGCGCATCGTGGCGCGTCCAGCCGAAGCCGGGCAAGGCCAGGGCGGCCACGGCTTCGCGCACAGGGCCCTGGTCGGCGCAGTAGTAGAGGCGCCGGAACTGGGGGCCCTCAAACAGCCGCAGCTTCTCGCGCAGCTTCTCGGCTTCGGAGGCAAAGCCGGCGTCGTGGGCCGTGCCGAGGGTGGTAAACACGCCCTCGGTGGGCTGGATGATGGCGGCCAGTTTCGCCATTTCGTCCATTTCCGAAATACCGGCCTCAAACAGGCCCAGCGTGTGGCGCTCAGGACTTAACTCCCACACGCTCAGCGGCACGCCCACCTGCGAATTGTAGGAGCGCGGCGAGCGGCAAATCACCTCGTCGGGGCCCAAAAGCTGGGCTAGCCACTCCTTCACGATGGTCTTGCCATTCGAGCCCGTGATGGCCCACACGGGCCCCGCAAACTGCCGGCGGTGCGCCGCGGCCAGCGCTTGCAGGGCTCCCAACGGACTGGCCACCGCCACGAACCCCGCCCCCGGGTACGCCGCCAGGCCGCCGGGCAGCGCGGCGTTCTCCGCTACCACAAACAGGCGCACACCCTGGGCGTAGGCCTGCGGCAGGTAGCGGTGGCCGTCGTGGTTGGGCCCCCGCAGGGCGACGAACAGGGCCTCGGCGGGCGGTCCGGCGCGGCGGCTATCGAGCACCAGGTGGCGCACGGCAGCGGCCGGCTCAGCGGCGGCCTGCAACAGGTGGCCGCCCAGCAGGACCGGCAGATCAGCGAAAAGCAAGGGAGGTAGCACAGGTCAAAGGTCGGGCCCCAGGCTGTAGCGAGGACGCTGCGAGTCCACGACGAGCGCAGCGAGTATAACGATTGAACGGGCGGGGTGCTAAGTATTGAGCTTTTGGCTACTATCTAATTGATAGTTAATTTATTGCATCCTAATTAATGCATGATTGATTCAGACCAGGCACTTACTCGCTGCGCTCGTCGCGGACGCGCAGTGCCCACGACGAAAAAGAAGCCGTGCCGAAGACTCGGCACAGCTTCTTAAGTTTTAGGGTCCCGGCGGGTGGCTTACCGCTTCACGAAGTTGCTGAGCGATACCTCGTAGCTGCCGTCGGGCTTGGCCAGGATGCTGAAGTGCGTGGGGTAGTAGCCGGGCGTTTCGTACTGCGCCGGCTGCTTGATGTCCTGCTCCAGCGTGGGGTTGGTGCGCAGGTAGCTCAGGGCCACCATGGGCTCCCAGAAGGTGACGTGGCCGTTGTAGGTACCATAAACGAAGGTTTTGGTGAAGGGCTGCCCGTGCAGCTCCGGGCTGCTCACGTCGCTCCAGTGGGCCCCCATGGCGGGCACGCCGCCGGGGTTTCGCACGTAGCCGGCGGGCAGGTAGGCAGCGGCCGGCACCTTATCGAAGCCGGTTGGATTCACGGCGTAGGGCGGAATCTGCATCACTTCGGCCATCGGCATCATGTAGAAGTGAAAGTCGAAGTGCGGCACGTCGTAGATGCCGGCCGGCTCGTGGCCCAGCGGGTTCCAGTCAATCATGACGTGCCGAAACGGGGTTTTTTGGGTGGCGGCGTCGGGCAGGGCCAGCATGTACTCCGTGCCCGGCAGGGTGGCCGGCAACTGGTCGAGGGCCCCCTTGCTGATCGTGAAGCCCAGGGCCGTGGGGTTGCCCTGCGCGTCGAGGTTGACCCAGGTGTTGGCCTTGCCGTTGCCCATGGCCACGGCGGGGGCCGTTTGGGTACTGGGCTGGCTGGAATCGTCTTTCGCGCACGCGCCGAGCAACAGGGCAAGGCTGGCGCATAACCACAGGTTTTTCATAGTATAGGTTGGCAAGGGTGAGTGGAAGGCCCCGGCGCGATGCCGAATACCGTCGGCGCGTCAGGTTAATATATAAATATAATATTTTTTATATAAATTTCCGCGATTCGGCCAATTATTTACTCCGCGTTCTTTACGCTAGGCTAGCCAAGACGGGACCCCATCGGCGGCCTGGCTACTTCCATGCTTCGCTGGCCCGGCGCGATAACGATTTCCAGGCGCGCTGCCCGCTACTGCCCCGGGGCCCCAAACGGGTGGCAATGTGCGGTTTTAGGGCCCCAGAGCCGCGCTGGCCGCAACAGCCACCACCGGGCCGGCGTGGCAGCAATCCGCAAACTGGGGCGTTTTGTACTGCCGGCAGGCCGCGGCGAAACGGGGAGTCAGCCAAAGTTTATCATAACTAAATATGTCGTTTAAAATTAATTTATAATCAAACGTTATATTTGCCCCATGAACCTGCAACAACTCACCTACCTCGTGGCCCTCGACACGCACCGCAGCTTTGGGCTGGCGGCCGAAAAAAGCTTCGTGACCCAGCCCGCCCTCAGCGTGCAGGTGCAGAAGCTGGAAGACGAGCTGGGCGTGCTCCTGTTCGATCGCAATAAGAAGGGCGCCGAGCCCACAGCCGTGGGCGTGAAGGTGATAGCCCAGGCCCGGCAGGTGCTGCGCGAGGCCCAGCAGCTGCGCGAGCTGGTACAGGTGGAGAAGGGCGAAATGGTGGGCGAACTGCGCCTGGGCGTCATCCCCACGCTGGCGCCTTACCTGGTGCCGCGCTTTTTGGTGGGCCTCACCACGGCCTACCCGCAACTGCAAGTGCGGGTGGAGGAGTTGCGCTCGGAGGAAATTATGGTGCAGCTCAAGGACCACCGCCTCGATGTGGGCCTGCTCGTGACGCCCCTCGACGACCGCCAGCTGCGCGAGCTGCCCGTGCTGGAGGAGCCGTTCCTGGCCTACGTTTCGGCCAGCCACCCGCTGGCCGGCAAGGCCCGGATCGAGGCCGCCGACCTCAAGGCCCCCGGCATGTGGCTGATGCAGCAGGGCCACTGCTTCCGCCACCAGGTACTGAACCTGTGCGCCGCCACCACCGACCCCAACGCCCATGTAACCTACGAGAGCGGCTCCATCGAAACGCTGATGGAGCTGGTGCGCCGCCACCAGGGCTACACGCTGGTGCCCGAGCTGGCCGTACTCGACGAGGTAGACACGAACCCGCTGGTGAAGCGCTTCGTCGACCCCCAGCCCGTGCGCGAGGTGAGCCTGGTGGTGCACCACGGATTCGTGCGCGTGCCCCTGCTCACGGCCCTGCGCCAGCTCATCCTGGAGAGCGTACCCGAGCGCCTGTGGGCCGGGCAGTCGGGCGCCAAAGTGCGCTGGCGGTAGCAGGGGGCCCTCAGAAACCGGAAAACACCGCACGTTAGGGCCCGGGAGGCGGCCCTAAAGACCGTAGGTTTATGTATTGGAAGAGACCGTTTCTAGAATATAAAAAGCCACTTACTTAATGGGCTTGCCTTTATAACGGTTGGTTTAACAGCAGGTACTGGTACACTAAGTCGCCCGCTTCTGCCACCGCTTTCGCATCCTGGTGATTGGCCAGGATGATGACGCCTACTTGTCGGTCACGGTCGAATCGGACCAGCGACGAGTTGCCGAAGGTATCCCCATCCTTTTGATACACGCGGTGGCCCGCTAGTTGACGAATCTCCCAAGCCAACCCCATCGTGATGGTACTATCGTGGTAAACTGGTTGTTGGGTGCGTATGATGGCCCGGCCTAGAAGACCAGCAGGTGGTTTTAGCTGCGCACGCACGTAGCGGACCAAATCGACCACGTTCGATTTGAGTCCGCCAGCCGGAGCCACTGCGTTAATGACAATCGCGGGCCGGACTTCTCCCTTAGTCGTAAATCGGCCCGCGATGTGAGCCGTTTGGTACGTTAACCCCGTGGTGCGCAGGCCCAAAGGTTGCGCAATACGTTGCTGAACGAGGTCACCGTAGGAGCGTCCCGCACGTTGCGCCAACAAAGTCCCCAGCAGAGAAAAGGCAAAATTATTATAATGGTAGGTACCGGGTGCTTGGAGTGAATCAGTCTCGCGCAATATTTTAAATAGGTAATCGCGGCTTACTGAGTGAAAAGGCTGTACCGAGTCTTTGTCAATAAGGGCTTGAATGTAACGGTCATTGCTTAGGTTCGGCAGCCCGGATTGGTGCGAGGCCATAGCGGTAAGGGTAACGCGGTGCCGCAAGCCTGGTCGCAAGGAAACAGTGGCTGGAAGCAGGGATTCTAAATAAGCGCCCTTTGGTAATTTTCCAGCTTCTTGTTCATAAGCTAACAGTAAAGCAGTGAATGTTTTAGTAACAGAGCCTATTTCAAACAGGGTGGTACTATCTAGTGGCACGCCTTGCAGTGGTTGGGTATTGCCGAGCGCGTAGTAGGCGGTTGCCGGACCGCGTACTACCCCAATGCTAAGGCCAAGGTCGGGGTACCGGGTGTGGATGCCTTGCTTGCCGTAGAATAAAGAATCTAGTCCCTTAGGTAGCTGCTGCGCGCAAACACAGGTAGCCGGGGAAAATAGTACTGCTAGGAGCAGTCGTTGCCAGAGTTTTCGCATATTGAGGAACTGAGCGCTTTTCGGAGGAAAACCGAATAATTGCGGGAGATGCGAAAACACTAGCTGTGGTTGCCTGAAAAATTGACTTTACTTATTAAAAGTAAGCTAAGTTACTGATGCCAAGCCGCCTCGTTCTCGCCGCGCCGCGTTTGCCTCGGGGCCGGGGGGGGCCGGCCCCCAGGGCGTAGTTTTGTGGTTTACCGTTCCGTGCCCGCATGTCGTCGTTTACCCTATGGTTTCAGCAGCGCCCGTGGGCGCTGATGGTGCTGTGCTTGCTGGCGCTGGGCCCGGCGCTGTTCATCCACCTGGGGCTGCTGCCGCTGCAAGTGGATGAGCCGATTCGGGCCCTGGTGGCGCTGGAGCTGAAGGACTCAGGAAACTACTTCGTATCGACGCTGCAAGGCGTGTATTATTACAACAAGCCGCCACTGTACAACTGGCTGCTGCTGGGGCTGTTCAACCTCACCGGGAGCCAGTCGGAGCTGGTGGTGCGGCTGCCCACGGTGCTCTCGCTGCTGGGCTACGCAGCCACGCTGTTCGTGGTGGTGCGGCGGTATTTGGGGCCCCGGCTGGGGTTTGTGGCGGCGTTTGCGTTCATCACCTGCGGGCGGATGCTGTTCTACGACGCCTTCCAAGGCCTCATCGACACGCTGCACGCCTGGATCACCTACCTGGGCTTCGCGGCCGTGTTTTACTTCGCCGAGAAGGGGCAGTGGCGGCGGCTGTTTGTGCTCACCTACGCCCTCACGGCGGTGGGCTTCATGCTGAAAGGGCTACCCTCCATTGCGTTCCAGGGCATTACGCTAGCGGTTTTTTGCTGGTACTCGAAGAACTTCAAGCGGCTGTTTTCGGGGGCCCACTTCCTGGGCATCGGCGTGTTTGTGGCCATCGTGGGTAGCTACTTTCTAGTGTACAGCCGCTACAACTCGCTGCACGACTACTTCTACACCCTCTGGGACCAGTCGAGCCAGCGCACGGTGGCCGAGCAACCACTCTTCAAGTCCATTGTGCATGTGCTCACCTATCCGTTTGATTTCCTGGGCTGGTTTGCGCCCTGGACCTTGCTGGTGGTGTGCCTGGTGCGCCGGGGCTGGTGGCAAACCATTCAGGCCCACCCGTTTCTGAAGTTCAACGCCGCCATCTTCCTGGCCCTGACGCCCATTTTCTGGCTCTCGCCGGCCACCATTCCGCGCTACCTGTTCCCGCTCATCCCGCTGCTTATCACGGTGATGATCTACTTCTACGACCACTACCAGGCCCAGGGCCCCTGGCAAAACCGGGTGGTCGACGGCGTGCTGCTCTTCGTGCTTTCGGTGGTGGCCCTGGCGCTGCTCGCGCCGCCGTTCATCCCCCGCATTGCCGACGTGCCGGGCCTGTACTGGAAGTCGGCGCTGGTATTTGGGGCCCTGGTGGGGCTGGCCTACCTCTACCACACGCTGCCGGTGCAGCGGCTGGTGGTGCTGTGCGCCTACCTGCTGTGCCTGCGGGTGGGCTTCAACTGGTTTGTACTACCGGCGCGCTACAAAACCAACGACATCGTGCCCTACCGGGCCGCCAGCATTCGGGTGGGCCAACTCACTAAAGGCCAGTCGTTGTACGTGTACAAAGACTCGCGCCTCGACAACGACGAGGCCTTCTACATCACCCGCGAGCGGGGCGCCATCACCCGCGCCCTGCCCGCCCCCACCGATATGGGGGCCTACTACTTAGCCGAGGATTGCTACCTCGAAGGCCGCCGCTATCACCGGTTTTTCGACTTCGTAATTGACCGCCGCATCCATCTCAACCTGGTCAGGTTCGACGACGCCGAACCCGCCCCCGGCCAGGGGCCCCAGAACTGCCCCCCCGCCGATTACCTGGACCCCACCTACCACCGGTAGGCGCGCTGTAGCGCGGACTTTGTAGTCCGCGGCTCTCGCTTCGTCCTGCCGGTAATCGTCCTGCCGGTAATCGTTCAGCGACCGTTCAGAGCCGCGGACTACAAAGTCCGCGCTACATTCTAATCCCCAAAAAATGCCCTTCCTCTCCCACCGCCCGAAGCTGCGCCAGGCCCTCATTCTGGGGGCCAAGCTGGCGTTTGTGGTGGGGGCATTTTACTTTGTCTTCCAGCACATTAGCGTGCGTGATGTGCGGCGGGTGCTGGCCACGGCGCAGCCGGGGTGGCTGGCGCTGGCGGCGGGGCTATTTGCACTATCGAAGTGGCTGTCGGCGCGGCGGCTAAACTACTTTTTCCGGGCCATCAGCGTACCGCTGTCGGAGGGCGAAAACCTGCGCCTGTACTGGCTGGGGATGTACTACAACCTGTTTTTGCCCGGCGGCATCGGCGGCGACGGCTACAAGGTGTACCTGCTGCGCCAGCGCTTCCCCGGCAAAACCACGGCCCTGGTGCGCGCCCTGCTCCTCGACCGGGTGAGCGGGGTGCTGGCCCTGGGCGTGCTGGCGGGCGTGCTGCTGGCCTTCGTGCCGGCCGTGCCGCTGCCCTGGCGGGGGCTGGTGCTGGCGGGGGTGCCGGTGGGCGTGGCGGCTAGCTACTGGGCCAGCGGCCGTTTCTTCCCCGAGTTCCAGCCGCTGTTCGGGCGGGCGGGGTGGCTGGGGCTGGGCGTGCAGGGGGCCCAGGTGCTGTGCGCGTGGGCCATCCTGGCGGGCACGGGCACCACTAGCCAAGTCATTGATTACCTGGTAGTCTTCCTCGTGTCGTCGGTGGTGGCGGTGCTGCCGCTCACGGTGGGCGGCATCGGGGCCCGGGAGGTCACCTTCGTGCTGGGGGCCCAGGTGCTGCACCTGGATGCGGCTGTGTCGGTCACGGTCAGCCTCACGTTCTACCTCATCACGGCGGCGGTGGCGCTGCCCGGGGTGGTGTTTAGCTTCAAGGCCGGCAAACCAAGCTGAGCATCCTTGCGGCCGAAGCTGCTTACGGGTACTTTGCGCCGCCGCTGGCCGCAGGGACCCAGCGCTTTTTATAGCGGTTTCAAAATCAGTGCATTGGGACGGCTGCTCAGCACCTCCCCTGGCCCCTCCCCTCACCGCCGCCGAATTATCCACCAATCTCGGCTTTTGCTGGGCCGCCGCGGGAGGTACTGGTTTGGCCGCTGGCCCCAGCCTGTGTGCCCGGCGTGTTTGCCGCCAGCGACGGCCGCGCCGGGGCCCCGGCCCGCGTGGATGCCTTGGGCTACGGCGCCACGGCCATCAAGTTTGTGCGCTATTATTTGGCTGGGTAGTGCGCTACAGCTCGTCGTAGCGCACCAGCTGTATCTCATTCTCCACCAAGTATTCGGGCCACGCGCCGTCGCGCCAAAACTCGTATTCCGCCACGCGGTTCAGGTACGAGGTTGCGCGGTTGGCAAGGCCCGGGTGGGTCATAAACTCCACCACGGGGCCCCGGCGGAAGGCCCGCGCCAAGCCCTGGACAAACAACGGCAGCGTAGCATCCTGGGCGGCCGAAAAGTCGGCTACCAGCGCATTCGGCGATTGAAACCCGCGCAGGCCGTAGCGCGAGGCTACGCCGAAGGCGTTCAGCAGCTGGCCGCGCAGGGCATAGCCGGGCTGGCTGCTCCAGCGGCGCAGACGGCGGATGCCGTGCCGCCGCAAAATGCCCGTGAGCACGGGCCCCAGCGCCGGGTACAGGTGTTGATGCTGGTGGCTGTCGGCGTGCGAAACCGGGACGTCGAACCGCGCCAGGCGGGCCAGCTGGGCCACTACTTCGGTTTCCAGCTCGCCCACCCGCACCCGGCCGCTGAGGAAGCGCGCCAGCAGCTGCTGGCCTTTGAAAAACTGCCCGTCGGGCCCCAGCAGCGTGCGCACAACGGAGGCGCGGCTCAGCGGGGCCCCATCTATCAGGTTGAGGTGCAGGCCGGTGGAGATGTGCGCTTGCAGGCCCCCCAGGGCACGCAGATCGGCGTCGGTGGCCAGGTTGGCCATCACGGTGGTGCTGCTGATGCAGCGCTGCGCAGCCAGCTCCTGGATGGCAGCGGTGGCGGGCGCGTCCCAGCCGTAGTCGTCGCAGTTGATGATGAGCCGGCGCATGAGGGCTGGTAAGAAGCGGTTTGGAAGTTATACTGCTCACCAAGTGGAATGCGAAAACGAAGTAGGGTGCGGGGCTTGCCCCCGCCCGTCGTTGAACGGTTCCGTCGGCTTTCGTTCAACGACGGGTGGGGGCAAGCCCCGCACCCTACTTCGTGACGAGTATAAATGAAAGTGTACTTCAGGACGTCATGCTAAACGGCTTCATTCACTCAAACGGCCTCGTAAGCAAAGGAGAATCAGGGGCGCTTGGCGATTTTGTTGAACGTGATGCTGCGCTGGGCCTGCGACTTGAAGCGGGCATCGTCGACGGCGCTCTTGGCGCGGTGCTTGGTGGGGCGGCCCTGCACGCGGGCCCGCCAGCGGCGCCAGGAGGCGGCTTTCAGCTCGCGGCGCATGAGGTCGATGACGGCTTTTTCGGAGAGGCCGAACTGCGCCAGGATGGCTTCGAACGGCGTGCGGTCTTCCCAGGCCATTTCGATTACGCGGTTGGTATCTTCGGCGGTGAGGATGGGGGTTTCCATTTCAGGGGAGGGGCCGCGGGAGTAGCGCGGCGCTCCTTTAAGCGGGGCCGCGGCGGATAGGTTGCGCTGGGGCGGCCCGGGGCCCTATTTAATTGCCTGGGCCGCGGCGGGCACGGGCACTGGGGCGGGCACTGGGGCGGGCACTGGGGCGGCGGCGGGGGCCCCGGCGGCCTGGTGCACCAAGTGGCGCAGCACGTAGGGCCGGCGGTTGCGGCGGGCGAAGTAGGTGGAGGTTCCGATTTCAGCCAGCACCCCGAAGCTCAGCAGAAAGATGCCGCCCATGATGAGGAACAAGCTGAAAATGAACTCCATCGGAAAACGCGCCGAGATGTTCAGTCCAAAAAATACGGCCGCTACCAAAAAGCCCGACGTGAGGCCCCCGCCGATGAGCAAACTCAGGATACCGAGCACGCCGAACAGCCGGAACGGCTTGCGGGCGTAGACCACGGTGAAGCGCAAAATCAGCAAATCGACGATGACTTTGAAGACTTTGTTGAGGCCGTAGTTGCTTGTGCCGAACTCGCGGGCCCGGATTTCAATGGGGAACTCGATGTAGCGCACGCCCTTGCGCGCCACCAGGGCCCCCAGGAAGCGGTGGGCGTCGCCGAGCATCTCCACGTTAGTGAGCAGGTAGCGGCGGTAGGCCTTATAAGTGGCCCCGAAGTACTCCAGCTTCACCCCCGACAGGCGGCTGATGATGTTGTGGGCCCCGTTGGAAATCAGCGTTTTGAAGAAGCCCTCGGGGCGCTTGCTCTTGGCGCCACCCACCATGTCGTAGCCCGCGCGGATGAGGCGCACGAACTCGGGTAGGTAGGCCGGGTCGTGCTGCAAGTCGCCGTCCATGGCCACCACAATGCTGCCCTGGGCCTGCTCGAAGCCGGCGCGCAGGCCCAGCGTCTGGCCGTAGTTGCCGGCCATGTCGAGGCCAATGATGCAGGGGTTAGCGGCGGCCAGGGCGCTGATGTGGCCCCAGGTCTGGTCGGCGCTGCCGTCGTTCACCAATATCAGTTCGTAGCGGAAGCCGTGGGCTTCCATCACCTCCACAATCTGGCTGGCCAGCAGGCCCACGCTCTGCGCCTCGTTGTAGAGGGGCACGACGATGGAAATCAGCTCGTCGGCGTCGAAGGGCGGCGGGGTGGCGGGGGCCATCGGGAGGGTAGTGGGCATGGGCGGCGGCGGCAAAAAACGGGGGGGCAAAGGTACGGTTGGGGTGGGCGGGCGCAGAGTAGCCGGCTCGGGCTGCCGGCTTTTCGCCGGCTGCCCGGTAATCGTAGGGGCCCCGGGCACGGTGCTTTTCGCCGGGGCACTGGACTTCCCAAGCAGCGGCGCGTTTCCCGGCCCCGAGCCCTAGCTAAGTGCTCCGGCGATTACCGGGCAGCCGGCGAAAAGCCGGCAGCCCGGGCGCAAACCTTACCTTCGGGCTCGGTTCCCTTTACCCTACCCCGCCCCGATGGCCGCTGCTGTTTCTTCTGCTTCCCTTGTTCGTACCGCGCCGCTGTGGCAGCGGGCGCTGCCGCACCTGCTGGCGGTGCTGTTCTTTATTGTGCTGGCCTGCGCCTACTTCGCGCCCATTGTGTTCGATGGTAAGTCGTTGGCCCAGCACGATATTACCCAGTTCCAGGGCGGGGCCCAGGAGGTGCGCAACTGGGCCGCCACCCACGGTGGCCACGAGCCGCTGTGGACGAATTCCATGTTTTCGGGAATGCCGACCTACCTGATTTCGGTGCACTTCCCCGGCGACTGGTCGGTGTATTTGCAGAAGGCCCTGACCTTGGGGCTGCCCTCGGCGGTGTCGAACCTGTTCCTGGCGCTGCTCTGCGGCTACGTGCTGGGCGTGGTGCTGGGGCTGCCGCCGCTGGTGGCGGTGGCGGGCGCGGTAGCGCTGGGCTTTTCGAGCTACAACCTGGCCATTTTGCTGGCCGGCCACAACACCAAGTCGTTTGCCCTGGCCTACGCGCCGCTGGTGCTGGGTGGGCTGCTCGTCACGTTCCGGCGCGACAAGTGGCTGGGAGCCGCGCTCTTCGCCGTGGGCCTCACGTTGAATTTACGGGCTAACCACCCGCAGATTACCTACTACGTCGGTTTGCTGGTGGTTATTTACGGCATTGTGGAGCTGGTGGCGGCGGCCCGCGCCGGGCGGCTGCCGGCCTTTGGGCAACGGGTGGCACTGCTGGCCGTGGGGGCCCTACTGGCGGTGGGCGTCAGCTTCGGCCGCCTCTACACCACGTATTCGTACAGCAAATTCAGCAACCGGGCCCCGTCGGAATTGAAGGGCCTGCCCGCCGCGCCCGGCCAGGCCCCGGCCGCCAGCGCCGCCCAACAGGATGAGGACTACGCCTTTGCCTACAGCTACGGCGTGGGCGAAACCATGACGCTGCTCGTACCCAACTTCTACGGCGGCAGCAGCAGCATGGCCCTGGGCCCCGACTCGAACACCGCCCGCGAGCTGAGCACGCTCGGCGCCGACCCGCAGGCCGCCTCCCAAATGCCGACCTACTGGGGCGACCAGGCCTACGTGGCGGGCCCCGTGTACGTGGGCGTGGTGGTGTGCTTCCTGTTCGTGCTGGGCCTGTTTGTGGTGGACAAGCGCACCCGCTACTGGCTGCTGGCCGGTACCTTGGTATCGTTCGTGCTGGCCTGGGGCAAAAACTTTGAGTCGGTCAACAGTTTGATTTTCCACTACTTACCCGGCTACCGCAGCTTCCGCGCTGTGAGCATGGGCCTGGTGATGGCGCAACTGGCCATGCCGCTGCTGGCGGCGCTGGCCCTGGCGCGCATCCTGCGGCCGCGCGCCGCCGTGTTGCCCGTGGGGCCCCTAGGGGCCCCAGCCGAACCGATGCACCCAGCCCTGGCCAAGGCGGCCCGCGCCGCGGCGGGGGCCCCGGCGACGTTGCCCGGCTCGCCCGAAACCCAGGCGCGCCTGCGCCAGCTGCTCTACGCCGGGGCGGTCACGGCCGGGGTACTGGCCCTGGCCTGGCTGGCCAGTTTCAGCTTCGATTTTGCTGCGCCCGTGGACGCCAGCCTCATGCAGGGGCCCCAGAACCCGGGCGGCTTCCCGGCCGCGCTCATCGGGGCCCTGCGCGCCGACCGTGCCGAACTGCTGCGCAACGACGTGTGGCGCGGGCTGCTGTTTGTGGGCCTGGCGCTGGGCACGCTGTACTTCTATTTGAAAGGCAAGCTGGGCGCGGGCTCGGCCGCCGCGCTGGTGGCGGTGCTGGTGCTGGTGGATTTGTGGAGCGTGGACAAGCGCTACCTCGGCGAGAAGAACTTCCAGCCCACCAGCATCGCCCAGAGCTTCGAGCCCAGCGCGGCCGACCAGGCTGTACTGCAAGACAAGGACCTGAGCTACCGGGTATTGAACATCCAAAACCCGTTCAATGAGGCCCAGACGTCGTACTTCCACAAGAGCATCGGCGGCTACCACGGGGCCAAGCTGCGCCGCTACCAGGATTTGGTGGAGCGCGAGATTTCGCCCGAGATGCAGGCGCTGTTCAGCCAAAACGGGGGCGACTTCCGGCGCACGCCGGTGCTCAACATGCTGAATACCCGCTACTACCTGACGGGCAATGAGAAGCAGCCCGTCATCCGCAACCCCGGGGCTCTAGGCAACGCCTGGTTCGTGCGCGCAGTGAAAACCGTGGCTACGCCCGACGCCGAAATGGCCGCCCTCGCCACCCTCAACCCCGGCCAAACGGCGGTGGTTGACAACGTGAAATTCCCGGCCGTGCAGGCCGCCACCTACGCCGACACCACGGCCACCATCACCCTCACCACCTACGCCCCCGACGCCCTCAGCTACGGCTACAACGCCGCCCAGCCGGGCACCGTGGTGTTCTCGGAAGTGTACTACGCCGACGGCTGGAACGCCTACCTCGACGGCCAGCCAGCCCCATATTTCCGCGCCGATTTTGTGCTGCGCGCCATGCACGTACCCGCCGGGGCCCACAAAATCGACTTCAAATTCGAGCCCAAGGAGTACGCCACCGGTAACACTATGTCGCTGGTGGCCAGCATCGGCCTGGTGCTGGTGCTGCTGGGCACCGGCGCCTACATAGCCAAGCGCAAGCCCGAACCCGACGAAGCTTAGCGGCCCCCCCACCCCGGGCTGCCGGCTTTTCGCCGGCTGCCCGGTGAGCGCTGCGCCGGTTTGGACGGGCAGTTTAGGGCCCCCAGGAGTCTGATCCACGATTACCGGGCCAGGGCCGCAACGATTACCGGGCAGCCGGCGAAAATCCGGCAGCCCGGGCCGTTCCGGGGCCCCAACCCATGCCACCACCGATGAGCCCTTTCCTCCAGGAACTGCCTGAGCCCGTGGCCGCTGCCCGCGGCGTGCGCCTGCTGCTCTGGCGCGACGACCTGGTGAGCCCCGAGTTGCCCGGCAATAAGGCGCGCAAGCTCAAGTACAACTTGCTGGAAGCGCGGCGCTTGGGCCACGGCAAGTTGCTCACGTTTGGCGGGGCGTACTCCAACCACCTGGCGGCGGTGGCGGCGGCCGGGCGGCTGCACGGCTTCGCCACCGTGGGCCTGGTGCGGGGCGAGGCCGCCGGGGCCCCCAATCCCACCCTGGCCCGCTGCGCCGCCGACGGTATGGCCCTGCACTACCTCGACCGCCCCACCTACCGCCGCCGCGCCGAGCCTGCTTTTCTAGCCGAAGTGCAAGCCCAGTTTGGCCCCGCCTACCTGCTGCCCGAGGGCGGCACCAACGCACTGGCATTGAAAGGCATGGCCGAGCTACTCGCCGAAATCCGCCAGCACATGGCCTTCGACGCGCTGGCCGTGGCCGTGGGCACCGGCGGCACCCTGGCCGGCCTGCTCACCGGCCTGCGGGGCCCCGAAACGGCCGTGGGCGTGGCCGCCCTGAAAAACGGCGGCTTCCTAAAGGCCGAAATCGACGCGCTGACCCAGGCGGCCACCGGGCAGGTTTTCACCAACTACGACCTGGCCACGGCCTACCATTTCGGCGGCTACGCCAGATACTCGGCGGATTTGCTGGCCTTCATCCGGCAGTTTGAAGCCCGGCACGGCGTGCTGCTCGACCCCATCTACACCGGCAAGCTGCTATTCGGGGTGCTGGATTTGATTGGAAACGGCCATTTCCCGCCGGGCAGCACGGTGGTGGCGGTGCACACCGGCGGCTTGCAGGCCTGGGCTGGGTGGCACGCGCGCTTTGGTGAATCGGTGGATCAGTGAGTTGGTGATTAAGGGAATGCGAGAATGCTGGGGAAAGCTCATTCAACGACTTACCAGCTCACTGATTCACCGATTCAACTTATCCATATTTCCCCAACTTTTCCACACGCCCAGCGCGGCTAGCACGAACACGAACGGCAGCACCGGCGCCAGGAAGCGCACGTCGTAGTCGTCCACGGTGAGCGCGACTACGGCGGCTTGCAGCAGCGGCACTCCTATCAGGAATATCCGCGCCGGGGCCCAGATTTCCCGCCACCGGGCCCCGCGCACTGCCAGGCCGTACAGCGGCCAGAGCAGCAGCACGTTGGCCATGCGGTGCAGCAGGGAGTAATGCGGTTTCAGCCCGCTCGCAAACACGAACAGCTTGCCCAGCACGAGTCGGCCAAAAAAGCCGGGGTTGTGCGCCGCGAAGTACGCCACCCGCAGCGCCGGGCCCGTGCCGGGCGGCGGCAGGTGCAGCGGCGCGGCGGGGTGCACGGCCCACTGCGGCACCAGGTACATCAGCTCGCCGCGCTGGTAAGTATCGAGCAGCCCGAAGGTGGCCATCTGGTAGTTAAGCACTTGCCACAGCAGCGGCGCGACTAGCGCCAGGGCCCCCAGCACCGCCCAAAAGGCGCGCCGGCCCGGGCGCCGCCGCAGCGCTGCCAGGCCGGCCAGCGCCGCCGCCAGCGCCACCACGAAGCCGTTGGGCCGCGCCAGCGCCGTGAGTACCAGCAGCCCTAGCAGCACCGCCCAGGGGCCCCAGCCGCCGCCGCGCACCCGCACCAGCGCCGCCAGCGAGAGCACCGACAGGCTGATGAACAGCGACTCGGTGAGCAGGTAGGCGTTGAACTGCTGCACGTCGGGCCACACCATAAATAGGCCGGTGGCCAGCGCCGCCGGGCCCCAGGCCCCGCCCGCCAGCCGCCGCACGGCCCCGTACAGGGCCCCGGCGGCCAGGCCCGACAGCACCAGCTGCCCCGCCACGATGCCCCACGGCCCGGCGCCCAGCCACAGCCACGCGCTTTCGAACAGCGGGTACAGCACGTAGCGCCGGTAGTGGCCGGGCCCGAAGTAGCCGCGCCCGGCGATGGCGGTGGCGTAGTCGAAGTAGTTGTAGCTGTCGTTGGCGAAATGTGGGCCGCGGAATTTCCACAGGAAACCGGCCTGCGCCACGGCCCACAGGGCCCCCAGCAGGGCCCGGTGGCGGGGCCCCAGGCGCTGGGCCAGCCGCTGAACAACCGAAAGAAATTGCATGCCCTGCAAAACTAGGCCCCAACGGCGCGCCCCCGCCGCCGTATTCAAGTACCTATGAACCTCGTCCGTCTGATTCGCCGCCTCGTACCCCTCCTCTTTTTAGTAGCCCTGGGCTGGTTTCTGTGGAAGAAAATCGGGCCCGCGATCGACGGCCTCAACCCGCTGGTGCAGGAGCCGCGCGTGACCGTGACGCATAATACCGTCCTTACCCAAGTGGAGGCACTGGGCAAGCTGGAACTGGTGCGCTACCGCTTCAAGGACGTGGTGGAGTACAAGCGCGCCAACCGCATCACCATCCTGCCCGACGCCAAGGTGGCCCTGATTGTGGCCGGCGAAGCCACCGGCTGCCTCGACCTGCGCAAAATCCGGCCCCAGGACGTGGTACTGGAGGGCGACTCGGTGGTGCACGTGTTTCTGCCCGCGCCCGAGCTGTGCAACTTCCAGGTGCGGCACGACCAGAGCCGGGTGTTCAGCACCGAAAATGGCTTTTTCCAGGATGCCGACCTCGTGGACCAAGGCTATAAGTACGCCGAGGCCCAGGTGCGCACCGCGGCGCTGCAATCGGGCATCCTGGCCGAAACCCAGCGCAACGCCCAGCAAATTCTGGTGCCCCTGCTGCACACCCTCACCGGGCGGCGCGTGGTGCTGGGGCAGCGCCTGGAGCTGCCCACACTGGGCCGCAAGGGCTAGGCGGCGGTACGGGTTGAGTTGGTTTAAAGATGCTTCGACAAGCGGACGCCAGACAAGCATGACGGCCTCTTTTACTCGTTCAACTGCTACTCGTCGTCGGCGGCTTCGGCGGCGGCGTACTCATCGAGGGCCATTTTTATCAGGTCCTGCTCGTAGCCCTTGCCGGTGAGGTAGACGCTGATTTTCTGGCGGCGCACGCGCGGGTTCTTCTCCTTTTCCTGGCGGTCTTTTTTGGCCAGCACGTTCAGCAGGTTTTGGTAGTATTCCTCGCCGTCGATTTCCTTCATGCCCGATTTAATGCAGTACTCGCTGATGCCTTTCTGCTTGAGCTCCTGCACGATGCGGCGGCGGCCCCACTGCTTGTGGCGGTAGTGGCCGCGCACGAAAGCCTGGGCAAACCGCTCCTCGTCCAGTAGTTTTTCGCGGCTCAGGCGGATGATGATTTCGCCGGCCTCGTCCTCGTCAAGGCCATAGGAGCGCAGCTTTTGTTCCACTTCTTTCTGGGTGCGCTCCTGGTAGGCGCAGAAGGCGGCGATTTTTTGCAGGGCCTCGCCGGGCGTGTAGGTTTTGGGCGTTTTGTCGGTTTTGAACATCGGAAAAGGGAGAAAGGCGGCTGCCCGGAACACCCGGCGGCGCGGGATAATTGGCAAAGTGGTAAAATATTTTCCGGGGCTGCCCGTCAAGCTCCGGCGCGGGGGCCCGGCCAACCGAAGCAGCGCGGCAAAAAAAGTTAATGGAAACTTTAAACCCGTTTAAAGTTTCCATCGTATCTTTGCCGCATCGCTTATGGAAATCAAAGACCGCATCTTACAACACGCCGGGGCCCTGTTCCTGCGCAACGGCATCAAAAGCGTGAGCATGGACGACATCGCCGCGGAGTTGGCCATGTCGAAAAAAACGCTTTATAAAACCTTCGACAACAAGGACGAAATTGTGCTCGGCGTCATCACCCAGCACCTGGGCAAGTCGCAGAGCGATTGCACGCGCATGGCCAGCTACGCGGCCGACGCGGTGAGGGAAATGCTCGACATCTCGCACTGGGCCGAGCAGCAGTTCAGCGGCATCCACCCGAGCATTTTCTACGACCTGCGCAAGTACCACGCGGCCGCCTGGGCCCTGTTTTCAGCCCACAAGAACACGTTCATCCTCGACCAGATAATCCGCAACCTGCGCCGGGGCATTACCGAAGGCCTGTTTCGGGCCGACCTTGACGTGGAGGTGCTGGCCCGCCTCAACCTGGCCCAGATAGAGCTGGCCTTCGACCCCGGCCTCTACCCTCCCACCCAGTTTGCACCCGTCCGGGTGAATAAGGTATTCGACGAGCATTTTTTGCTGGGCGTGGCTACACTTAAAGGCCACCGGCTATTTAATAAGTACCAACACATTACGGAGGATGAATAAGCTGCCCGCCGCCGTCTCAATATCCCTATTTTTTTCACTGATGAACAAGACGTTGCAACGCCCCCGGCGCTGGCTGGGGGCCGCCTTGCTGGGCCTGGCCCCGCTGGCGCTGCCGGCCCAAACGCCCCAGGGGGCCCCGCCCGTGCTGGGCACCGGCGGCACCATGGCGCTGAGCCTGCCGCAGGCCATTCGCTACGCCGTGCAAACCAAGTCGAGCCTGCTGGCCACGCGCCTGGCCGAGCAAACGGCCGTAGCCCGGGTGGGCGAAATTAAGGCCCAGGGCTTGCCCCAGGTGAACGTGGCGGCCAACCTGGCCGACAACTTCAAGCTGCAAAAGAGCCTCGTAGACTTCAGTGCTTTTGGCGGCCCCCCGCTGAACGGCACCACCCTCACGCAGCGCGACATTGCGGCCGCCCAATCGGGCCAGGCCGTGACGCTGAGCCCGGCCTACGGCGTGGCCCCGGCCACTGGGCCCACGCCGCTGGCCTTCGGCTTGCAGTACGCCGGCAACACGGCGGCTTCGTTTTCGCAGCAGCTTTTCGACGGCTCGTACCTCATCGGGCTGAAGGCGGCCAAGGTGTACCAGGAGCTCTCGAAAAAGCAAACCCAGCAGGCCGAAATCGACGTGGTGGAGCAGGTGAGCAAGGCCTACTACAGTACGCTGGTGGCCCGCTCGCGCCTCGCGCTGCTGGCCCGCAACGTACAGCGCCTCGACACGGTACTCTACCAGACCAACCAGACGTTTAAGGCCGGCTTTGCCGAAAAGCTCGACGTAGACCGCCTGCGCGTGCAGCGCAACAACCTGGTGGTGGAGCAGCAGAAAGCCCAGCGTCTTACCGAGTTGAGCATTGCCTTGCTTAAGTTTCAGATGGGCCTGCCCCAGGCCCAGCCCGTGGTGCTGACCGACTCGCTGAACGCGGCCATAGTGGACGCCGGGGCCCTGCGCCAGCGCCTGGGCGCGGCCAACTTCGGCACCGGCAGCGGGCCCGGCGGCCTGGGGGCCCTGCCCGCCCCGCCGGCCGGCGCCGCCCCGGGGGCCCCAGCGCCGGCCCCGGGCCTCAACAATGGCCAGCCGGTGCAGACCGACGCCGCCTTCAACTACAACAACCGCATCGAGTTCTCGACGCTGCAAACCCAGCAGGCCCTGGCCGGCCTCGACCTGCGCAACCGCACCGCCGGGGCCTACCCGCGCCTGAGCCTGACGGCGGCCTACGGCTTCACCGGCTCGGCCAAATCGGTGACGGACTTATTTGCCTTCCGGGGCCCTAGCTCGCGGGCCACCAACGGCTTTCCTAACCAGAACTGGTTCGGCTTCGGCAACGTGGGGCTGGCGCTGACCGTGCCGGTATTCGACGGCTTCCGCCGCCACTACCAAGTGCAGCAGGCGCGCATCGCGCAGCAAACCATTGAGCGCGGCTTCGAAACTTTGCGCCAAAGCATTGACTTACAAGATGCGCAGAGCCGCACCACGCTCATCAATGCCCTCGACGTGCTCGACAACCAGCAAGACAACTTAACCCTGGCCGCCGACGTGGCCCGCGTAACGCGCATCAAATTCAACGCCGGCGTGGGCTCGAACATCGAAGTCTTCACGGCCGAAACCTCGCTGCGCGAGGCCCAGACCAACTACTACGCCGCCATCTACGACGTGCTGGTGGCCAAGGTGGACCGCGATAAGGCCACCGGCGAGCTGTACCAGCAAGCCAAGTAAGCACCTTAGCTAGTGGCTATTGGCCGTTGGCTTTTTCCCCGAAAAGACTTTCCTTTTAAGATGAAACGTACTCTTATTAAAGCCAGCAGCTATCAGCTATTAGCCATCAGCTTGCTATTGGCTTCCTGCGGCGGCAGCAAAGACCCCAACGCCGAGCTAACCAAGCTAAAGGCCGAGCAGGCCGCCACCCAAGCCAAAATCGCCGACCTCGAAGCCAAGACCGGCGCCGGGGCCAAGGCCGCGGCCAACGCCGCTACGCCGGTGTCGGTGTTGAAAGTGGCCCCCGAGAACTTTGCCGGCTACCTTGAAGTACAGGGCCGTGTCGACTTCGACCAGAACGCCACCGTGGGGGCCCGGGCCGCTGGCACGCTCACCAGCGTGCGCGTGCGGCGCGGCGACCACGTGCGCAAGGGACAGGTGCTGGCCACCGTGGACGCCAGCATTTTGGACGCCAACATTGCCGAGCTGCGCACCCGCCTGGACCTAGCCAAAGTCATCTATCAGAAGCAGGCTGGCCTGTGGAAGCAGCAGATTGGTACCGAAGTCCAGTACCTGCAAGCCAAGAACAATTACCAGGCTTTGCAGCGCAACCTGGCCTCGCTGAACCAGCAGAAGGCCCTCTACAACGTGGTGGCGCCCTACGCCGGCGTGGTGGACAACGTGCTGCCCAAGCTGGGCGAAACCGTGGCCCCCGGGGCCCCCGTGGTACAGCTGAATAGCGGCAAGGGCGGCAAGGTGCTGGCCGACGTGAGCGAGGCCTACGCCGGCAGCATCAAGGCCGGCGACAAGGCCCTGGTGACCATGCCCGACCTGGGCAGCGAGGAAATTACGAGTACCGTGCGCACCGTGAGCCGCAGTATTTCGGCCACCAGCCGCACCTTTACCGTGGAGCTGCGCCTGCCCGCTGACAAGACCAACCGCCTGCGCCCCAATATGGTGGCCACGGTGCGCATCCAAAACTACGGCCAGGCCAACGCCACTGTGCTGCCCGTGGACCTGGTGCAGCACGACGAGGACAACGCCTACGTGCTGGTGGTGAGCCGCACCGGCGGCAAGCCCGTGGCTCAGAAGCGCATCATCAAAACCGGCCAGACCTACAACGGCAAGCAGGAGGTGACCAGCGGCCTGAAGGCCGGTGACGAGGTCATCTCGGCCGGCTACCAGAATCTGAACGAAGGCCAGCCGCTGAAAATCAGCTAAATCCGCTCCAGCAACTACCTGTTATGCAAGATATTGAAAAGGAGTTTGGCCCGACGAGTTGGTCCATTAATAACAAGACCAGCATCTACGTCATCACGCTGCTGCTGACCATTGCCGGCCTGTTTGCCTACGTGAAGCTGGGCAAGGAGAAGTTCCCGGACATCGTGATTCCGCGCATCATTGTGGCCACGGTGTACCCCGGTACTTCACCCACGGACATTGAAAACCTGGTGACGCGCCAGCTCGAAAAGGAGATTAAGAGCGTGAACGGGGTGAAGAAAATCAGCTCTACCTCGAACCAGGACTACTGCATTGTGGACGTGGAGTTTAACTCGAACGTGAACGTACAGGCCGCCAAGCAGCTCATCAAAGATGCCGTGGACAAGGCCAGCACCGAGCTGCCCAACGACCTGCCCTCGGCGCCGCTGGTGAAGGAGGTGAACATCTCGGAGCAGCCGATTATGTACGTCAACCTGAGCGGCAACCTGCCCGCTGCGCAACTCAAAAAGCTCGCCGACGACTTCCAGGACAAGATTGAGGCGCTGCCCGAAATCACCCGCGTCGACATTGTGGGGGCCCTGGAGCAGCAGGTGAACGTGGACGTGGACCTATATAAATTGCAGGCCTCGCAGCTGAGCTTTGCCGACATTGAGGGCGCCATTGCCCGCGAGAACATTACCATATCGGGCGGTAGCATCGACGTGGGGGCCCAGAAGCGGGCCGTGCGCGTGGCCGGCCAGTACGTGAACGCCGCCGACATTGCCAACATCCAAATCAAGAACCTGCGCGGGGCCCCGGTGCGCCTCGGCGACATTGCCACGGTAGCCGACGGCTTCAAGGACCGCGAGAGCTACGCCCGCCTCGATGGGCAGCCCGCCGTGACGCTGAACGTGGTGAAGCGCCAGGGCGAAAACCTGCTCGACGCCTCCGACAAGATTCACCAGATTGTGAAAGACGAGCAAGCCAGCCTGGGCAAGAACGTGAAAATCACCATCACCGGCGACTCCTCGAACGACACGCGCAACACGCTTAACGACCTGATTAACACCATTATCATCGGCTTTTTACTGGTGACGCTGATTCTGATGTTCTTCATGGGCACCACCAACGCCCTGTTCGTGGGCTTGTCGGTGCCGCTGTCGATGTTTCTGGCGTTCATCATGCTGCCAGTCCTGGGTTTTTCGCTGAATATGATTGTGCTCTTCGCCTTCCTGCTGGCGCTGGGCATTGTGGTGGACGACGCCATTGTGGTCATCGAAAACACCCACCGCCTGCTGCACGAGCACCCCAACCTGAGCACGGCCCAGGCGGCGAAGTACGCGGCTGGCGAAGTATTTGTGCCGGTATTGGCCGGCACGCTCACCACGGTGGCGCCGTTCGTGCCGCTCATGTTCTGGCCTGGCATTGTGGGCTCGTTCATGTTCTATTTGCCCGTCACGCTCATCCTCACGCTGGGGGCCTCGCTCATCGTAGCCTTTATCATGAACCCGGTGTTCGCCGTGAGCTTCATGCAGCGCGAGGAGCACCTCGACCGCGCAGAGAAACCCAAGCTGACGCGCGGCTTCCTCATCGGCATGGGCGTGCTGCTGCTGGCGGCGCTGGGTGGCTACGTGTCTGGCTCCAGGTTCTTCGGCAACCTGATGCTGGCCGTCATCGCGCTGTGCCTCCTCAATAAGTACGTGTTTGTGTAC